>DOUP01000223.1 GCA_003520545.1 Maritimibacter sp. | reverse complement strand
GACAACGTCGATAAAATCCTTGGCCGGGATGATCCGCCCGGTGTGGTCCATCACCCGGATCAGCCCTTCGTGAAAGGCAACCGTGTCCATCCGCGACGTCCGCACCACCGGTTGATACGCCAGCATCACCTGTTTCGTCTGCACGGCGCGCCGCACCATCGCCATCGTATCGCGGTCGCGCTGCTGGATTGCCATGGTCAGCGGGCTCGACAGTTCGATATCGGGGTCGGTCGGGGTTAACGCGGTCAGGTCAGGCATCTTGTCTCTCGCACCATTTCCCGGCCACTTTTGCGCCAGACCTGCTAAGAAGCAGTAAAATTCGGGAATTAGGGTAAATTGTCGGGGATTTGATGAGCGAGAGATGTGCCTGGTGCGGAGACGATCCGCTGTACGTGACCTACCATGACACCGAGTGGGGTGTGCCTGAGTATGACGGACGCGCGCTTTGGGAAAAGCTCGTATTGGACGGGTTCCAGGCGGGGCTGTCCTGGATCACCATCCTGCGCAAACGCGACAATTTCCGCGCGGCGTTCGACGGGTTCGAGCCAGAGGCGATCGCGGGTTGGGGCGAGCCGGAGGTTCAGCGCCTGCTCGCAGACGCGGGCATCATCCGGCATCGTGGCAAGATCGAAGTGACCATCAACAATGCGCGGGCCTATCTCGACCTCGGGGGCGCGCAGGCGTTTTCGGACCACGTCTGGGGCTATGTCGGCGGCGCTCCCTTGGTGAACCACTTCGCCTCGCAGGCCGAGGTGCCGCCCTCGACACCGCTGTCTGAACAGGTCTCAAAGGATCTCAAGAAAGCCGGGTTCAAATTCTGCGGGCCGACCATCGTCTATGCGTGGATGGAGGCCTGCGGCGTGGTGAACGACCATGTTCTGGGGTGCCCGGCGCGCGGGGTTTAGAGGTTGTCCTCGACGCGAAAACCGTCGGGGATGTCGTCAACCCCGTCGAGCACCAGATCGGCCATGACCCGCCCCACCTCGGGCGCGACGCCGAACCCGATCTTGAAGCCCCCGTTGGCGATGAACTGCCCCGGTTTACCCGGCCATGCCCCCAGCATCGGGGCGCGTGTGCGGGCGCGGGGGCGCAGACCCGCCCAGCGCTCCAAAACCTTGGCCCCGCGCAGAACCGGCATCGCGGCATAGGCGCGTTCCAAGACCCTGTCCAACTGGTCGTCGCAACTCGTGGGATCGTCGAATTCCCGCTCCGTGGTCGACCCGATCGCGGTAGTGCCATCGGCATGCGGCACGATGTGAACGGTATCGGCAAAGACCTGCGGCAAGTCCCGCGCGTCGAAGTCGAGCAAGGCGGACTGCCCCTTGATCGGTGCGCCGACGAGCCGCCCGCGCGCCGTGCTCATCTCGACCAGACCGGCAGCCCCCGTGGCCCAGACCACCGCGCCCTCGTCCGGCCCTTCGCCCACGATCTCTCCGCCACGCGCCCGGATCGCGGCGGCCAGCGCGGTCACCGCCTTGCGCGGAAACATCCGGCCCGTGAGCCTGTCGTGAATGAGCTTGCCGGTTGGCGTTACCGGGCCCCAGTCACCGGCCTCGACAACCTCCCAGGCATAGCGATCCTGCCACAGCTCTTTCGCCGTTTCGGCGCGGGCCAGCGCCAACGCCAGCGCATGGTCATCCGCGATGGGTTGCAACCGTCCGGTGCGGGCATAGCTCGACGGTAGCCCGCCGATCTCCTCGACCTCGCGCCAGAATGCCTCGCCCCGGTCGAGTGCCGCGAATTGAAACGCCTTCTTGGGGTTCCAGTTCTCCGGCACATGCGGCGCCAGCGCCCCGACCAATCCGCCGGACGCCCCGCCCCCCACGCCGTTCGGGTCCACCACCCGCACCCGCGCCCCGCGCATCACGCAGGCATAGGCGACCGAGAGGCCAAACGCCCCCGCGCCGCGCACCGTCACATCGACCATTGCCAAGGCTCCCGCCCTCCTGCATCGTCCGTGCTTCACGACCCAGATAGGCGATAGAATGACCGAGGGCCAGAGCGCGACATTGGACTGGCGGGACGGGGTGATCCCGGTCTCGACCCGGTTCGACGACCCGTATTTTTCGCTCGCGGGCGGGCTGGAGGAAACGCGGCACGTGTTTTTGCAGGGCAACGACCTGCCCGAACGGCTGCGCCCCGGCTTTCGCGTGGCCGAGCTGGGCTTTGGCACCGGGCTCAACATGCTTGCGCTGGCCCTGGCGGCGGGTGACACGCCGATCCACTTCACCTCGTTCGAGGCGTTTCCCATGACCGCCACCGACATCGCCCGCGCGCTCGACGCCTTCTCCGACGCCCGCGCGCTCGCGGACCCGTTCCTTGCCGCGTGGCGCGATGGCGAGCGGCGGTTCGACGTCGGCCTGGTGTCTGTCCATGTCATCGAAGGCGACGCGCGGGACACCCTCCCCGCCTGGACAGGCAAGGCGGACGCATGGTTCCTCGACGGTTTCTCGCCCGCGAAGAACCCCGAGCTTTGGAGCCCCGACCTCATGGCAGAGGTGGCGGCGCATACCGCGCCCGGTGGCACTGCGGCGACCTATACGGCGGCGGGGTTCGTGCGCCGCGGGTTGGAGAACGCGGGTTTTGACGTCGAGCGTCAACCGGGCTACGGGCGCAAACGCCACATGACGGTTGCGAGGATGCAATGAGCCAGAACAACACCCGCACCGGCATCATCCTGATGATCGCCGCCGTTTTCGTTTTCGCGGTTCAAGACGGCGTCTCGCGCCTTCTGGCGGATGCGTACAATGTCTGGATGATCGTGATGATCCGCTATTGGTTCTTCGCGCTCTTCGTGGTCGCCGTCGCAGCGCGCAGCGCCGGGGGTATCCGGGCCGCCGCCGCGACCTCGCAACCCCTGCTTCAGACGTTTCGCGGCGTGCTTCTCGTCCTGGAAGTCGTCGTCACCATCTATGCCTTCGTCCTGCTTGGCCTGATCCCGACTCATGCGCTTTTCGCCTCTTACCCGCTGATGATCGCCGCCCTTTCAGGCCCGATTCTGGGTGAAAAGGTCGGACCGCGCCGCTGGGCGGCCATCGGGGCCGGGTTCATCGGTATCCTCGTGATCCTGCGCCCCGGCCTTGCAGTCTTCACCCCCGAGGCGCTGATCGCCCTGTTGGCCGCGCTGATGTTCGCCGTTTACGGCCTGACCACGCGCTATGCCGCCCGGCGCGACAGCGCGGCGACCTCGTTTTTCTGGACCGGCACCACGGGCGCGGTGGCCATTTCGCTCGTCGGCATCTGGTTCTGGGAACCCATGGCCCCGCAGGACTGGATCTGGATGGGGATGCTCTGTGTCACCGGCGCGCTTGGCCACTTCCTGCTGATCAAGTGCTATGAACAGGCCGAAGCCTCGGCGGTGCAGCCTTTCGCCTATTTCCAGCTTGTCTTCGTGTCGATCATCGCGGTGAGCTTCTTTGGCGAGACGACCGACCTGCCCACCGTGATCGGGGCTGCGATCGTCGTCGGCGCGGGGCTGTTCACGGCGTTTCGCGAACGGCAACTCAACAAACGCGCCAAAGTCTATTGATGTCGCATGTCCGGGAAGCTCAAAACCGGTTCCCACTTTTGAGCGACATGCTTTATCGCTGCTTCAGCCTTGAAACGAAGCTGACAGGGCCGTCGGGCACCTCGCCCGCGCGGCGCGCCTCGTAGATCGGGATGCTTTCGGATACGCGCATGACATAGGTCTGGGTTTCGTTGAACGGGATCATCTCGATCCAATCCACGACGTCCACGTCGGGATCGCGTGGATCGCCCAAGGTCTCCTGCCAGGAATTCGCCCGGCCCGGTCCGGCGTTATAGGCGACCGCCAGAAGGATCGGGTTATTGCCATACCGCTCCATCAGCCACGCGAGGTATTCGGACCCCAGCCGCGTGTTGTAGTCCAATTCCGAGGTCAGCTTGGCCTGCACGTAGTCCACGCCCACCCGGTTCGCCATGTCCTTGGCAGTCCCCGGCATGAGCTGCATCAGCCCCATCGCCCCTGCGCCGGACGTGACCGCAGGATCAAACTCGCTTTCCCGCCGCGCGATGGACAACTCCAGGGCGCGTGGAACGGTCGGGTTGCCGGACCCGATGTCGGGCACCGGGAAATAGGACGCTTCGATCACCTTCTCGAACCGCGCCGAATGCTTGGCGATCATCAGCGCAACGTGATGCGCGCCGACGCTCATCGCCCAATCCCCGAGCGCACCGGTCTCGGCCCTGTCGAGCCGTTCGGAGAGATGCACGACCATGCGCTCGGTCAGGTAGCGTTCCTCTGCCGCCCATGTCAGCCGCGCGGCCTCCATCAGGGGCGACCCCCAGAAACTCGCGGTCTTGAAATCCGGGAAGGATTCGGTCCCGGCAAGCTTCGGGTCCATCGGCAGCCCCGCCTTTTCCGCCGCGAGCAACCCGTAGAACGCCGACTGGTGTTCGCCGCCAAAGGCATAGGCCGTCTGCGCCTCGCCCTCACGCCCCAGCGCCTCCAGCGCCCGACCTTCCCAATAGGCGGCGCGGCTGAGCGAAATCGGTGTATCCACCGAAGCGCGGAAGGTCCGGAAGTGGTTGAGCGCGGTCTCCGCATCGTCGCGGAACCTCAGCGCGAGGTAGCCCGCGAGCCATTCGCTGTCTTCGCGATTCCAGCCTTCGTCGATGTGATGATTGGCGGCGAGGCGATAGGCGGTGTCGGTGTTGCCCTGCCGCATGGACCAACGGGCGAGCGTGCGGCGCTGGTAGCCCCATTCATCCGGCCGGCCGAGGCCTTCCGCCGACCCGGACCGCTCCAGGATCAATTCGATCGCATCATCGTTGCGCCCCTTGCGCGCACGCCACAGCATCCGCTCATAGGCAAGGCCGGGGTCATCTGCGAGGCTTTCGGGCACCGCCGCGATCATCGCGTCGACGCCGGGTTTCGCGTCGCGAAGCCCCAGCCGGGCCTTGGCGAGAAGCTGTTGCCCGTCGCCCACCCGGCTCATCTGCCGCTCGGCCTGCGACGCCAGCCCCCGCCACAGGAGCATGTCCATCCGCGCCCAGTGGTAATCGGCCAGCGTCTTTGGCCAGACGACCATGAACTGCACCTCTTCCTCCGAGGTCAGCGACAGGGTGGTCCAGGCCTCCCGCGCCGTTGCCATCGCGCGATCCTGCTCACCGTTTTCCCACAGCGCGCGCGCGAACCGAAGTGCGCCGGTGCCGGTTTGCGGCGGTGTGTCCGCGAAAAACGCCAGGACATCGGCACGGACCGCATCTTCGGGTATCGTTGTCTCGGATCGTTTGCGCAGCAGGTCTTCGCCCGGCCAGTCGGGACGCCGTTCCAGGAACGCGCGCGTCTCGGCGAAGGTGCCCTGCCCGGCGCGCAGCCGGTTCCACTCGATCACGTCATAGGGCACCGACCCTTCGGGACCAGCGGCGATCAGGGCCGCGTCCCAGTCGCCGTCACGCATGATCTCCAGCGCATTGCGCAACGCCACGACTTCGCCGTCGTCCTGTGCGTGGACGGGCGTTGCGGCCATGTAAACCGCTGTCAGGGCAGCAAAGAAAAGGCGGGCGGCGTGTCGGGCGCGTCTCATCATGAGCGAATACGTAGCGCATCACGAAAGACCATCAACACACATTCTTGGCATTTGGTCAGATCGCGGCTAGTTTCCGCCGCGTTTTACCATCGGGCGACTCATCGCCCCAACCTCAGACAGGAGCGTGACATGCTGAAAGGTTCTTTCCCGGCCCTCGTGACGCCGTTCAAGGACGGCAAAGTGGATGTCGATGCGCTCAAACGTCTGGTGGATTGGCACGTCGACCAAGGCTCGCAAGGGCTGGTTCCGGTCGGCACCACGGGCGAGAGCCCGACGCTTCTGCACGAAGAGCACGAGTTGGTCATCAAGACGGTGATCGACCACGCCGCCGGTCGGCTGAAGATCATCGCGGGTTCCGGGTCGAACAACACCATCGAAGCCTTGCATTTCACCCGCTTCGCCAAGGAGGCGGGTGCGGATGCGGCCCTCGTCGTGACGCCCTATTACAACAAGCCGACGCAGAACGGCCTCCTGGCGCATTTCCTCGCCATCGCCGAGGTTGGCCTGCCGATCATCATCTACAACATCCCCGGTCGCTCGGCCGTGGACATGGCCCCCGCGACCATGGCCGAACTGGCCAAGCACGAGATGATCATCGGCGTGAAGGATGCGACCGGCGATCTTGCCCGCGTGGCATGGCAGCGCGACCTCTGCGGCGAAGACTTCATCCAGCTCTCGGGCGAAGATGCCACCGCGCATGGGTTCAACGCCATGGGCGGGGTTGGCTGTATCTCGGTCACCGCGAACGTGGCGCCGAAACTCTGCGCCGAAATGCAGGAGGCGACGCTGGCGGGCGACTACGCCAAGGCGCTTCAGCTTCAGGACCGCCTGATGCCGCTGCACCGGGCCGTGTTCATGGAGCCGGGTGTATCGGGGGCGAAATACGGCATGGCCAAGCTGGGTCTCATCGACGAAGAGGTGCGCCTGCCGCTGATGCCGCTCGCGGATGAAACCCGTGCCGCGATGGATGCGGCCATGACCCACGCCGGCCTGATCAACTGATGACCGGATCGCCCGACATACGGGAGGGCGAGGTTACGGTGGGCTTCGATCCTGCACAGACGCCGGATGCGTCTGTGCATTTCATCGGCAAGGTTCAATCGCCATGGTCGCCCGGCGACTGCCCCAAGAACCTGCGGCAGGCGCGCGAAGACGGGCGCGGTGCGGTGCTGGTGCTCAAACCCGCCTTCGCCCCCGCCTTGGCCGGGTTGGAGGTGGGTCAGGCAATCATCGTGGCCTACTGGATGCACGCGGCGCGACGCGACATGGTCGTGCAGGCCCCGCGCCACCTGGACGAGCCACGCGGCAGCTTTGCGATCCGGTCACCCAATCGCCCGAACCCGGTGTCGCTGGGTACCGTGACGATCACCGCCATCGACCTGGACGCGGGCCGGGTCGAGATCGACGCCATCGACTGTTTCGACGGCACGCCGCTTGTCGATATCAAACCCTGGCTGCCGACCATCGACACCCCGGCATGATTGTCCGGCGCTACCGCCCGGACGATGCCCTGGCACTGGCCGAGGTGTTTCACCACGCCGTGCACGTTACGGCGGCACGCGACTATGGCCCAAGCCAACTCGACGCGTGGTCCTCCGCGCCGCTCCCGGATCGGTTCGCCGACCGCGAGGCCGACGGGCGGATCGTCTGGGTGGCCGAGGACGCCGCCCGCGTGGTCGGCTTCATCGAGCTGGAGCCAAATGGCCATATCGACTGTTTCTACTGCCACCCGCGCGGCGCTGGCACCGCGCTTTACGACGCGCTTGAGGCGGGCGCACGCGGCATGGAGCAGCTTTTCGTGGACGCGAGCAAGACAGCGCGCCCGTTTTTCGAGCGGCGCGGGTTCGAGGTGATCGAGGCGCAGAATGTGGACCGGGGCGGCGTTACGCTGATGAACTTTCGCATGGAGAAACGTCAAGCTCCTCCGGCTCCGCGTCGTTAGGCTTCAGACCCCTGGACCCGTTCGGGCGAGGCGGGATCGTCATGGGTGAGGAGCACGGTGCGCACCCCCGCACCAGGCCGCGACTTGCGCGCCCGGTCAAGGATGCCGCCCCTTCCCCCGGAGCGCACCATTGCCTATATGGAGCCACTATGGCCAAGAAAGACGAAAATCCGAACTACAAGGTAATCGCCGAAAACCGGCGGGCGCGCTACGACTATGCCATCGAGGAGGATATCGAGTGCGGTATCCAACTCATGGGGTCCGAGGTGAAATCGCTCCGCGTGTCGCAGGCCAATATCGCCGAAAGCTATGCCGCCGTCGAAGACGGCGAGCTGTGGCTGGTGAACAGCTATATCGCGCCCTACGAGGCCGCCAAGACATGGGGTCACGAGGATCGCCGCCGCCGCAAGCTACTCGTCTCCAAACGCGAGCTGGCCCGCCTGTGGAACGAGACCCAGCGCAAGGGCATGACCATCGTGCCGCTGGTGCTTTATTTCAACCACAAGGGCATCGCGAAGCTCAAGGTGGGCATCGCCAAGGGCAAGAAGAACCACGACAAGCGCGCGGACAAGGCCAAGCAGGACTGGAACCGCCAGAAGCAGCGGCTTCTGAAGCACCAGGGCTGACGCGGCCCCTCCCGGCTCCTCCCGGCCTCTCCGAAATCGCGCGCCTCCGGCGCACAGGGTCAGCAGCCGGGCAAGCCCGTCTGCGATTGGCCTCCTACATCTGGCGCGGTTCGACCGGCACCCAGATTTCATAGCTCATGGTGCCATCCACCGGGTTCGTATCCTCGGGGTAAAGCTCGAACACGGCCCCCTCGCGCGGCTGCCAATCGCTCGTCGGAAGAAAGTCCGAGAACACCGCGTCGAAGTAGGCGGGCATAAGGGTCATCGGGGTGCGGAGCGCCCAGCGCAGATAGGGACCGCCGACCAGCGCAATGTGACAGGTGCCTTCGGGTTGCGGCGCGTCCGCATCGTCGATCTCGCGCCCCACGCCGTAACGGAACGATCCGTCCGGCTGGGCATTCATCGACACGCCGTAAAGCACCGGCGTGACAACGGTCTGCAATCCCCCGGCAAGGGCGAAGAACCGCTCGTAAAGCTTCGGGATCTCGCCGCGCCGCGTCATATCGTAGTCATCCGCCACGCCCGCGAGCAATTTGGGCGGCGCTTCCAGCACATCGGGATTCGGTAAATCGACCATCTGAGCCCCCGTTTCCGTCCCCTCCACCTTGCCTGCCCCGGCGTCAAAAGTCACCATGGGCGTCACCATGGGCAGTGGGTTCCGCGGGGGCACCGGGTCACGAAGAGCGGAAACGCTGCGTCGCAGCGCAATAAAGTGTCGCTTTGGGATTGTGGCCCCCCGCACCGGAACGCTACACCTTGGGCCAAACTTACTTGCCCGTTCCGGGCGCATTGGGAGAGGACGTAGCTCATGAAGGTCTTGGTGCCTGTGAAGCGCGTGATCGACTACAACGTCAAAGCCAAGGTGAAATCCGATGGCTCTGGCGTCGATCTCGCAAATGTCAAAATGTCGATGAACCCCTTTGACGAGATTGCCGTCGAAGAGGCCATCCGTTTGAAGGAAGCCGGCAAGGCCGAGGAGGTCATCGCGGTCTCCATCGGCGTGAAACAGGCGCAGGAAACGCTGCGCACCGCGCTCGCCATGGGTGCCGACCGGGCGATCCTCGTGGTGGCCGCCGACGACGTTCACACCGACATCGAACCGCTCACGGTTGCCAAGATCCTCAAGGCCGTGATCGACGAAGAGAAGCCCGAGCTGGTCATCGCTGGCAAGCAGGCGATCGACAACGACATGAACGCGACCGGCCAGATGCTCGCCGCCCTCCTGGGTTGGGGTCAGGCCACATTCGCTTCCGAGATCGACCTCGACGGCGGCGCCGCGAAAGTCACCCGCGAAGTCGACGGCGGCCTTCAGACCATCGAGGTCAAGCTGCCCGCCATCGTCACCGCCGACCTGCGTTTGAACGAGCCGCGTTACGCCTCGCTTCCGAACATCATGAAGGCCAAGAAAAAGCCGCTGGACGAGAAGACTGCCGACGACTACGGCGTCGACGCCAGCCCGCGTCTTGAGATCGTGAAAGTCTCCGAGCCGCCCGAACGCTCCGCCGGTGAAATGGTGGCAAGCGTAGATGAGCTTGTCTCGAAACTCAAAGAAAAAGGGGTGGTGTAATGGCTGTTCTTCTTCTGGGTGAAGTCAACAACGGCGAGCTTTCGGTGGATGCCACCGGGAAAGCCGTCGCTGCCTGCAAGGACCTTGGCGAGATCACCGTGCTCTGCGCGGGGGCCTCTGCCGCCGACGCCGGTGCGGTTGCCGCGAAAATCGACGGCGTGGCCAAGGTGCTCGTCGCCGAGGGCGACAGCTTGGGCCATCGCCTGGCCGAGCCGACCGCCGACCTGATCGTGTCGCTCGCCGGTGACTATTCGCACATCGTGGCCCCGGCCACGACCGACGCGAAGAACGTCATGCCGCGCGTCGCGGCGCTGCTCGACGTAATGGTTATCTCGGACGTGTCCGGCATCGTAGACGCCGACACCTTCGAGCGCCCGGTCTACGCCGGGAACGCGGTCCAGACCGTGAAGTCCTCGGACGAGAAAAAGGTTCTGACGATCCGCACCTCGTCCTTCGACGCCGCCGGCGACGGTGGCTCCGCTTCGGTCGACACGATCGACGCGCCTGCCGCCTCCGAGCTGTCGTCCTGGGTCGAAGACAAGGTGGCCGAAAGCGACCGCCCGGAGCTCACCTCCGCCGGTATCGTCGTTTCGGGCGGCCGGGGTGTCGGGTCGGAAGACGACTTCAAGATCATCGAGGCGCTCGCCGACAAGCTCGGCGCCGCCGTGGGGGCCTCCCGCGCAGCCGTCGACAGCGGGTTCGCCCCGAACGACTGGCAGGTGGGCCAGACCGGCAAGGTCGTCGCCCCCGAGCTTTACATCGCCGTGGGCATCTCGGGCGCCATTCAGCACCTCGCAGGTATGAAGGACTCCAAGATCATCGTTGCGATCAACAAGGACGAAGAAGCCCCGATCTTCCAGGTCGCGGACTACGGCCTTGTCGCCGACCTCTTTGAGGCGGTGCCGGAGCTGACCGAGAAACTCTGATCCCGCGCGATCCGGGACACGAAAAAGGCCCGCCATTTGGCGGGCCTTCTTTTTGCGTTGGTGGCCCGGGTCAAAGGATGTCGCGCAGGGTCGCATCCAGTGCCGACGCCGCCCGCGCATGGGCCACGGTGCCCAGCATTCCGCGTGCAGCCGGTTGTTCGACATCCGTATAGGCAAGCCCCTGGTAGCCGTCCTCGATCTCCTGCGGGGTGACCACCACTTCGACGGTCCGCTCCACGAAAGGCGCAACGGCGTCCAGCATGTCGCGATCCACAAAGAGTGGGTCCGATCCGTGCGTCGTATCCGTCACCGGATCGTCGGGATCATGCCCTGCGAACCAAAGCAGCACGATGCGGCTGTCGATCTTGGACATCAGCGTCTTCATGCGCGCGACCCAAGCCTCCCGCAATTCCTGCTCGACCATCGCGAACTTCTCTTCCGAAGCCGCCTTGAGCGACGAGAGCAGATGCCGCGTGAAGTTGAACTCGGTGAAATCCACGTCACGGTAAATCGTCTTGAGCAGATTGGACGCGCGCAGGAACCGGTCGTTTCGGCGCGGATGCACCGCGTAGAACCGGTTCGACATGTTCTGGGCCCCCATCACCTGCATGACGGTCACCTCAGCCTTGGAGCATATCTCAACCACCGTGCGGTCATTGGCAAACACGTCCAGCCCCGCGTTGACGGTGCCCAGATTGACCACGGGAAAGTCCAGTGTGCCCTCGGTCAGCGCCGGAAACGGCGTTTCGACGAATTTTCCATAGGTCTCGGTCGCACCGATCATCGCCACGTAGGGCGCGTTCAATTTGCGCCTCGGTCCCCGAAACAGAATTTTGGATTTCCCGTACCGGCACGGGACATAGTCAAGGGCACTTTCGCCCAAGTGTTCATAGGTCATACCACCCACTCCATTCATTTCACCCGACTCCGAAAATGGCAGGAATTCCTTGCCAAATACCTAAAACGCAACCGGGGCAGCCGGGGTGTTTTCCTTTTGATGGTTAATGACTTGGGGTTGCGCGGGATGGTTCACGACGCCTACAGTCGCGGGGGGTCCAAAGAGGGATTACAATGACGATCAAAACCGTGGGCGTGATCGGCGCCGGGCAGATGGGCAACGGGATTGCGCATGTGATGGCCCTGGCTGGTTACGACGTGCTGCTCAACGACATCAGCCAGGATGCGCTCGACGCCGCTATCGAAACGGTCACGGGTAACCTCGACCGACAGGTCTCGCGGGAGAAGATTTCCGCCGAAGACCGCGACGCCGCCCTGGCGCGGATCACCACGACACTGACACTGTCGGAGCTCGGCCAGACCGACCTCGTGATCGAAGCCGCGACCGAGCGTGAGACGGTGAAACAGGCGATCTTCGAAGACCTCGTCCCGCACCTGAAACCCGAGACGATCCTGACCTCGAACACCTCGTCGATCTCGATCACCCGCCTGGCCTCGCGCACGGATCGACCCGAGAAATTCATGGGCTTCCACTTCATGAACCCGGTCCCGGTGATGAAGCTGGTCGAGCTCATCCGTGGTATCGCCACCGATCAGGAAACCTATGCCGCTTGTCTGGAAGTTGTCGAAAATCTCGGAAAAACCGCCTCCAGCGCCGAGGATTTCCCGGCCTTCATCGTGAACCGCATCCTGATGCCGATGATCAACGAAGCGGTCTATACGCTTTACGAGGGTGTCGGCTCGGTGAAATCCATCGACGAGGCGATGAAGCTCGGTGCGAACCACCCGATGGGGCCTCTGGAGCTGGCCGATTTTATCGGTCTGGACACCTGCCTCGCCATCATGAACGTGCTGCACGACGGGCTGGCGGACACCAAGTATCGCCCCTGCCCGCTGCTCACGAAATACGTCGAAGCAGGCTGGCTCGGGCGCAAGACCGACCGGGGGTTCTACGATTATCGGGGGGACGTACCGGTCCCGACGCGCTGAGCGTCAGTCCTCCAGCGACAGCGTGTGCTCGCGCAGCCACGAAATGAACCCGCGCGGGTTCTTTGACAGTTCCGACATCTGTTCGTCCGTCAACGGCTCGCCGACCACCGGCGAATGCGGCTGGTTGCAGGCGCGCACGATCTCGTGGATCAAAAGCCCCTGGCGTAACGTGGCCGATATCTTGTTCGCGATGTTGTAGGCGCGAGTGTTGTGGCCGCGGAACCGGATCGGCACCACTTTGGCCCCGGTCTTGCGGATCAACTGCGCGGTGAAGAGGTTCCACTCCGCCTCCACCGGCGGGCCCCACCATGTCTCTGACGCGGCAACGACGCCTGACGGGAAGACCGCGATGACACCACCGCTCTGAAGCCGTTCCAAGGCCGCGGCGCGCATTTCCTTGCCCTTCTGCTGGGCTTCCGGCTCATGCGGGAAGGGAACGGGGATCAGGAAGGAGTTCGCCACCTCGTCCAATCCGGTCAGCACCGAGCGGGTGAGGATCTGGAAATCCGGGCGCACCCGCGAAATCATCTCGCCCATGATCATCCCGTCGACCAGGCCGTGGGTGTGGTTCGCCACGACAACCACCGGGCCTTCCTTCGGGATGCGTTTGATCTGTTCTTCGGGGGTGAGGATGTCGATCCCCATGGCTTTCATCGCGCCCGCCCAGAACTCGATCCCCGTCGGGGCCCCGAGTTTTTCGAACTTGTTGATCATCCAGAAAACCTTGAGCTTTCCGGTCAGCATCTCCATCCAACGGATCAGCCGCGCCTGCACCTTGTTGTCGAAGGTGGCAGCATAGGTCAGGTCGCGCTTCGAGTAGGTGTGGCCAATTGCGGGTCGCTCCGGAGTATGCCCCTGCGACGACGTCTTCGCCGCCGGGCGATCTACGCCTGACGTCGGAACGACTTTATCGACAGATTGGTCCAAACCGGACGCTCCCTATGTTTCGACTCGCGCGGCTAACGGTTTTACATGCCTTCGCCGAATTTGTCAGCCACCAGCGCATCCAGCGCCTCCATGAGCTTTTCGGCCTCCGCGCCCGAGGTTTCCACCTCGATCTCGGTTCCTTTCGAGGCGGCCAGCATCAACAGACCCATGATCGAGTCTCCTTCCGCCTCCAACCCATCTTTAGACACGCGCGCACGGGCGTCATGGTTTTCGACCACGTCCACGAATTTTGCCGAGGCACGGGCGTGAAGACCTTTTTCGTTCAAGATCATTAGCTTACGGGCAAGCGACGTGCTCATTATTCTTGGTCCCTTTAAATCGCTGCGCCGTCGATGGCATCAATATACTTCCGACCGGCTGCCAATGCTGCCCGACTGGCGTCTTCCACACTCCCATGGCGGGATTTCGCCAGCTTTACAAGCATAGGTAGATTGGCGCCGTAGAGGATCTTGCGGCTCGGACCGGCACAGGCCGGTAGCGACAGGTTCGACGGGCTGCCCCCGAACATGTCCACCACGACGATCACGCCGTCTCCGGTATCGACGGCATCGGCTGCTGCCATGATCTCTTCGCGTTTGCGGGAGCGGTCACAATCCGCCGCGATGCGGATCGCACGGACGCCATCCATTTTGCCCACAACATGTTCGACAGCGGAAAGATACTCCCCCGCCAATCCGCCGTGCGCCACGATCACGATTCCGATCACGCGATGGTCCTCAAGTCCAAGTTCTACGTCCCATGCCGGACGGCTCTATGCCCAAGCCGCTCCAGCTCCCGGTGCCTAATTGACACCTGCCAGCCCTTGTCCGCAAGGGCCTTCGCCATGTTTTCCGTAAGGACAACCGAACGGTGACGCCCCCCCGTGCAGCCAAAGCCGATGGAGAGGTGCGATTTGCCTTCCTCCGCATATGCGGGCAGGAGAAATTCGATCAACTCACGGGTCTTCACAAAGAACGGATCGAAACGCGCGTCCTGGGCGACATACCCTGCCACGGCCCCGTCTTGCCCGGTCAGGCCACGCAGGTCCGGCTCCCAATGCGGATTGCGCAGGAATCGCACGTCGAACACGAGGTCCAGGCCACGCGGCACGCCCCGTTTGTAGGAAAAGCTCTGCACCGACACGGAGAGCGCCGTCTCCGAGTTTGGATCGTAGACCGCGTGAAGCTCGGCCTTGAGATCGTGGGGCGACATTTCCGACGTATCTATCAGCACATCGGCCCGCACCTTGATCGGTTGCAGCAGGTCGACTTCCCGCGCGATCCCGGCCTCCGGCGTCTCGTTCGGGGCCAACGGGTGGCGGCGGCGGGTTTCCGAGTATCGGCTGACCAGCACATCGGGGCGACAATCGAGATAGAGCACGTCGATCCGGTAGTCGCGCGGCACGTCGGGGCCGTCGATCAGGTCGATCACCGCATGGGCCGAGAAATCCCGGTTGCGCACATCAATGCCCAGCGCGATCGGGTGGTCGAGCGGCGTCTCCCCCAGCACCCGCGGGATCAGGCTGATCGGCAGGTTGTCGATGATCTCGAAGCCGGTGTCCTCCAGCACCCGCAAGGCGCTGGTGCGGCCGGCGCCGGACGGCCCGGTGACCAGCACCACGCGGGGCGCGGTCAGGGCGGTTTCCGCGATGTCGGTGCCATCGGTCATGGTATGCCTGAGCTTAGGGCGGTGAGACGGACAGCCGCCCGCCGGTGAGGTAGGCGTGAAGGATCGCCGGGAAATGGAGAGAGTCAACCCGCGACAGCACCGGGATCGGCTGATCGAAGACGGGTGTTGTCACCAAGGCCGGCAGGCGCGCGGTCTCGACCCGGTCCAGGTCGACGATCAGCGACAGGGGCGCCTCGGCCCGGTGTCGAACGGTCAAAAGCCCGACGCCGCGCGCCTCGATCACCCCGGCCATGCGCCCCGGCCCCGACAGCATCGGCCACCCTTCGGCGCCCTTGGTGACGCGCACGAGGTCATCTGAAATCAACTCGGCCCCCAGCGCGATGAGCGCCAGCGCAAGCTCGGATTTGCCGCTGCCCGATGCGCCCAGGAACAAGGCCCCTTGAGGGCCAAGTGCAATCGCCGTCGCGTGAAGTGGTTTGGTTGGGTCCAGATCGGCCGGGATCACGTGCGGATCACACCGGCAGGCCCACGACAAAGCGGGCGCCAAGCGGCTCCGAAGTGATGTCGGCGTCGGTGGGGCGGATGTTTTCAGCCCAGATCACGCCGCCATGCGCTTCGATGATCTGCTTGGAGATCGCAAGACCAAGACCGGAGTTGTTGCCGAACTGGCCTTCGGGACGTTCCGAATAGAAGCGATTGAAGATCTTGGTCAGCGCCTCTTCGGGAATGCCCGGGCCGGTATCCTCGACCACGACCAGCACCCGGTTATCGCGGTGGCGTGCCCAGACGCGGATCGCATCGCCTTCGTCGCAGAACGACAGCGCGTTGGTGATCAGGTTGACGAAGACCTGCGCGAGACGCGCTTCCAGGCCGTTGATGAAAATCGGATCGGGCGGCAGGTCCGAGATGAAATCGACCCCTTTGCCCTGCGCTTCGTTGCCCAGGTATTCCGTCAGGTTGCGGATCATCTTGAGCAGATCGAAGGCCTCTTCCTCTTCCTTCACAAGCTCGCTGTCGAGCCGCGACGCGTTGGAAATGTCCGAGACAAGGCGGTCGAGGCGCCGCACGTCATGGTCGATCACGTCGAGCAGCCGGTCACGCTGCTCATCCTTGCGCGCCACCCGCAGCGTGCCCACGGCAGAACGCAGCGAGGCCAGCGGGTTCTTGATTTCATGCGCCACGTCGGCGGCGAATTGTTCGTTGGCGTCGATCCGGTCGTAAAGCGCCGCGACCATGCCGCGCAGGGCTTTGGACAGACGTCCGATCTCGTCCGGGCGCCCGGAGAGATCCGGAATGCGCACGCGGCCCGCGTTCACGGTGCCGGAGTTCTTGTCGCGCCCGATCTCGGCGGCCGCGGCGAGGTCGGCCAGGGGGTTCGCGATGGTCGAGGCCAGAACCAGCGACAGGCCGATCGACACCAGGATGGCGATCACGAACATCTGGAGCACCTGCTCCCGCTCGGCCCGCACCAATGCGTCCAGCTCGCCGCCGACCGTGGTCAGCGCCACGGCGCCAATGACCGCGCCATTGAGTTCGATGGGCGTCACGACGGTGAACCGGGTCTCCCCGTTCACATCCTGGCCGCCCTTGATCCGGGTGTTGCCCTCATAGACGGACGGCAGCAATTCCCGCGCCAGTTCCACGCTGTCCACCGGGGTCGGCGGCACGTCGGACTGCGCCGCGACAAGGCTCGCAACGGACTCCCAGATCTGGGACAGGAAATCGGTGATGATCGTGGAGCGCTCATTCGATTGCAGCCCGACCACATTCGGGCGCGCGCTCAGTGGCAGACCCTGCTGGGTGCCCAGAACCTCGCCCGCTTCGTCGAAAATGGTAATCGCGCCGCTGTCGTAAATCTGCGCGGTTTCAAGAACCTGGCTGACAACATCGAGGGTCAGCTGCGGCTCTGCCGGAGTGGCGGTCTCTGCGCTCACCTCGGCGTCCACCTCAGGCGCACCGGGCGGCGTTGCGCCACCGAAACTTTGCTGAACTTCGAAAATCTCGGCCACAAGCTCGGCCGTGCCGACCAAGGCGCGTTCCCGCTGTGCCACGAGACTGTCGCGCACCGGGTTCAGATACAAAACCCCGGCCACGAGAACCACGAGGCCGAGGAGATTGAAGGTGATGATCTTGCGGGCCAGCGGTGAACGATTGACCGCGATCTTCTTGCGGGCCCGGCGGGCACGCACGTCTCTATCGCCCTCGGACTGGGGGTCCACCCAGTCTTCTCCCAGCACCACATCCGTGCTGTCGTCGGACAAATCGGTGTCTCGCACCACGCTCACTCCGCCGGGACGTGCCCGTTCTTATTCCTCGTTGTAACGGTAACCGATGCCGTAAAGCGTCTCGATCGCCGAAAACTCGTCATCCACGGTCCGCATCTTCTTGCGCAGCCGCTTGATATGGCTGTCGATGGTGCGGTCGTCGACATAGACCTGATCATCATAGGCCACATCCATCAGTTGATCACGGCTTTTCACGAAACCGGGTCGCTGGGCCAGGGCCTGAAGCAACAGGAACTCGGTCACGGTCAGCGACACATCCCTGCCTTTCCAGGTCACCGCATGGCGCAGCGGGTCCATGGAAAGCTCGCCCCGCACCATCACCTTGTTCTCTTCCGTGTCCGGCATCACGACGCCGTCAAGCGCATCCTGCCGGCGCAGAAGCGCGCGGATGCGTTCGACCAGAAGCCGTTGCGAAAAGGGCTTCTTCACGTAATCGTCGGCCCCCATGCGCAGGCCGAGCACTTCGTCGATCTCGTCGTCCTTGGAGGTCAGGAAGATGACCGGCATGTTGGTTTTCTGGCGAACCCGCTGAAGCAGGTCCATGCCGTCCATCCGGGGCATCTTGATATCAAACACTGCCATATCGGGCAGTTCTTTGCTAAAAGCATCCAGCGCTTGCTGGCCGTCATTATAAGTTTCTACGTCAAAACCCTCGGCCTCGAGAGTCATCGAAACCGACGTCAGGATGTTCCTGTCGTCGTCAACCAGTGCAATCCTCGACATATGAGTGGGATCCTTATGCTGCTCGTTTCTGCCAATTTTTTCGCACTATAGAATCCAATTCCGGCCCCAGAATCAACATCCAACTGCGAATCGGCCAGGGGAATGGGGCTATTGAGCACCACTATTCGTTAATTTCGGCTAATTTGTGATGGAGGTTTCCGATGGGCGTCGCGTGGTTGCGCAAACAGACGCCTTGCTTGCGCTAACGCGGCAATGCGCCCTAGTCCTTCACAAAAGCGACATGTTATAGGCGCTCCACGCGTCGTTCGGATCGCGGCGTGGGGAGACGCCTTCGGGCCTGACAGAACTAACAGACCGGCAAGACCGGACAGGAGCGCGACGATGACCATTGGACGGGTGAACCCCTCGTACCGTTTAGAAGAGCAAGGCATCACGGGGCTTGGCAACGTGTATTACAACCTCATGGAGCCCGCCCTGATCGAAGAGGCGCTCAAGCGCGAGGAAGGTCACCTTGGGACCGGCGGCACGATACTCGTCTCCACCGGCAAGCACACGGGCCGGTCGCCCAAGGACAAATTCGTCGTCCAGACCGACAATGTGAAAGACACGATCTGGTGGGAAAACAACCCGCCGATGGAGCCGGCCAAGTTCGATGCGCTCTACGCCGACATGCTCAAGCACATGGAGGGCGGCGACTATTTCGTTCAGGACCTTTTCGGTGGCGCTGATCCGGCGAACCGCCTGGATGTGCGCGTCGTGACCGAGCTCGCCTGGCACTCGCTCTTCATCCGCACCATGCTGCGCCGCCCCGAACGTGACGAGCTGGACGAATTCGAGCCGGAGTTCACCATCGTGAACTGCCCGACCTTCAAGGCCGACGCGGAAAAGCACGGCTGCCGGTCGGAAACCGTCATCGCGCTGAACTTCGACAAGAAGATCATCCTCATCGGCGGCACCGAATACGCGGGCGAGAACAAGAAGTCGGTCTTTACACTGCTCAACTACATCCTGCCCGGCAAAGGCATCATGGCAATGCACTGCTCGGCCAACCACGCGCCGAACAACCCGGTCGATACCGCGATCTTCTTCGGCCTGTCTGGCACCGGCAAAACGACGCTCTCCGCCGATCCGTCGCGCGTTCTCATCGGGGACGACGAACACGGCTGGTCCGACCGCGGCACCTTCAACTTCGAAGGCGGCTGCTACGCGAAAACGATCAACCTCTCGGCCGAAGCCGAACCGGAGATCTATGCCACCTGCTCGATGTTCGGCACCGTGATCGAAAACATGGTCTACGACGAGGAAACCAAGGCGCTCGACTTCGAGGATAACTCGATCACCGACAACATGCGCTGCGCCTACCCGCTGCATTACATCTCGAACGCCTCGGACACCGCGCTTGGCGGCCACCCGAAGAACATCATCATGCTGACCTGCGATGCCTTCGGTGTTCTGCCCCCGATCGCGCGTCTGACCCCGGCACAGGCGATGTATCACTTCCTCTCGGGCTTCACCTCGAAGACCCCGGGCACCGAAGTCGGTGTGACCGAGCCGATCCCGACCTTCTCCACCTGTTTCGGCGCGCCCTTCATGCCGCGTCGCCCGGAAGAATACGGCAAGCTGCTCCAGGAAAAGATCGCCAAACATGGCGCGACCTGCTGGCTTGTGAACACCGGCTGGACAGGCGGCGCTTTCGGCACCGGATCGCGTATGCCGATCAAGGCGACCCGCACGCTCCTGCACGCCGCGCTCGAAGGCGGCCTGTCGGATGTCGAATACCGCAAGGACCCGAACTTCGGCTTCGAAGTCCCGGTGAGTGTCGATGGCGTGGCCGAGGTTCTTCTGGACCCGCGCCGCACCTGGAACGACAAGGATGCATTCGACGCGCAAGCCGAAAAGCTCGTTCAGATGTTCGCCGAGAACTTCGAACAGTATCTCGATTACATCGACGACGACGTCAAAGCCGCCGCGATCGGCTGATCGTGACGCGGATCGCCAATACCCTGAAACGCCTCGCCCTCATCGGCGGGGCGTTCGCTCTTTCGGCCCTCGCCGCCTGGTAGCAGGAGGGCGATTTCGTGAAGCCGCCGCTCGAACTGATCGAAGCGGGCGTGTTTTGCCCTATCGAGCCGACCCAGACCGAGGTCGCCCCCGGCACCGAGCGCGGCTACATCGACCTGATCGAAGGCGACGTCACCGCCGATTTCCGCTCCGCCATCGTGCCGGGGGAACTGGAGATGGGCTTCGGCATCCGCTACAAGCTGGTCGAAGGCGCAGGCACTGCCTCCGTGGTCGTTGCCACGATCCACCCGCCGTTCGGCACCCCGCCGGTGTCCCGCGAGGAATGGGTGAACACGGTCCATGACGACAGCAATTCCATGTCGCTGTTCCGCTTCGACGACGCCTATGAAATCGCCCTCGGCGAATGGCGTTTCGAACTGTCCATCGACGGCGAACTCGTGGCCCGCCAAACCTTCTTCGTGATCCCGCCCGAAGACAGCCTGATCCGCCTCGACAAATGCACAGGCCCCGCGATCATCAGCTGACCAAAGCGCCGCGCATTATCTGGTGCCTCAGGTCAAAGGCGTGGCGCTCATTCTCTCTGGTTTCGAAATACCTCGGGTGGGAGCGGTGTATTTGCCGCGCAAATGCACCGCGGGAGGGCAGCGCCCTCCTCTCCCTATCCGAACACGCCCCGCCGGATCAGGTTCAGGCCCGCGACCAGCAACACCCATAGCATCATCTGCCGGAACCGCGCCTGATCCATCCGGTCATGCGCCTTCCTCCCGATCCACATGCCGACAAACACCGGCACGATCAGCCAGACCGACAAAGGCGCCGTCGCCGCGTTCAGAATGCCGGACCGCAGGTGCGCGACCAGCAACATGACGGACCCCAACAGGTAGATCACCCCCTGCGCCCGCATCGCCTCGCGCTTTTCGGCCCCGATGGCCGTCAGGTACATCACCGTCGGCGGCCCCCATGTGCCGGAAAAACCGCTCATCAGCCCCGCGATCACCCCGATGATGACCTCGTAGCGCTGTTTCGCCCCGTCCAGCACCAGCGTCCATCCCATGATCTGCGTTACCGCGAACCCGGTCACCGGCACCCCGATCAAAACGAAAAGCAGCCATTGCGGCACCAGGGCCACCGCCTGCGCCGCCGCCGCCAGAACGCCAAGCAGCACGAGGATATAGACCCGGAACCGCCAGATCGACGCGAAAGCGGCCCGCCAGCCGCCCGCAAACCCCTGCACCATGTTGGACAGGAGCGTCGGCAGAATCAGCCCGGCGAGCGCCCATTCGGCGGGCAGAAAGCTCCCCATCCCGGAAATCAGGATCATGGGCAACGCAAAGCCCACCGCGCCCTTCACGAACCCCGCGAAAAGCGCGATGACGCTCGCCAGAAGCAAGAGCGCGGGGGCCATATCTCCAAGTATTCCGGGCATTTGCACGCGCGCTCCTTGATCCGTTCGACCACTCTAAGCGTAAGACCATCCAGGCGCAGCCCAATTCTCGCGGGTTATAAAGTGTATGATTTTGCCGCGTTTGCGAATTAATGTTGCGCTGCACCTGCAAAATACCTATCAACCTCGGGACAGATTTGAGGGAGACACCCATGCCCAAGGACGCCACCTTGACCCAGCCGATCCTCGACGACCTGCTGACCCTGACCGAGGCCGCGATGACCCCCGTCGAAGCGGTGCTGGGGAAGGCCAAAGCCGCCGTGCGCGCCATGGTGGTTGACGGCGACCGCGTCTCTCCCGCCCTGCTGGAGGAGAACCAGCACGCCGCCCATGCACTCGCATGGCTCGCCACCTACGTCGAAGCCCTGCGCCAGATGCGCAACTGGGCGGGCAACCTCCAATCCGAGGGCAGCTTTGGCGAGATGG
>DOUP01000081.1 GCA_003520545.1 Maritimibacter sp. | reverse complement strand
CCAACTTCCGCGAAGAATGCGAAACCGACCTCTTCGGCGAACAGGCCGTGCTTTGCGGCGGCCTTGTCGAACTGATCCGCATGGGTTTTGAGACCCTGACCGAAGCCGGCTACGCGCCGGAAATGGCCTACTTCGAGTGTCTGCACGAGGTGAAGCTGATCGTGGACCTGATCTATGAGGGCGGCATCGCCAACATGAACTACTCGATCTCCAACACTGCCGAATACGGTGAATACGTCTCCGGCCCGCGCGTTCTGCCCTACGACCAGACGAAGAAGGCGATGAAAGAGATCCTGACCGACATCCAGACCGGCAAATTCGTGCGGGACTTCATGCAGGAAAACGCCGTCGGCCAGCCCTTCTTCAAAGGCACTCGCCGCATCAACGACGAGCACCAGATCGAAGAAACCGGCGCCAAGCTGCGCGGCATGATGCCGTGGATTTCCGCCGGTAAAATGGTCGACAAAGAAAAGAACTAAGGCGCGATTGGCGCGCGTATTGCGCCACGGCGTCACCGATTGACCCCGGCTCCGTGCCGGGGTCTTTTCGTTCTTCGGGAGGACTTTCATGGACCGCCAGATCACGGCAAAAAGCTGGGCGATGCTCGGCGCACTCGGCCTCGTTTGGGGCTCGACGTTCCTGGTGATCGAAATCGCGCTGCGCGGGGTTTCTCCGGCCTGGCTCGCGGCCGCCCGTGTGGGGTTCGCGGCCCTTCTCATGGCGGTGGTCTGGAGCGTTCGCGGATGGCCGCTATTCGAAACCAAAGCCACGCCGCAGACCTGGATACGTCTCGTGATCGTCGCGCTGCTCTCGTCCACCTTCCCCTTCACGCTTCTCGCCTGGGGTCAGCAGCATGTGACCTCTGCTTTCGCGGGCGTCACCATGGCAACCGTGATCTTCATGGTCCTGCCTCTTGCACATTTTACGATCCCCGGCGAACGGATGGAGCTTCGCTCCTTCCTGGGATTTCTCATCGGCTTCTTCGGGGTCGTCCTTCTGATTGGCGGTCAAGCCTTCGCCTCGACCGGGGCCGAGCTCGAAACGCTTGGCCGTCTTGCGGTCCTGGGCACGGCGGCCTGTTACGCGGTCGGGTCCGTCATGATGCGCTGGCTGCCGCCGGTTGATCCCATCGGGCTCGCTGCGATCCTGATGATCTTCGGCGCGATCGGCATCACGCCCCTCGCTTTCGCGCTCGACGGCCCGCCGCCCCTGCCCGCCCCCCCGACCCTCGCGGCACTCGCCATCTTGGGTCTTTTGCCGACGGCGGGCGCGAATTTCCTGCGGGTGATCCTGATCCGGCAATCCGGCCCCACCTTCATGGGGCTGGTGAACTACATCGTGCCGGTCATCTCGACCCTTTTGGGCACGCTCATCCTCGGAGAAGCACTCCCCGCCTCGCTCCTGTTGGCGTTACCGATCATCCTGATCGGCATGGCAATCAGCCAATGGGACGCGCTCGCACGGGTCGCCGCCCGCCTGCGGTCCTGATCTTCTCTGTTTTCAAAATACTTTCGGGGGTGAGCCCGAAGGGCGAGGGGGCCGAGGCCCCCTGCCGCGCCTGCGCGGCCCACGGCGACCCGGCGTCAGCCGGGGCGCAAAACCTCACCCGGCCGCGGCTTCGACCTCGGCCACGATCCGGTTCACGACATCGCCCAGAAGGCCCTCGTCTTCGCACTCCGCCATTACGCGGATCAGCGGTTCGGTGCCGGATTTCCGGATCAGCAAACGCCCTTTGCCAGAGAGGTCTGCCTCGGCCTCAGCGATCACGTTCAGAACATTTTGCGCTTCCAATGGCCGTTGACCCGCCTGATACCGTACATTTTTCAACATCTGCGGCACAGTCTCGAACACCGAGGCCAACTCCGAGGCGCGCTTGCCGGTCTGCACCATGGCCGCCACGAATTGCAGCCCTGCGAGCAATCCGTCCCCGGTCGTCGCGTAGTCCGTCATCACGATGTGGCCGGACTGCTCCCCGCCAAGGTTGAAGCCGCCCGCGCGCATCCGCTCAACCACGTAGCGGTCCCCGACCTTGGTGCGTTCCAGCGCAAGACCACGGCCTTCCAGATACCGCTCCAACCCGAGGTTCGACATGACGGTCGCGACAAGAGCGCCCCCCTTGAGCCGCCCGGCTTCGGCCCAGCGGCCCGCCATCATCGCCATGATCTGATCGCCATCGGCCACCTTGCCGGTCTCGTCGATGATCATGACCCGGTCCGCGTCACCATCGAGACAGATGCCCACATCCGCCCCATGGGCGATCACGGTCTCGGCCGCCGTCCGCGTCGCGGTCGAGCCGCACTCCAGGTTGATGTTCTTACCGTTGGGCGCGACCCCGACGGGGATCACCTCGGCCCCAAGCTCCCAAAGCGCCTCGGGGGCCGCGCGATAGGCCGCCCCGTTCGCACAGTCGATCACGATCTTCAGCCCGTTTAGTCGGACCGCCGACGGCACCGTGGTCTTGATGAATTCAACGTATCGTTGGCGCCCTTCGTCGACCCGCTTCGCGCGACCGATGTTCTCGGCACTTGCCAGCTCCACGCCGTTCGCAACCAGGTCGGAAATCTCTTCCTCCGCGGCGTCGGAGAGCTTGAAGCCGTCTGGCCCGAAAAACTTGATCCCGTTGTCGTGGTAGGGGTTATGCGAGGCCGAGATCATGATACCCAGGTCAGCGCGCATGGAATGGGTCAGATGTCCCACAGCGGGCGTGGGCACAGGTCCAAGGAGCAACACGTTCATCCCGGTCGAGGCCAAACCCGCCGTCAGAGCGTTCTCCAGCATATAGCCCGAAAGCCGCGTGTCCTTGCCGATGACCACGCGGTGTTGGTTTGTTCCATCCGTGCGGAAATACCGGCCGGCGGCCGCACCCAGCTTCAATGCAATCTCGGCGGTCATCGGATGGGCGTTGGCCATGCCGCGCACACCATCGGTTCCGAACAGCTTGTCGGCCATGTTTCAGCCCTCCTGTGACAATGCAGCCCAGAGTTTCAGGGCTTGTGCGGTCTGTTTCGTATCATGGACGCGCAGAATGTGCATGCCCCGTGCCGCACCATGCAGTGCCACCGCAAGCGATCCGCCGACCCGGTCCCTGGCCTCGGGCGCCTCGCCGATCGCACCGATGAAGCGCTTGCGCGACGCGCCCAGCAACACCGGCAGTCCCAGGTCGTGAAACACCGTCAAATGGGCGAGAAGCGTCAAGTTGTGTTCAAGCGTCTTGCCGAACCCGATCCCCGGATCGGTGATGATTCGCTCCCGTTTCACACCCTTGGAAATCGCGAAATCGATCCGTTCTGCGAGGTGAACCATGACCTCGCCCACCACGTCCTCGTAAGTCGGGTTGTCCTGCATCGTGTCGGGCAGCCCCTTGGCGTGCATCAGGCACACCGGCACATCCCGCGCGGCGCAGAGCTCCGCCAGTTCGGGATCGAATTCGAAAGCCGAAACATCGTTCACGATGTCCGCGCCCGCGTCGAGGGCGGCCTCGGCCACCAGCGCCTTGCGGGTGTCGATGCTGATCGGGGTCGTGATGCCCGCCGCACGGATCGCCTCTATCACCGGCACGGTCCGGCGGATTTCTTCCTGGACCGATACCTCCTGGGCCCCCGGGCGCGTGCTTTCGCCGCCGATGTCGATCACGTCGCAATCCTCGGCGAGAACCTTGGCGCGCGCGACAGCCGCACCATGCGCGTCGAAATCGCCGCCATCCGAGAAACTGTCCGGCGTCACGTTCAGGATGCCCATGACCCGTGGCCGGTCCAGCGTCAGACCGCAAAGCGCCGGACGGGCCGCAGAGAGCCGCGCCCGAACGTCGGCGTCGTCCGCACCGATCACCTGATCGAACCAGGCGCCCTTGAAACCAGCAAGCGGCAACGCTCCTTCAGGGCGCGGCCCAGCCCCCGGCACCGCTTCCGACCATCGGCTCATGGCAGTTCGCCAATCGACAAAGCGCGCGACGGCAGATCGGTTTGCGGCACCGGACCACCGACAGCCAGGACCTCGTCCGCCTGCATCAGGTCCGCGAACCACGCCGTCAACGCGAGCGGGTCAGACACGTTCGCCTCTTCCCCGTCCACGGCATCCAGCACGATCTTGTAGGGCGCCCAGACACAAATCTGGCCGTGCTTCATCGCCCAATCCAACTCGGTTCGGGTTCCGACGACGACACAACGCCGATCCCGCGCGGCCAGAACCCAGGCGTTGATCTCGATTGCAAGCAGCGCAATGCGCCGTTCCGGCATCTCACGCCCCGCACGCGGCACCGGCATGTCCGACGGGCCAACGCACAGAATGACCGGTGCGCCGCCTGCCTCCAAAGCATCCAGAAGGCTGATGAGCGACGGCGCTTCGACCGCTTCGTTCGACAGATGCACCACGACCGGATGCGGAATATCATCATCCGAGAGCGGCACCGGCGCGGCCTGCCCCGGCGTGCGCACGATCTCCACGCCCAAGGCCCCCGGCCCCCTGTCGAGCTTTTCGATCCGCACGAACACGCGCAACGCCTGGTCCTCTGCCAGGATGCGGTCCGCGACCCGTTCGGCGAGTGTTTCCAACAGGTTCAGCCGTTCCGCCGCCAGCTCGTGGGCGATCGCTTCGGTGATCGTGTCATAGGACAGGATCTTGTCCACGTCATCTTCCAGCGGCGCGCTCGGCGGTGTCACTTCGACGACCACGTTGAAGCGAAGCCTCTGGGTCGTGCCGCGTTCCTGCTGAAAGGCGCCGATATCGGCGTCCAGGATGTGATCACGCAGAGCAATGCGATCCGGCGGCGTGGCCGGTTGTCCGGCGGCCTCGGCACGGGCTTCGGGGTGGTCGAACGCAAGTTTGGATTCAGATGCCATGGCCGGTCTCCTTGGCGCCGGACACTGCATCAGGGACCTCTGAATGGAAAGACGAAAACCGACACCCAGCGCGCCGAAACCGCCGGTTATCTACGATAAAAGCGATGGACACCGATCTGGGCGGTCTGGCTCAGGCGCGCGGCCCAGCGCGGGTTCACCCGGGTGGTGTGATAGAAGGTCGCCCCGCCGGTCAGAGGACGCGGGGCACCGTCGAGCATCGCTTTTGCCACTTTGCCCATCCGCGCATAGGCCCCGGGTTCGGTGACTGTCTCGGGCCGACCGTCGCAGGTAAAGGAAAACTGGCACTGGTGTTTCTTGCCCACGCCCTGGTGGATGACGCCGCAGACGGTGTTGGGAAACCGTGGGCTATCGACACGGTTCATGATCACCTCGGCCACCGCGAAGATGCCGTAATGGGTCTCGCCGCGCGCCTCGAAATACAGGGCTTCGGTGAGACATTGCCAGGCCTTGCCGCCATCGGTGACATCGGGCTGCCTGGAAAGCCAGACCTCGTCCGGCGTCACCGCTGGCGCCGCGGGTTTCACGGGTGGAACAAGCGAGGCCTTCGGCGCGAAGGCGGTGATCTTCGTCAGGCGGTCGGGCGACAACGTTTCGAAAGTCGCACGCTCCGCTCCGACCAGAGCATCAAGCGCTTCGGCCGGGTTGAAGCTCAACTCGGCCCGTGCGGGCAAAGCTCCGACGAGCGCCGTAAGCGCGGATATGCACAACGTTCTCAGCAAGAACCAGTCCCCCAAAAAGTCGATGCGGCGAAGTTGACCTCCACTCATTATCGGCGGGAGTCATAGGCGAAAATCCGCCTTTGGTAAAGGTTCCGGGGTGTCGCAGCTCAGCCGGGGACGATCTTGGGGCAAGCCGCCAGCGCGCTAAGAGATGTGGATAAGTTTCGAAACCGCGTTTCGAATCAACGGGTCACGCGTGCGCGGGCCGCGCCCCGGTCGGTGATCGCCAGATGCGCGGCGGCCAGTCGTGCCACCGGCACCCGGAACGGCGAGCAGGAGACGTAGTCGAACCCGGCCTCGCGACAGAACGCGATGGATTCCGGGTTGCCGCCATGTTCGCCACAGATCGACAGCGTCGCGTCAGGGTTTCCGGCGCGCCCGCGCTCGGCCCCCATCTTCAGAAGCTCCCCCACCCCGTCCACATCGAGCGTATGGAACGGGTCTTCGGGATAAACGCCCTGGCTGACATATTGTCCCATGAACCGGCCCGCATCGTCACGCGACAGACCATAGGTCATCTGGGTCAAATCGTTGGTCCCGAAGGACAAGAACGCCGCGTGTTGGGCGATCTCATGCGCGCGAAGCGCCGCGCGCGGCGTCTCCACCATGACGCCCAAACGGTAGTCGAAATCGACCCCGCGCTCCACACGAACCTGTGCGGCCAGCGCGTCAATCCGGCCTTTCACGATCTCGACCTCACGTTTCGCCGAAACAAGCGGGATCATGATCTCGGGCACCACGGGCGCGCCTATCTGCGAAGCCTCGATCGTCGCCTCGAAAATCGCACGGGCCTGCATGTCGTAGATTTC
>DOUP01000089.1 GCA_003520545.1 Maritimibacter sp. | reverse complement strand
TCCACGCCGAACGCGACGCGACCATCAAGGCGGTTCACGTCGCCCCCGGCGCCCAGATCGACGCAAAGGATCTGCTCATCGAGTTCGACAAGTGATCTTCTCTTTGGGTTGAAAATATCCGGACTTATGTATCAAACGCACCAAGCGGGGGCAGGCATGTGATTAGGTTTTTTCTCGCATCGGATGCAGGTTGCTAGAAAGGATAGCGCAATCCTTCTGCACTTCCCTCTAGTGAGCATCTGACTGTAGCGCCTATTGGGAATTGGAATGCCCCGCGCTCGCATGATCCGCTCAACGTGCTCAATCTCCGGCCCGTTTTGCTTCCAAAGCGCCAGTAGCGCGTTGTCTATGGTCTTGTCCTGCATGGTGGTAGGATACGACGATAGAGCGCGTCATGCTTGGTGCGTTTGATACATAAGGCCGAAAATATCCCCGCCGGAGGCATGAAATCTCTGGCGGGACAGATGAGCCCGCACGCGCGATCGGGGCAACTCGACCCGCTTTTCGTCAGTTTCCCCCGCAGCCTTTGACATGTCCCCGACGGGCTTGCTTGCCGGGTACAAATCAGGTGTTCGAAACGGTCCAGATCCGGGCTGAAGCGCGCCATTCTCTAGTTGACGAATTCTAGAATATCAAATACTAGAATAAACGATCTACAAATTGCCTCAATGCATCCTGTCTGATTGCCGATGACCGGCAAAGTTCAAGGTGGACCGAGGTGAGACTGCATCGCAAGGGAGGAACCAATGCTTACGAATTTGAAACGATCGAGTGTTCTTACACTCGCAATTCTGGGGACGCTTTTCGGAGCTTCCTCGGCAACAGCGGAGCGTTTGACCTTCGCCACTGATATTGTTGAGAGAGACCCGATCTACCAGCACACGCTGAAACCTTTTTTCGACGAGACGGGTGAGGATACGGACGTGGACGCCCAGTGGCGTTTCATCCCGGCGGGCCAGTTGCTTGGCGCGCGCGAGAGCCTTTCTGGCATCAAGTCGGGACTTGCCGATGCCACCATCGTAGTGCCGAGTTTCTTCCGGACCGATCTTCCGAACATCAATGTTCTGTTCCAGTTCGTCTCTTTCGGTGAGAATGTCATTGCGGGCACCGGCGCGGCACTTGAGGCGCTCTATCTCAATTGCCCTGAATGTCTCGATGACTACTACTCGAACGACACCGTTCCGCTGGCAAGCTCATCGGGCGGTCAGTACTATCTGTATTGCAGCGATCCGGTCAGCTCTCTTGGCGATCTGAAGGGTCGCAAGATCCGTGGCGTCGGTGCGATGGCGCGGCTGATCGAAGCGGTGGGTGCGACCCCGCTCAGCCTGCCGCCCAACGAGGGTGTTACGGCCATCCAGCGCGGCACGATGGATTGTGCGATCGGTCCGCTCGCCTGGCTTACCGCCTTCGGTTATGGCGATGTGGCGAAGAACATCACGGGTATGCCTCTTGGCTACACCAAGAACCTCGGTCTGATCGTGATGAACCAGAAAAAGTGGACGTCCCTCGGCGTGTCCCAGCGTGAGGGCATCATCAACCGTATGGGCGCAGTCAGCGCGCGGATGGTGATTACATCCAACTACAATCGTGACACCGAAATCCTGTCTCAGGGCGAAGCGCGTGGCCTCAATTTTGTCGAAGCGGAAGCCTCGCTGGTTGACGCATTCGCGCAGTTCAACGAGGCCGAGCTTGAAGCGGTGATCCTAGCCGGTGAAGCATCGGGATCGGCCAATGCGCGCGAGATCGTGGAAACAATGGTCGCCCTTTACCCGAAATGGGAACAGATCGCACAAGAGACCGGCTTTGATGTTGATGCGGTCGCTGAAGCCTATCAGCGGGAAATCTACGGCAAGCTCGACCCCGAAACATTTGGCGTCGAATAACCCGCGAACCCGTACTCATGCAAATCTCCGGGCATGCGGCCGCACGCCCGGACGAGTTCTGGAGCAGAAATGAATAACCTGCGCACATCCGGTTGGCGGATCGTGGAGACTCTGTCCGTCTGGCTCAACCACGTCGCCGCCCTAGGGCTTGCCCTCATGATGATTCACATCTCGGTGGATGTGATCTGTCGGTACTTTTTCAATTCCCCGCTTCCCGGCACGATCGAAATCGTGTCCGCCTATTACATGGTCGCGGTGGTGGCATTCCCGTTAGCCTATGTGCACTTCCGCGAAGAGCACATCCGCGTTGAGCTGTTCACCGGCGGCATGTCCAATGCAACGCGGGAAAAGCTTGATCTGTTCATCGAGGTCATTCTTTTCGTTTCCTTCCTTGTGCTCGCCATTTTCAATTTCGAAGAGGCTTGGTTGCGCACGGAAGCCGGTGATGTCTGGGAGGCAGGCACACGCCTGATCGATATCTGGCCTGGCCGTTGGTTCCTGCCGATTGCCTTTGCAGTTGTTGCGCTCGTTAGCCTGTTGCGAATCCTGATTGCGTTTGTTCCCAAGAAGATGGAGAAGACTAATGATCTCTGAGGTTTCCGGCGAGATCCTGACTGGCGCGATCGCGTTGCTGTGCGTGCTTGTCCTGATCGCCATCCGGATGCCCATCGCGATTGCCTTGATTTTGGTTTCGGTGGTCGGAGTCGGTATTCTGAATGGAATGCCGGTGGCGATGTCGTTGATCCGCAGTGTGCCGTTCGAGTTTTCCGCCCACTGGTCGCTCTCGGCCATTCCGATGTTCACGCTGATGGGGTCACTTGCTTATCACACAGGGCTAAGCTCGATTGCCTTCCGGGCCGGCCGGGTATGGCTTTCGGGTCTTCCCGGTGGCCTCGCGGTCGCCACGAACTTTGGTTGTGCGGGTTTTGCCGCCGCGTCGGGTTCAAGCCCTGCGACCGCCGCGACGATGGCGCGGGCTGCCGTGCCCGAAATGCTGGATGCAGGATATGACAAGGGTCTCGCGACTGGCGTCGTGGCCAGTGGTGGCACGCTCGGCGCGCTTATCCCGCCCAGCGTCTTGTTCATCCTGTTTGGCGTGTTCGCGGAAGTCTCGATTTCGAAGCTGTTCATCGCCGGCATTCTGCCCGGCATCTTAACCGCTTTGGCATTTGCGGCGATGATCATCATCCGGTGCTACATAAATCCCGATCTCGCGCCGAAAGTGGCGGCCAAGACCGACGAAAAACGCTGGAAGGTTCTGTGGGACACGTGGCCGTTGTTCCTGCTGATTTTCGGCATCGTGTTTGGGCTTTACGGCGGTCTTGTGACCCCGACCGAGGCGGGAGCCTATGGGGCGTTCATGACGATCATCGTGGGTCTGCTGCAACGCCGTTTGAATCTGAAGGTCTTCATTGCGAGCCTTCATGAAGCGGCCGCAACGACGGCCAAGGTTTTCATCATCGCTATCGGCGCGTCGTTCTTCACGAAGTTTCTCGCGATCAGCGGTGCGGCCTATGCGCTTGAAGAAGTGGCAGGCGGGTTCATCGCAGGACCGACGCAGCTGTTCATTGTTACGATTATCGTATTCATCTTCTTAGGCATGTTCCTGGATTCGATCGGGCTGATGCTGATCGTTATCCCGATCCTTCTGCCTTTCTATGACGNNCGGGTTGCTGCCCCCGCCGGTCGGGTTCAACGTCTACGTGGTGAAAAGCGTGGTGGGCAGCCAGGTTAGCCTTGGAACGATCTTCAAAGGCGTAACGTGGTTCTTGCTCTGTGAAGCCGTGTTGCTTCTGGTTCTCTTCAACTTCCCGCAGATATCGCTGTTCCTGCCGAACATGGGGCCATAGTTTTAAAGATAAAAATGTTCAGCGGCGCCCGTAGATCACGGGCGCCGTTTTTGTTTGCGACGTCAGAATTCTTGCGATTCAGCGAGGTAGATCAGGCTCAAGCCGATCATCCGGCTGAAGTTCTCGGTCTGCTCGTCTGACGCGCTTGCGATCGAATTGCCATCGAGCAGCGCGAGAGTGAATCCGGCCAGCTTGGATGGCAGATCGGGGTTCCGGTCAACGGCCTCGGGCGACAAGGTCAAAGCGAACCATGACGCGAATTCCGCGCGAATGCGGCGCCGGATCAAAAGAAAACGGTCACGTGATTCATGTTCGCGGGCTGATTTCTCCACGCTCAGAATGACCCCGAGCCGCCAAAAATCTTCGCCACCCACCCAACGCGTGGACTGCGGCGCAATGTAGAGCCGGGTGACATGCTCCCTGAACGTTTCGCCGGGACGCGGCCTGAGCGCCTCGGTGGATTTCACCCATTTTTCGAAACTGAAATCGATCAGCGACGCCAGAAGTTTGTCTTTGTTGTCAAAGTGCCAATAGACGCTGCCCGTGGGCAGACCAGCTTCTTTCGACACACGCGCTATTGTCGTGCCGCGATATCCATGCATCCGCGTGACGTTTAAAGTCGCGTTCAGAATGCGTTCGCGGGTCGCTGCGCTGGTGCTGTGTTCTCCCGGACGACGCGTGTTGGTTTTTGACATCTTGTGAAGACCCTTGACTTTCGGCGTATCCGATTACGAAGAAACAATTAAAACACGATTGATTTTGCCGCGAGCCAATCGTTTCAACGCACGGTCAGTGTATCGAGAATTACTAACACGTTGGCGTGACTGCGGGCGAGGGCTTGCGCAAAATTATCTGTGGCTAATGGGCCACATCCCGAGCTCGTCCGCCAACCCTCCGGCGTCCACCGGCAATTTTCAGCAGCTGCCGCAATGGAAGAACTATTGTGCTAGAATGAATGTTCTATTAATTCACCTGCAGTGCCGGGTATAGGTGGTGGACGTTCTTTCGTTCGCGCGCCGTTTTAAACCGGGGCGCTCACAACACGTTTTGGAGAGGACAAGAGATGACGGCGTTGACGGAACAGGGTACGAGCAAACAAATTCGCACCAAGTCTTGGGACATTCATTACAACGAAGCGGGCGAGGGATATCCTCTTGTGCTCGTCCACGGCGGCGGGCCGGGTGCGTCCGGTTGGAGCAACTACAGCCCTGTTATCCCTTACTTGGCCGAACGCTATCGCGTACTGACGCCGGATCTCCCTGGTTGGGGCAAATCGCAGGCGGTGTCCTACGAAGAGCGCAACAACTCGGCAGCCCTGGCCGAGTTCCTTGAGGCGTTGGGCATCGAGAAAGCCGCTTTTGTGGGCAACTCGATGGGCGGTGCCTCCTGCATTCGTCTGTCGTATGAGCGGCCCGATCTTGTGTCGCACCTCATCACGATGGGCGCCTTTGCTGGCGCACCCTCGATCTACGAAGCGGCCGGGCCGAGCGAAGGGCTCAAGGCGCTGGTGCGGGCTTTCGTCGAGCCGAGCGACGCGACGCTGCGGAAGCTGACGCAGTTGATGACCTATGATTCTGGCAACGTCACGGACGAGCTCATTGCCGAGCGCGTGCGCAATGCGCTGGCGACGCCGAAGCATCTGGAAAACTGGGTGGCCGGCAACGGCAAGGGGCCGGTTGTGGCGCTGGACCAGTCCCGATTCCCTGAGATCTCCGTGCCGGCTCTGTTCATGCACGGGCGTGACGATCGGGTAGTGAACTTCGCCGCCTCCCTGCGTCTGGGTCAGCTCGTTCCGAATTCGCGTGTGCACATCGTCAACCGCTGCGGCCACTGGCTTCAGCTCGAACACACGAACGAATTTAACTATATTGTCGACAGCTTCATTCAGAACGCATGACCTTGAGCGCACCCCGCGCCATCTGGCCGAACGGTTCGACAGGCCCGGGGTGCGTACCCACGCAATCCCATCCTGAGGAGCCGCCGCCTGCAAGTGGCCTTTTGCCCCTCCGCATCAGGCTGCGAAGGCCGATAAAGAGCTAATTCTTCAGACCACATGTCTCTATACGCTACTTGACGAATAGGTTTTCTAGAATTAAGGTTCGATAAATGAGGCTGCACCACAGTTGGGAGGACAACGAGTGATTAATGCATTGGGATATCTTGGTATTGCATCGCCAGCTTACGCAGAATGGCGCGGGTTCGGCGAAGAGGTTCTGGGTCTCGAGCGGATTGACGACGGTCCCGATGGTGCGATCCGGTTTCGCATGGACGACGCGGAATGCCGCCTGTGGGTTCACCCCGGTGAAGGCAATGATATTGCCTATGTCGGCTGGTCGCTGTCGTCGCATGACGACGCTGAGGCGCTTGTGACGCGGATTGCGGCGGCGGGCATCGCAGTCGAACGTGCCAGCGAAGAGGACGCGGCGGCGCGGAACGTCACGGGCTATTATTGGTTCATGGATATCGCCGGATTTCGTCATGAGCTGAGCTGGGGGCAGTGGTTCCGACCACAGACGTTCCGGCCCGGTCGCCCGATGAGCGGCTTTTCGACCGGCGATCAGGGGATGGGTCATATCGTCCTGCTGGTTCCCAATCTCTACGCGGCTGACAGGTTCTATCGTGAGGTCATGGGCTTTCACGCGTCGGACAAGATCTTGATCGACGGACGGCTTGAATTGCTTTTCTACCACGTCAATGGCCGCCACCATTCGTTGGCGCTCGGCACGCTCGAAGGCAAGGTCGGCGCGCATCACATGATGCTGGAAGTCGGAGCCCTCGACGACGTCGGTAAGGCGCAGGATCTGTGTGAGGCGCGAGGGATTCCCGTCACCAGCACGCTTGGCCGGCACACCAACGACCGGATGATCTCGTTCTATCTTCAGACGCCGTCCGATCTCCGCATCGAGTACGGTTACGGCGCGCTGGAGGTCGACGATCTCTGGGTTCCCAAGACCTACAACCAATCAAGCATCTGGGGCCACAAGAAGCGGCATCTCGATCTGCCGCCCGCAATGGTCATCGACCGCGACCCGAGCAAGGGGTGAAGTGACATGATAACGGCAAAAAATAGTCTGCTGGCGGCTCAAGTCGTGCAATCTCCGACAATTGCGAAATCGGTGATCCACCCTCGTTTCGCCGTGGTAGACCGGCCCGGCATCCACCACGGCCAGGCCGGGACGCAGGTCGATCCGGGTGACTTCCGGGCGACTCTTGGATGTTTCCCGACGGGGGTGGCGGTCATCACATCGCTTGAAGGCAAAATGCCGGTCGGTATGGTAGTCGGTTCGTTCTCGTCGATCTCGCTCGACCCGCCGCTGGTTGGCTTCTTCGCCGGCGTCGAATCGGTGAGCTACGGCGAAATCTCACGCAGTAGCCGGTTCCTGGTGAACGTCCTCGGCGCAGAGCATGACGAGGCCTGCCGCCAGTTCTTCCGCGACCGGGACAGCCGGTTCCAGTCCCCGGCATGGGGAAGTGCGGAAAACGGGCTGCCGAAATTCAGCGAGGCAATCGCTTGGATCAATTGCACCATCGTTCAGGAAACCAAGATCGGCGACCACGTGTTGGTCGTGGGGCAGGTCGAAGACTTGGCCCGGAATGAGGACAAGGTGTCGGCACCGGCGCTCGTCTTTCATCGCGGTGAATTTGGCGCGTCCCGCTTCGACGACCGGAACGCGGACGGCGCCCGGTAAGTCAGACCAATCACGAAAGCTAAGGCCAGTCAAAAAGGCGCGCCGGGTGATCTGTCGTCCCCGCCGAAATCCAGAAGGAAAAGAGAATGCACATCGTTCAGAGCAGTATTACCGGTATCATGGACCAGCTCACGAGTGAAGCGGAAGCCTGCGACGCGCAGGGTCGCCTCGCCGACAAGGTGGTTCACCTCCTGAAGGAATCCGGCGTCGTGCGGATGCTCCAGCCTCGCGAATATGGCGGCTACGAAGCCCACCCCCGCGAATTTTGCGAAACCATCATGGAATTGACATCGAAAGCCCCGTCGATTGGCTGGGTTGCCGGCGTCGTCGGTGTGCACCCGTTTGAATTCGGACAGGCCGATCCGCGCCTCCAGGAAGAGATCTGGGGCGAGGACCAAGACACCTGGACCGCGTCTCCCTATGCTCCGATCGGCACGGCCCGCAAGGTCGATGGCGGCTTTATCCTCAATGGCCGCTGGCCGTTCTCGTCGGGTACGGATCATTGTGCTTGGGCGATCCTCGGCGGTCGCGCCGAAGGCGACGAGGCGGGCAAGTTCACCGAGCATTACCATTTCGCTCTGCCGCGGTCGGATTACGAGATTGTGCAGGGCTCGTGGGATGTGATGGGTCTTCGCGGCACCGGCAGTAAGGATCTCATCGTCAAGAATGCGTTCATTCCCTACTACCGCGCGC
>DOUP01000031.1 GCA_003520545.1 Maritimibacter sp. | reverse complement strand
ACATGCTGCAACTGCAAAGGCCACCGCAAGTTGGGATCGCCAATAAAAAAACGCCCGCGCAAGGCGGGCGTGAAGTTATTGAGGCAGGTTTCATACAGGCAAGAAACCTATCGAGCAGTGACTCCTTTATAAGCAATCCCCCGCGTGGGTCCAAGCTAAAAGTTTGAAAACTCACGAAACGCCCTCTACGCTGCATCAAAAGATCAATCCAACCCACAAGGGGGCAGACCCGATGCAGTTCGCCGGAATATCTCAAATCGCTCAACATATGCGGGCTTTGGGCCTCGCCACCACCATGAGCGCGATTGCGTTCACCGCGGGGGCCGAGCCGATGCACGGGATCGCGATGTACGGCGACCCTGCCCTGCCCGCCGATTACACCCATTTGCCGCAAGCGAACCCGGATGCGCCGAAGGGAGGAACCATCAAGTTCGCCGAATCGGGGAGCTTCGATTCGGTGCATCCGGTGATCCGCAAGGGAAGTCCGCCATGGTGGCTGCGCCTGACGCTGTTCGAGAGCCTGCTGGGCCGGTCTTATGACGAGCCCTTCACGCTCTATGGGTTGCTGGCCGAGACCGTGGAAACCGGGCCGAACCGCGAGTGGGTCGAGTTCACGCTGCGCGAAGAGGCGGCGTTCTCGGACGGCACGCCCGTCACCATCGAAGATGTCATGTGGTCCTACGAGACACTCGGCACCCAAGGCCACCCGCGCTACCACGGGGCATGGTCCAAGGTGGAGACGATGGAGCAGACCGGGCCACGCTCCGTGCGCTTCACCTTCAACACCCAGGATTTCGAGATGCCGCTCATCATGGGAATGCGTCCGATCCTGAAAAAGGCGCAGTGGGAGGGCAAGGATTTCGAGGAGTCCGGGATCGACGTGGTGCCCATCGGCACGGCGCCCTATGTTATCGGGGATTTCGAACCGGGCCGATATATCGAGATGGTCCGCAACCCGGACTACTGGGGTAAGGATCTCGCCTTCATGCAGGGACAGGCCAATTTCGACACGCTCCGCTATGAATACTTCGGCGATGGCGACGTGACATTCGAGGCGTTCAAGGCGGGGGAAGTGAATACCTACCGCGAGGGCAATGCCGAGAAGTGGGCGACGCAGTACGATTTCCCCGCAGTTCAATCCGGCGACGTGGTGCTGTCGGAAATCCCGCACCAGCGTCCGACCGGCATCAAGGGCTACGTGATGAACACACGGCGCGAGGTCTTCTCGGATTGGCGCGTGCGCGAAGCGATGATCCAGATGTTCAACTTCGAGTTCATCAACCAGACCCTGAACGGCGGCCGGGAGCCCCGCATTCAGTCCTATTTCCACAACTCCGTGCTCGGGATGAACGTGGGCGAACCGGCGGCGGACAAAGTTGCCGCCTATCTTGAACCCTTCGAGGGACAGATCCCGCCGGGGGTGATCGACGGGTACGCCCTGCCCGTTTCGGACGGGTCGGAGCGCAATCGCGCTGGCGTGGCCCACGCGCTCGACCTGATGGCCGAGGCCGGATGGACGGTTCAAGACGGGGTAATGAAGAACGCGGCAGGCCAGCCATTCACCTTCGAGATCGTGCTGAACCAGGGCTCGACGCAGGACCGCCAGATCATGGACATCTACGTCGGCGCGTTGGAGCGGCTCGGCATCACGCCGACGATCTCCTCCATGGACAGCGCGCAATACACCGAACGGACGACCAACTTCGATTTCGACATGGCGCCCTATTGGCGGTCCCTGTCGCTCAGCCCCGGTAACGAGCAGCGGCTCTACTGGGGGTCGGAAATGGCCGAGGAAAACGGGTCGCGCAACTGGATGGGCGTGAAGTCCGACGCGGTGGACGGCATGATCACCGAGATGCTGACGGCGCAGAGCCAGGAGGACTTCCGCGCGGCGACCAAGGCGCTCGACCGGCTGATGATGGCGGGGCGCTACGTGATCCCGATCTGGTATTCGGACGTGAGCCGGGTCGCGCACGCCAAGGAGCTTCATTTCCCGGAGAAAATCCCGATGTACGGCGATTGGCTGGGGTTCCAGCCAGAGCTTTGGTGGTACGCGCAAGAGTGACGGTCGGGGGCGAAATCATCGCGATGATTTCGGTCCGATTTCATGGGATGAAATCGGCTAGGCTGTGCCGTGTGGGAGCAAGAACGACGCATCGCCATAGCTGAAGAACCGATAGCGTTCGGCGATGGCGTGGTCATAGACCGCCCGCATCCGGTCGATGCCCATGAATGCAGAGACCAGCATCATCAGCGTGGACTTCGGCAGATGGAAGTTCGTCATCAGACCGTCAGCCATTCGGAACCCATAGCCGGGCCGGATGAAGATGTCCGTCTCACCGGTCCACGGCGCGATCCGGCCCACCTCGGGCGCGGCGCTTTCGATCAGGCGCAGGGCGGTGGTGCCGACCGGGATGATCCGGCCACCGGCCGCCCGCGTGGCATTGATCTCGTCCGCCGCGGCCTGCGACACCTGCCCCCATTCGGCGTGCATCTTGTGCGCGCGCACGTCATCCACCTTGACCGGCAGAAACGTCCCGGCCCCCACGTGCAGCGTGACATGGGTAAAACTGACACCTCGGTCCGTGAGCGCGGCCAGGAGCGGCGCGTCGAAGTGGAGCGAGGCGGTGGGCGCGGCCACCGCGCCGGTGTTGGTTGCCCAGACCGTTTGATAGTCTTCTCGGTCCTGTGCGTCGGCTCGCCGTTTCGCCTCGATATAGGGCGGCAGCGGCATGCGCCCGGCCTCTTCCAAGGCTGCGTCGAAGGCATCGCCTTCGAGGTTGAACGCAAGCTCGGCCTGTCCGTCTTCACGGCCCACAACGGTGGCCGTCAGACCGGCGGCAAACACGATCGCTTCGCCATCTTTCACCTTGCGCAGTGGCTTGACCAGGGCGGGCCAGTGGCCCGGCGTGGCCGCGGGAGACAGAAGCGTGACCTCGACCCGCGCAGCCGCTTCGCCACGGGCACGATGTCCCTCCAGCCGGGCCGGGATCACCCGCGTGTCGTTCAGGACAAGGCGGTCGCCCGGGTTCAGCCAGTCGACGAGGTCGGTGACGATCCGGTCGTGGATCTTGTCCCCTTCGGCCACAAGGAGCCGCGCGGAAGATCGCGGCTTTGCGGGCCGGGTCGCGACCAGGTCTTCCGGCAGATGGAAATCGTAGTCGGATAGCAGATGTCCGCGTTCCGGCGTTGCGTCCTGTGTCATTCGGCAGTCCCACCGGGACGCTGCGGCGCCTGACGGCGAAACATCTCGCGCAGGAAACCGGGCGTCAGGAGCGACAAGGGATTCACACCGACATTGAGATCCTTCGCGGGCCCGGTCAGCGTGAAGGAAAAGCCCACCAGCCCTTCGCCATCGCGGGCCGACACGATGCGCCCGATGGAATTGATCAGGTAGAAGGGTGACACAACGCCCTGCATGTCCATGGTTTGATCCGCAAGATTGTAATAGCCGTCCATCGACAGCCCCAGCGAGGAGCTGATCGCGGAGGACGAATAAAGCGTCACGCGCTCCGGAGACAAGCGGAAACGCCCCTTGGCTTCGCTGAAGAAAATCCCGTTGCCATCCAGTTGGTCCAGAAGTCCGACGACCGAAATTGCCGCCAACAGCTCGGCCATTGCGGGGGCGTCGACCAGGAAGGTCTCGGTGAGCCTCATGTCCCCTTCGAACACCCCGGTTTCCCCGGTCGGTGTCAGCGTCACTTCCAAGTCGCCTTTCCGTGCCATGGAAAAGACGTTCATGCCCTTGAGCACTTCGCCGCCGCGGTCCGACGTGATCCGAAAACCAGCGCCTTTGGGGGTCTGCACCACCGTGCCCTGAATCGGCGCCCCCCCGGTCACTTGGGCGTTGAAACTGCCCGACAGGCCACCGGCGAGGTCGAAATCACCCCGGAAGTTTTGCAGCACGATACCTTCGGCGATGGTGAGGCGATCGAGCGCAATGGTCAGCGGTTGCGCCGGGCCAGAGGACGACCCACCCCCGCCGCCGCCGGTGTCGAGGTTCGCGCCACGAAAGTCGGCTGTCCCGCCCGAAAGCGCGATGGCGATGGCACGGCCCCCGCGTCCCGTGATCGTGACCGGCGCATCCAGCCATCCGCCAAGGCGCACGCGGGAAAACCGCGCGCTATCCAGACCGCCACCGTCTCTCGTCGTGACGGTCCCCGAGGCCGACAAGCCCGGCGCCGAGATCGACATGTCGGTGACTTCCGGCTGGTCGCCCAGGCTGGCGGTCAATTGCAGCTTTCCCGAGGCCCCGGGCGATTTGATCCACCCGGTCCCGGGAATGGCAAGGCGCAGGCCGGTCAGATCGGAGGTCGCCGACAACCTTGGGCGTTCGTCTGGCTTCAGGCGGAGTTCATATTGCGCTTTGCCAGCGCCCGACAGCATGTCTTTGGTAAGCCCCAGGTTGAAGTCGTCGATCAAGGCACGCGAGACGGCCACCGTGCCGGTGACAACTGATCCCTCCGCGGCGGCCACCTTGCCCAATGGCTGCTTCCAGGTGAAGCTCGCCTCCGAGCCGCCCAACCGGCCGTCGCCCCAGACCGTCAGCATCTCTGGCGTCGCCGTGAAACGGGCACTCTCCGACGTGAGCGGCACGTTTGGCACGACCTTGTCCGACCGAACGCCAAACACCCGGCCCGCGATATCGTATTCAATCTCCTCGGGGGGCGTGTTTTTTGTCAGCGGAAACTGTGCCCGGCCCGAGGCCTGGAACCGCCCCGTGGCCACGTCAGGGCCGAACTCGGTCGCCTTGAACGCCTCGACGGGCGGAAGGTCGAGCAGGCCCAGGCCGGACTGAAGCGGACCCTCCAGAACCAGATCGGCGATCCCCTGCCCCGGTCTCTCCCGCAGGTCCGGGATCGTGAAGGTCGTGCCGCCCGCCTCTACGCTGCCCCCGATTGGCGAGGGGATTTGTGCCCGGTCTACCGAGACGGTCATTTCCCGGTCCGAAATGGACAGGAAACCCGAGGCATTGCGGGCCGCCGGCAGGGTCGGGAGCACTTTGACCACGCCGTCGGTCATCCGCCCGCCCATGAGCAGATCAGCCCCTTTGAGTTGCGGACCACGCAGGCCAATGTGGACATTGTGGATCGTCCCGGCATCGACCCGATCAAAGACCCAGGTCCGCGCCTTTGGCGATACCGTTTTCGGCCAGATTGATTTCAGCTCGGACACGGCAAGCTCGGGGGCCTCGATGTCGAGCGCCAGATCCCAGGACTCTCGCGTCGCGCCGATCTTGCCGGACATGGCATAGCGTGTGTCCCCCTGGAACAGGACGGCTTGCCCGATGTCGAATTCGAAGGGTGAAAAGCGCACGCGCATGTCGGCATAGCCGCCGGAAACTTCGACCGGGTCATCGAAGAACCGCGGATCGGTCAGCCGGGCGCGGTTCAGGCGAAGCTGGCCAAGGACCGCTTGCGGCCAACCGGCGACGAAATCGTCGAAGATCAACTTGCCGTCGAGTTCGATCTCCCCGAGGTCGGAGGAAAAGGTAAAGCTGGAAAGGTTGAGCGTGTCGCTCTCCGGGTCGAAATCGACGTAGCCCTTGGCGCCGCCGAACGGCACGGGCGTGGCGCCGGGCGTGGGTTCCAAAGCCCCGCTGTCGACCGACAGGACGCCCGCGAGATCGGTCAAGGCCCCGTTCGCGCCAACCGTCGTGCGCAAGGCACCGGCGACGGGCGCGTCCACGAGTTGCAGAAACGACAGCGCCGGGGACTGGGCCCCGATGTCCGAGGCACGCGCGTTTTCGAACGAGACACTCAAGGTCGCCTCGGAGGTCTCCTTGTCCGATAGTAAGGTCACATCGACGGCCGCCAGCTCCTCGGTCTGGTTGAAGACGTCGAAGGTCACCATTGTTTCGACGATCTGCTCGGTCTGCGAGATGGCGAGTTGCCCGTCCGTGACCTGCCAAAGCCGCCCGGATCGGGCATCTTCGAGCGTGATGGTCAGGCCCTCGGCCCGGACCGATCCGGCCTCTTCAAGAACTCCGCCCGCGAACACGGCATCGACCGCGTCAATCATGTCGCCGAGGTTGCCGGTGGCGGTGTTGCCCTGTCCGAAGCGCAACGCGAAGCTGCCGTCGGCCAACCGCCGGAACGTGATCTGAGCCCCCGACAGGATCGCGGTGCGCGGCACGAGCTCGCCCTTGAACAAGGGGGCAAGCCGGACGCCGCCTTCGATGGAATTGAGCTGAGCGATATCCAGGCCGGAGGCATCGCGCAGCCCAACGTCCACGAGCCGCAGGCGTGGTCGCCCTTTGGGAGTCACCCCAAGCTCGAACCGTCCAAGCGTGATGGCGCCTTCGGGCAGCGACTTGTTCAACCGGGTCTCCACGCGGTCGGCAACCCATCCGGGCATCACGATCGCCCGCCCGGTGAGCGACATGGACACGAAGATCAGAAACACGACAACAAGCGCGATCGACAGGATGGACCAAAAGCCCAGATGCACATGCAAACGGTAGCGCGACCACCAGTGGGACCCGGTGCGCTCTGCCTCTGGCTCGTCGCCCCTGGACCCGTCCGTTTCGCTCATCGTCGTTCGTCTTGCCTGATGTGTTCCAGCGCCTTCCCAATCCGGCGCAAAATCCCTAGATGGTCCTTAAGCGAAGCCAACCGGGAAGGAAAGAAAATGAGCGAAACGACGTTGGAAACCGGCATGAAAGCGCCCGACTTCACGCTGCCGCGCGACGGGGGCGAGATGGTCAGCCTGGCCGATTTTGCCGGCAAACCGGTGGTCTTGTTTTTCTACCCCAAGGCCTCGACGCCGGGCTGCACCACGGAAGCCGTGGATTTCACGTCGCTCCTGCCGCAGTTCGAAGCGGCTGGCGCGGTCGTTCTCGGGGTGTCCAAGGACACGGTGAAACGCCAGGAGAATTTCTCGGAGAAGCAGGAACTCGGGATGCCGCTCCTGTCGGATGCCGAGGGCACGGTGTGCGAAGAGTACGGCGTCTGGGCGGAGAAGAAGATGTACGGCAAGACCTTCATGGGGATCGTGCGGACGACCTACCTGATCGGCGCGGAC
>DOUP01000019.1 GCA_003520545.1 Maritimibacter sp. | reverse complement strand
ACGCCCTGAACGGGCTTTATGGCTTCGGCGGCGTCTATGCGACGCTCGTGCTTGGCTGGCAGGTTACGTCGATTGGCGTGTTCGGGATTATCTCGGCCATCGCCGCCGTGATCTTCTCCTGGCTCGGCGGACGGATCGACAGCACTTTGGGGCCGAAACCGGTCATCATCGGGTCGATCTTCGGTCTCATGCTGGTCGTCCTGACCATCGTCTTCATGGACCGCGAGTCCGTCTTCGGCATCGCGCTGGCCGAAGGCTCCCGCGCGCCGGACATCATCATGTTTACAGCCGGTATTATGATCGGCGGCATGGGCGGCATTCTCCAGTCGGCCTCCCGGTCGCTCATGGTGCGCCATGCCGACCCCAAATCCCCGACCGAGAGCTTCGGGCTTTACGGCCTTTCTGGCCGCGCGACGTCCTTTCTCGCACCAATGCTGGTCGGTTTGGTAACCTCGATCACCGGATCGGCGCGTCTTGGCGTATCGCCCTTGCTCGGCCTCTTTCTTCTTGGCCTCGTTCTGCTAATCTGGGTGCGACCGAATGGCGAAGAGTACCCTGACCCATGATCCGCCCATTGACCCGAGCCGTCGTTTTTCCCTTGGCAATGACCGCTGCGCTCGCGTCTTGCGGCGCGGACAATCGGCCAGTCACCGGCGGCACGCCGCCACCTGCTGCCGAATACGACATGTCCGCCGCACGCGAGATCATTTCGACCTCGAATGAACCGGCCAAGAGACTCTTCGGCGCGAAACGAAGCAGTTCGAACCAGACACCCGCCGCCTGGGGTTCTTACGCGAAGGGCTGCGTCGCGGGCGCGGTTCAGCTTCCTGAAACCGGGCCGACATGGCAGGCGATGCGCCTCAGCCGCAATCGCAACTGGGGTCACCCGGAACTCATCGACTATGTCCAAAAGCTCTCGGCCAAAGCCGCGCAGCAACCGGGCTGGGCCGGGCTTTACGTCGGCGATATGAGCCAGCCGCGCGGCGGCCCCATGTTGACCGGGCACCGCAGTCACCAGATCGGGCTGGACGTAGACGTCTGGATGTTACCGCCCGCGCGCCTGAACCTCACCTCGGCCGAACGCGAAAGCCTGTCGTCCATTTCGACCCGGCGCGCGAACGGCGCCTATGTAAACTCGAATTGGACGCCGCAGCACCACCAGGTGCTGAAAGCCGCCGCAAGCGACCCGCGGGTCGCCCGGATTTTCGTCTTTCCCGGCGCGAAAGTGCAGATGTGCAAGGACGAAACCGGCGACCGTTCCTGGTTGCGCAAGATCCGGCCCTGGTACGGACACCACTATCATTTCCATGTCCGCCTTTCCTGCCCGCCGGGCATGGCCGGCTGCGTGAACCAGGACCCGCCGCCGCCCGGTGACGGCTGCGCCGATGCGCAGGAATGGGTGAACAACATCCTGAACCCGCCGCCGCCGGACCCCGACGCGCCCGCACCGAAACCGCGCCGTGAACTGACCCTCGCCGATCTGCCCCAGCAATGCGCCGCCGTTCTCGGCTCTCGGTAGTCGCCCTGGGACTGGCGCTTGCCGCCCCGGCTTTCGCTCAGACCTCGCCCCTCGCAAGCTTCGGGTCGAACACGCTTTGGTCGATCCCGGACGATAGCTTCGGCGGATGGTCAGGCATCGAGGTGGACGCGGACGGGGTCGGTTTCACAGCGATTTCCGACCGGGGCCTCATCGTCTCCGGCCGGCTTCTACGCAATAGCCGTGGCTGGCTGATCGGCGCCGACGCAGGGCCGATCCTGTCACTCGCCCATACGGACGGTGGCACCCTGCCCCGCTACTGGACCGACAGCGAAGGCTTGGCGATCGGCCCGGACGGCAAGGTTTACGTGTCGTTCGAGGCCGAAGACCGGATCAACATGTATGCCGACGCCGCGGCGGACATTGCGACCGAACTCCCCCGCGACCCGGACTTCGAAGGCTTCCAGAACAACTCCGCGATGGAGGCGCTCGCCATCGCCGAGGACGGCACCCTCTACACCCTGCCCGAACGCTCGGGCGCGTTGGATCGTCCCTTCCCGGTCTACCGGTTTCGCGATGGCACATGGGACCAGCCCTTCACCCTGCCCCGGCGCGGAGACTTCCTGCCGACCGGCGCGGATATCGGGCCGGACGGGCGGTTCTACCTGCTGGAACGGCGCTTCTCGTCGAGCCAGCTTGGCTTCGCGTCTCGGGTGCGGCGCTTCGATCTGGATGAGGACGGGTTGACGAACGAGGTGACGCTGTTCACATCCGAGCCGCGCCAGCACGACAACCTGGAGGGGATCGCGGTCTGGAAGGACGACCTGGAGATCATCCACCTCACCATGATTTCCGACGACAACTTCCGGTTCTTCCAAAGGTCGGAGATCGTGGAATACGTGGTGGACCCGCGGCCGGGGCTTGATCGGGATGGGGAAACCAACTAAACGCCGCCTGTCCTGCGATGCGCGCAGGGCCAAGTCTCCGCGACCTTGTCAAAACGGAATGCAAAAATGACCCGTCTTCTTCCTGGCGTTATCGCCATGGCCGCCGTTGTGGTGGCATCCAATATTCTCGTGCAATTTCTGCTGGGTAACTGGCTGACCTGGGGGGCGTTTACCTATCCGATCGCGTTCCTCGTGACCGATGTGATGAACCGTGTCTACGGACCGCAGGCCGCGCGCCGGGTGGTTTTCGTCGGTTTCATCGTTGGCGTGATCTGTTCGCTCATTGGCAGCCGGATCATGTTGCAGGGCGATGGCTACACTTATGCCGCCGTGTCGCTGCGGGTGGCGCTTGGCTCCGGGATCGCCTTTCTCACCGCGCAACTGCTTGATGTTGCTGTGTTTAATCGCCTCCGCAACCAGGCGTGGTGGGCCGCGCCGTTGGCCTCGACCATCGTCGGGTCGGCGGTGGATACGGTGCTCTTCTTTTCCATCGCTTTCAGCCAGTCCCTCGCCGGATTGTTCAGCGAAAATATCAACATGGAGATCAACTGGGCGTGGGAGGCCGTGCCGTTCCTGGGCATGGGCGGCGCGGTGCCGCTCTGGGTCTCGCTGGCGGTCGCCGACTGGCTCGTCAAACTTTCGCTGGCTTTGGTGGCACTGGTCCCGTTTCGTGTGCTCGTCATGAAACTTTCACCAAATCCTGCGTAAAAATCGTTGACCCATACGAAATCTATGGCAGGCTCACCCTATCGAAACTTTTTGAAAGGAGGTGTCCATGTCTAGAGAAACTATGGTGCGAGGTGCCGGGACAAAGTAGTCGCGTCGTGTCGGGGCAGCCCTCGGCATGGATTGCGGGCTAGGCTGGTGGAATGACCCACCTAACCGGCCCCACCTCCAGACTTCTCGAAGGGCCATCCGTCAAGGGTGGCCCTTTTCGATTGCAGAGCGCCGTCGAACGGGGCGTTAACCCCGCTCAGACGGGGGGCGTACACAACGCGTACACAGCCCGTACACAACCTGTGCATACGCGCGTGCATACGATAAGTTGTTAAGAATGATTAACGTCACACCGAATATCACCATCGAAGACTGGGAGTTGACCGAACAATTCGTCCGCTCGTCGGGGCCGGGCGGGCAGAACGTGAACAAGGTGAACACGGCGGTGGAACTGCGGTTCGAAGCCGAGCGCTCGCCCAACCTGCCCGACCCGGTGAAACGGCGGCTCAAACGGATCGCAGGCCGGAAATGGACCTCGGACGGCGCGCTGGTGATCTTTGTTCAGGACACCCGGTCACAAGCACGGAACCGCGAGATCGCGGAAGAGCGGCTCACGGAGATGATCCGCAAGGCGACCGAGACACCCAAGCGCCGGATCAAGACGAAGGTGTCGCCGAACCAGAAGCGCAAGCGCGTGGACGCGAAGAAGAAGCGCGGGGAGGTGAAGGCGATGCGCGGGAAGGTGGACCCGTAGGGCGGGCTTTAGCCCGCCATCGCGGGCGGTGGGCTGAAACCCACCCTACGTTTGCTAGGCGCGCTCCATGTAGACGAAGCATACCACGCCGACCAAAATAATGACTGCAATGAGCCATAGAACGGCAAGCCACGGGTTTATTAGAAGCCACGCCAAAATAAATAACATTGTTCCAATAACTAGATAGAAAGCGTCTAGCCTATGTTTCGAACGGAACTTGAGGCCGGCGAAACTATGCGGGCTTGCCTCTTTTATCGACCGAGAAAGGCAGATTGCCTCAGTGACGCTTTGGTACTTATCCTCTATTTTTATGCCGTGAACTACCGACCCAGTCAGTAGACGATGATACCAATGACGGTCCATGTACCAGAAGCAACCCCATAACACGATCGACGCAAACAAGAAGATGGAGGCCGCTGGCAATTCTATCGACCCGATGTAAGCCACTCGGTTTTCATTTAGTGAATAGCCCGCAACGGTCAATATGGCGCCCAACGCAATTATTGCGTAATTTCTAAGACGCAACTCTAGGTCATTAAAATGCATCTGGACATCAACTACTTTCTTCCAGATCTCCAGGTCATCCCGTTCAATCTCTGGAACTATATTTTCATTGCTCGTTGTCATAATTCACTTCCAATCGATGTAATTACAAATCTGACCAAAGTTACTATCCAGAACAAAAGATGGCTGAACGTCCTTTTGAGATATTTTCTTTTCGCGCTCTACGTCCTCGTCTGTCCAGTGCGAAACCGATCGCAGTAGATCGTATTCTATTTTAGCGTGTGAGGCACCATATTCGGCATAAACGTCGGTCACGCCTGCCGATTGCGCCATCGCAATATCTTTGAACAAACTATCGCCGACGTAGACAACGTCTCGCGGTTCCACTTGCATGACCTTTATTATGTCTCTCAAGAGTTCTGGATTCGGTTTCAGTTCGTTTTCTGGAGTATGATAGTGCTCGGTGTGCTCGAACTGATAATCTTTCGCAGGCTTTGAACGCAGTGACAAAGGTGTAATGCCTTTTGGCATTTCGTGGTCCGGAGGTGAGAACAACGCGTCCACGATCTTATCCAAGCCAAGCTTCCGAAATCGATAAGCAGTATAGAAGGCTTGGCTTTCTGTATACGCTCCAATCTTCACACCACTGGCCTTTGCGCCCAAGAGCGTTTCGTAAACCAATGGGTAAAGGCGCAAGTGCGTTCTCCGGGCAGAGCGAAATGCTGATATTGCAGGTTCCATCTCGGACAAAAGATCATCCCCATACATTTTTTTCAACGTGGGAATTTGACCTAAGAGAAGAGAGTATTCAGAAGTACCAGCCGCCTGATGTATTTGTCTTATCTCGTGATACAATTCTTCCTTCTGAATTCCAGATATTTTTTCGACTTCCACCATCATGGCTGAGAAACTCTCATACCAAACATGAAACCAATCAAACAATGTATTATCGACGTCCACTAACAACGCAGATTTTTTGAGTTTCAAACCACAACCTCCCTCTCAACCTGATCCCCAACCCCAAACACACGCTTATACCGCTCGACCTCGCTCTCCGGCCCCATCGCCTTCGCCGGGTTATCCGACAGCTTCACCGTGGGCTGCCCCTCTGCCGCCACGGCTTTGCACACCAGCGAAAACGGGGCTAACCCGTCGTTCGGGGCTAGCCCGCGGAAATCGTTGGTCAGCAGCGTGCCCCAGCCGAAGCTGACGCGGACGCGGTCGGCGAACAGACCGTGGAGCCGTTTGATCTCCTCCACGTCCAACCCGTCGCTAAAGATCACCATCTTTTCGCGCGGGTCCTCGCCCCGCTCCTGCCACCAGCGGATCGCGGTTTCCGCGCCTTCCACCGGGTCGCCTGAATCAACCCTGATGCCGGTCCAGCCGGCGAGCCAGTCGGGGGCGTCGCGCAGGAAGCCTTCGGTCCCGTAGGTGTCGGGCAGGATGATGCGCAGGTTGCCCGAGTGCTCCTCCTGCCAATCGGCGAGCACGTCATAGGGGGCCTGCGCCAGTGCCGCGTCATCCTTGGCAAGTGCTGCGTAGATCATGGGAAGCTCATGCGCGTTGGTGCCGATGGCTTCCAGATCGCGGTTCTTGGCGATGAGGCAGTTGGAGGTGCCGACGAAGGCGTCACCCAGCCCCTCAACCATCGCCTGCACGCACCAATCCTGCCACAAAAAGCTATGGCGGCGGCGGGTGCCGAAGTCGGCGAGTTTCAGGCCGGGGAGGTCGCGTAGGGCAAGCGCCTTGTCCCATGTGCGGGTCATGGCGCGGGCATAGAGGACTTCGAGCTCGAAGCGGCCCATGTCGCGCAAGGTGGCGCGGGAGCGCAGTTCCATGAGCACCGCGAGGGCGGGGATTTCCCACAGCATGACCTCGGGCCAGGCGCCTTCGAAGGTAAGTTCGTATTGGTCGCCCACGCGCTCCAGGTGGTAGGGCGGCAGGCGGAGGTTTTCGAACCACTCCATGAAGGCGGGGGTGAACATGGCGCGTTTGCCGTAGAACATGTTGCCGCGCATCCAGGTGCTTTCACCGCGCGAGAGGGTGAGGGTGCGGACATGGTCGAGCTGTTCGCGGAGTTCGCCTTCGTCGATCAGGCGGGCGAGGGGGATGTGGGCGGCCCGGTTGATGAGCTGGAAGGTGACCTGGGTGGTCGGGTGGTTGCGGTGGACCGACTGGCACATCAGGAGCTTGTAGAAGTCCGTGTCGATGAGCGAGCGGACGATCGGGTCGATCTTCCATTGGTGATTGTAGACGCGGGTGGCGATGTCCATGGTGGCCTCATTCGTTTGGGGCATTGGAACGGGGAGCGGGCCGGGATGCAAGCGCTGGAGATGGCGGGGCGCGCGGGCACATGGCCGGTAAGGTGATCCTGTCGGTGCGGGCGCCCCGCCGGAGTGTTCACCGTTCCGTGCATTTGGAACTTTTACCCGGATCGCGTGTTCCTTTCCTGATATGCTGCATTGCAGCATGATTGCACTTTTCAAGTTTGGGATACCTCATGGACGGCACGACGACAGTATCGACGCAGATCGGGGTCGCGCTTCAGGGCGGCGGCGCCCATGGCGCCTTCACCTGGGGTGTCCTGGATCGCCTTCTCGAAGAACCACAGCTCCGGATCAGCGCGCTTTCGGGCGCGAGCGCGGGGGCGATGAATGCCTGCGTGGCCGCAACCGGGTTGGTGGACGGCGGCCCGGAGGGCGCGCGCGTGGCGCTGCGCAGCTTCTGGCGCGCGATCAACCGGGAGGCAAAGCGGCTGGCCCCCTATATTTCGCTGATCGACGAGACGCCGAACTGGAGTTCGGCCACGACCGCCTGGATGAACCTGTTTCAGCTTGGCCATGTCTCGGTCGCGCCGCACCCGTCGAACGGTCGGCCCGCGCAGGTGCTGCTCGAAGGGGTGGTGCGCGAACACGTGGACCTCAAGGCGTTGCGGAAAGCCGGGGCGCCCCGGCTGTTCATCTCGGCCACGCAGGTGCGCACCGGGCAGGCCCGGATTTTCACCAATGACGACCTGTCGATCGAAGCGATCATGGCGTCGGCCTGTTTGCCGATGGCGTTTCCGGCGGTGAGCATCGACGACGAGGAATACTGGGACGGAGGGTATTCGGCCAACCCGCCGCTGGTGCCGCTCGTTCAGGAAACATCCCACGATGACGTGGTTCTGGTGACCGTGAACCCGCTGCAACGGGAGAAGGTGCCGGAAAGTCCGGCGAAGATCCCCGACCGGCTATCGGAGATGGCCTTCAACCAGACCCTGGTCAAAGACATGCGGGCAATCGCGCTTCTCAAGACCGAGTTGGATGCCAACCCCCCGGTCTGCGGCGTGCCGTTCATCGAGGCAATCTCGAAGCTGCGCATTCACGAGATCCAGAACGAAGACGCGATGCGGACCTTCGACAGCAAGTCGAAGATTTTCCCCTCATGGGAGCTTCTGAGCGACTTGCATGAACTGGGGCACCAAACCGCGTCGCATTGGCTGACCCGGAACGGCACATCCATCGGCAAGACAAGCACGGCTCTGTTGCAGGAACGCTATCTCTGACCGTCCGAGACGGTAATCCCGGCGGCTTTCATGTCCGCCAGCGCGGTGTCGAGCGATCCGTCAAGGTCAATGGCACGGCAGAGGTCCACACGAACGGTGACATCGAAGCCGAGGCGTTTTGCGTCGCGCGCTGACCACGCCACGCAATAATCCGTGGCCAGCCCCACGAAGGTCAGGTGGGTCGCCCCACGGGTCCGAAGATAGCCTTCAAGCCCGGTCGGCGTCTCGTGATCGTTCTCGAAGAACGCCGAGTAGCTGTCGATCCCGGCCCGAAACCCTTTGCGAATAATGAGATCGGCCGGGTCCGTGCGGAGGTCCGCGTGGAACGCAGCCCCTTCGGTGCCCTGTATGCAGTGGTCCGGCCAGAGAACCTGCGGCCCATAGGGCATCTCCACCATGTCGAAAGGGGCTTTGCCCGCGTGGGTCGAGGCGAACGAGCTGTGGCCTGCGGGGTGCCAATCCTGCGTGAAAACGCGGATCGGAGCATCGTTCAGGAGGCCGTTAATCCCCGGCACGATCTGATCGCCACCCTCCACGGCGAGCGCGCCGCCGGGGCAGAAATCGTTTTGCACGTCGATGACGATAAGGGCGTCCATGGGGCCTCCTATCCGTTGAAACGGGCTGTGACGCGGCGGTTGCCGCGCATGAAATCGACACGCCACCAGCCGGATTGTTCCCGGACCACAGTGCGCAAATCCTCCGGCGTGGCGACCGCGCGACGATTGACCGACAGGAGGATATCGCCGCGCTGGAAACCTGCCTTGGCGGCGCGCCCCGTGGCCTCGACCACCACCACACCGACGAGATCGGAGGGTGCGCGGAGCGATGCGGCGATGTCGCGGGTCAGTCGCGTGACAGTCATGCCCTGAAACGGGCCGTCCACCGTGATCGTGTCGAGCGCAGGCTCCAGTCCCTTGGGCCGCGGGACGAGCGTGACCTCGGTGTTGTTCCAGCCGGTTTGGGACAGGTAGCGCACGGTGACCTGCTCGCCCATCGGGTGGGTGGCGAGGCGGAAATCGAGCTCGGCGGCGGCGTTGACCGGGTGGTCCTCGACCGCGACGATCACGTCACCGGGAACGAGACCCGCCTCGGCAAAGGGGCTTTCATCCCCGATCCGGTTGATGATGACCCCCATGGGCCGTTCCAGGCCCAGCGCCTGCGCCATGCTTTGATCGACCGTTTGCACTTCGACACCGGCGTAAGGCCGTTCGAACCGCTCCGCGCCCTGGGCGGCCTGCGCGACCACCTGTTTCACGAGGTTCGCGGGGATCGCGAAGCCGATGCCGTTGGAGCCGCCGGAGCGGGTGACGATCTGGGTATTGATGCCCAGGAGTTTGCCGGACATGTCAACCAGCGCCCCGCCGGAGTTACCCGGATTGATCGGCGCGTCGGTCTGGATGAAATAGCGCCCGCCCTGCATCAGTGCACCGCCGCCCTGCCCGGTGCGTGCCAGCCCGGAGACGATGCCGGAAGACACGGTCTGACCCACCCCGAAAGGATTGCCGATGGCGAGCACGAGGTCGCCAACCTCGGCCCCGTCCGAATCCGCGAAGTCCAGCGCGGGGAGCGGCGGGGCGGCGTCCAGCTTGAGGATGGCGAGGTCGGCGGCTTCGTCCGTCAGCACCACGCGCGCCGTGTATTCCCGGCGATCCGCCAGCACGACCTGAATGTCGGTGGCATTGCCGACGACGTGGTAATTGGAGACCACCAACCCGTCGCCCACGATGACACCCGATCCGAGCGAATTCTGCACCGAGGGCGGCAGGTCAATCTCGCCGAAGAACTGCGAGAAGAACGGATCTTCCGCGAAGGGCAGGCGCCGCTCGACCACGCGGGTGGCGTAGATATTGACCACGGCGGGCGAGGCCTGTTTCACCACGGGCGCGAAGGACATCTGCATTTGCGCCGTGTTTTCAGGGGTTTGAGCGGTAGCCGTCAGCGGCAGAGCGGTGAGGATCGCGAGGGCGAATGCACGGATCATGGGCGTCTCCTTTGCCGTCAGATTTGGACCCTGATGGCGTGAAATCAAGTAAATGATCCAGCCCCGCCCCAATGCGGCCCAAATCCGCGCCAATACCCGGTTCATTGATTTGAAAACATGGATTTGGCAACATGACGGACGAAAGCTTCGGATACAGGCTCACGGTTGCCAAGGGCTACATGCTCTTGTTCGCATGTGCGCTGGTCACGGTGGGGGCGATTTTCCTGGTCGTCACGAATGACAGCAGCCTTGTGTTTGCAGGGATCGAATTGGGACGCACCGGGGCGATGATCGCCTATGCCGTCGTGGGTGTGGTTGCCGGGATGGTCGCCGTGCAGGAGGCGCGCGCAATGCTGCGGCCCAAGGCCCAGCGCGGCGAAATCCGGCTGGACCAGACGTTCATCGAGGCCCCCACCAGTCCGAGCGACCCGAAGCCGGTGCGGCTGAGCTACAAGGGTATTTCCGACATTCAGGCGCGGCAAAAGGACGGGGAGCGGTGTCTGGAGATCAAGCATATCGACGGCAATCTGCGCATCTACGCGGCCGCGATGGAGAGCAAGACCGCCTTCGACCGGCTCTGGCGGTCCTTGGAGAGCCGGGTGGGCCTGCATCGTGGGTATCGCTACTGATCTCGTCCCGCGCGGGTCCGACCATGGGAAAACCAGTTTTCTGG
>DOUP01000182.1 GCA_003520545.1 Maritimibacter sp. | reverse complement strand
GCTCTCAACCCTCATGGCCGCGATCCTCGCCCTTCAGGACGCCTGACCCCACCCTCTTTCCGGTCTCGAAATATCCCCGCCGGAGGCAACCGCGTGGGCGGGCCGAAGGCCAGGCCGCGCACAACCTGTGCGCGCGCCAGCGCGCTCCGCTACCGCGTGAGCCGATCCACAAGCCGCGCGCGGGCTTCGGGAAGCGGACGGTCACCCTGCGCATGGGCCAGGCCATGGGTCAGGAAATACCCCGTCGTGCGCAGCCCGTCGCCGATCCCGGCCAGATCCTCGGTCACGATACCCAGAAGCTCCTCGGGCAGCGGCAGCAGCTTGTCGGCCCAATCCCCCGCGCCCTCGGCGCTCACGGCCCGCCCGGATTTCGGGCTGACATAGACCAAATCGTCCCGGTCCCCGGTCACGGCACAGGCCCCGAGATCCAGCCCGTATCCCAACTCGTCGAGCAAGGCCCGCTCCCATTGCAGATAGCCCACCGGCCAGGCCTCGGTCTCGCCCAGCAGGTCGAGCATCGCGATGGTGCGCGCGTAAAGCTGCGGGTGTGCCTCGCGCTCGGGCAGGGCAAATGACAAAAGCGCCGTGATCGCGTTCAACCCCGCCAGCGCGCGCCGGTCCGACATCACCGTCGCTCGGCTCTTCACCGGTTCGACCGTGAAGGCGCCGATATGCTCCTCCAGCCGGGCCCGCCATGTCACGTCGATCTGGGACCCCGGTTGCAGGATCGGCGCGATCTTGCGGCTCACGCCTCCGCGCACCACGCCCGCATGACGTCCATGCGCGGATGTGAAGACCTCGATGATCACCGAGGTCTCTCCATGCTTGCGCACGCTCAACAACGTGCCTTCGTCCCGCCACTCCATGCGCCCATCTTCCACCGCCACGGCGGGCACGCAAGGGGTTGCTTTGTGCCCCCCTTCGCGCATTCTGGAGCCATGGTTCCCCCCGCCCGCCTTTTCGCCGCTCTCATCGCACTGGTCGCGCTCGCCGCCATCGGGTCGCAACTGGTGGTGACTTTCGGCGCAACCGGCTCCCTGCCCGCCACGCTCTGGATCGTGGGCGGGTTCTTTACCGTGCTCACCAACGTTCTGGTCCTCGTCACCTTCGCACGCGCGGCGGGAACCGGCACCATGCCCAGCCCCTTCTGGATTGCGGGCCTCACGCTCTGGATCCTGATCGTCGGCGCGGTCTATCACGTGCTGCTTTCGAGCCTTTGGTCCCCCGCGGGCCTGCAATGGTGGGCCGATCAAGGGTTGCACAGCGCCACACCGCTCCTCACGCTCGCTTTCTGGCTTGTCTTTGCGCCCAAAGCCCCGCTGCCCTGGCGCAACGCGGCCCTGTGGCTCTGGTGGCCGCTCCTTTACGTCAGCTACGCACTGATCCGTGGGCTGTTCACCGGGGTCTACCCCTACCCGTTCATTGATCTGAACGTGCTCACCTACGGCCAACTCGTCGTGAACGCGGTCGGCCTGTCCGTCGCCTTCTACCTTGGCGGTCTCGTGCTGATTGCCATCGCGCGGGGGCGCCACCGGGTGTAAACTGCCCCCATGCCCGCTCTCTGCCGAGATTGCCTGACCACGTTCGACGATGGAAAACGCTGCCCCGCCTGCCGGTCGCCGCGCGTCACCGCGCACCCGGAGCTTTTCGACCTCACCATCGCGCATATGGATTGCGACGCCTTCTATGCCAGCGTCGAAAAACGCGACAATCCAGATCTCGCCGACAAGCCCGTCATCATCGGCGGCGGGCGTCGCGGCGTGGTCTCGACCGCCTGCTACGTCGCCCGCATCCAGGGCGTGCGCTCGGCCATGCCCATGTTCCAGGCGCTGAAACTCTGTCCGGACGCGGTGGTCATAAAACCACGCGGCGCGCATTATGCCGCCGTATCCAAAGAGATCCGCGCCATGATGGACGAGCTGACCCCCTCGGTCGAACCGCTGTCGCTGGACGAAGCCTTTCTGGACATGACCGGAACCGAGAAACTCCACGGCCACCCGCCCGCCGTCATGCTCGCCCGCCTGACCAAGCGGATGAAAGACGAGCTCGGGCTGACCGGCTCCATCGGCCTCGCGCACAATAAATTTCTCGCCAAGGTCGCCTCCGACCTCGACAAGCCACGGGGGTTCTCGGTGATCGGGCGCGGCGACACCGCAGCCTTTCTCAAAGGCAAACCCGTGCGCCTGATCTGGGGCGTCGGCGCGGCGGCGCAAAGCTCGCTCGACAAGGCCGGTATCCGCACCTTCGACGACCTGCTCCGCTGGGACAAAGACGCGCTGACGGATCGCTTCGGCTCCATGGGCGAACGGCTCTACCACCTCGCCCGTGGCGAGGATTTCCGCCGTATCTCGGCCAACGCGCCGGTGAAATCCATCTCCAAGGAAACCACGTTTTTCGAGGATACGGCGGACCCCGACCTGCTCGACGGTCACCTGTGGCGCCTGGCCGAACAGGTCGCCGACCGCGCCAAGGCCAAGGACAAATCGGGCCGCGTCGTGACGCTGAAACTGAAGCAGGCGAATTTCAAACTGCTCACGAAACGCAGCTCGCTGCCCGACACCACCCAAAGCGCCGACCGCATCTACCGCACCGCCCGCGCGCTATTCGAGACGGTCGCGGATCGCGGCCCCTTTCGGCTCATCGGCGTCGGGATTTCCGACATCACCGGCGCGGACGGCGCGGACACGGCGGGCGATCTGCTCGACCCGCAGGCCGCCCAGCGCCGCGCCGCCGAAAAAGCGACCGACGCGATCCGCGCCCGCTTCGGCGAGGGCGCCATCCTCAAGGGCCGTTCGATCCGCTGAGCCTATTCCGCAGCGAGGGGAAGCTCCTGCGGCCGCCCGATCTCGCAAATCCGCGCCGAAATACGGGTCAACATCGCCTGCATGGCGGCGAAGTTCCCGTTCGGCGTGATCGCGCGCTCGTTCATGTAAAGCGCCCGATCGATCTCGATTTGAATGGCATGGCGGTTGCGGGCCGGACGACCATAGGTCTGGGTCGTATAAGCCCCCGCAAAGGGCGTGTTTCGCGCGACCTTCAAGCCTTCTGCCCTGAAGGCCGCTTCGATCTCATCCACGATATCCGAAGACGCCGCCGCCCCGAACCGGTCGCCCAGCACGATCTCGGGTTTTTGCGCGCGTCCGCGACACAGGCTGTCGATGGCCTCATGCGGCATCGAGTGACAGTCGATCAGGATCGCCTGCCCGAACAACTGCTTCGAGGTATCCATCAACTCGGCCAGCAGCAGATGATACGGCTCCCAATGCGTCTTGATCCGCGCCTCCGCTTCGGCCAGCGACAGTTTGCCCCGATAGCTCTGTCGCCCCCCCGCCACCACGCGGGGA
>DOUP01000210.1 GCA_003520545.1 Maritimibacter sp. | reverse complement strand
CCCCGGTGATCCGCGCCTCGCCGGTTGGACAGCCCCCGATCTCGCGGCACTCGGCCAGAAGCTCTGGCCCTGCGGCCCGGTGAATCGCACCGTCAACGCCGCCCCCGCCCAAGAGGCTTTCGTTCGCGGCATTCACGATCACATCCACGTCCAGCGTGGTGATGTCGCCGGTGACGATCTCGACACTCATGACCGCCACCCCGCACGATTAACCTGTGCGCCCGTTTCGCGAAAAAAACTCATATGGATTTCATATCGTTTGTGCATGGTCCGTGCATGGTTGGTGACTCACATTCTGAAGACGCCGAACCGCGTCTCCTCGATCGGGGCATTCAAGGCCGCGCGCAGCGACAGGTAGAGCACCTCGCGTGATTTGCGCGGGTCGATGATCCCGTCGTCCCAAAGCCGCGCCGAGGCATAGAGCGGGTGGCTCTGCCGTTCGAACATCTCGATGGTTGGACGTTTGAATTCGGCCTCGTCCTCCGCCGACCAGTCGCCGCCTCCCCGCTCGATCGCGTCGCGTTTCACCGTTGCCAGCACCCCCGCCGCCTGTTCGCCGCCCATCACCGATATCCGGCTGTTGGGCCATGTCCACAGGAAGCGCGGCTGATAGGCGCGCCCCGCCATACCGTAGTTCCCGGCCCCGAAAGACCCGCCCACGAGAAGCGTCACTTTCGGCACCGACGTCGTCGCCACCGCCGTCACCATCTTGGCGCCGTGCCGTGCGATGCCTTCGTTCTCATACCGGCGACCGACCATGAAGCCGGTGATATTTTGCAAGAAAACCAAGGGGATGCGCCGTTGCGAACACAGCTCCACGAAATGCGCCCCCTTCTGCGCCGCCTCGGAAAACAGCACGCCGTTGTTGGCGATGATGCCCACGGGGCAGCCTTTGACATGGGCAAATCCCGTGACCAGCGTCTCGCCGAAGCGCGGTTTGAACTCGTCGAACCGCGACCCGTCAACCAGCCGCGCGATCACCTCGCGGATGTCGTAAGGCGTGCGCAGATCGGCAGGCACCGCGCCCAGGATTTCGTCCGGGTCATAGGCAGGCTCCTCGGGCGATTGCCAGACCACCGTGTCAGGCCGCATCCGGTTGAAGCTCTCGACCGCGCGCCGCGCCAAGGCCAGCGCATGGGTGTCATCCTCGGCCAGGTAATCCGCCACGCCCGACAGGCGCGTGTGCACGTCGCCGCCACCAAGGTCTTCTGCCGTGACCACTTCCCCCGTCGCTGCCCTCACGAGCGGCGGACCCGCGAGAAAGATAGTCCCTTGATCTTTCACGATAATCGTCACATCGCTCATCGCCGGAACATAGGCCCCGCCCGCCGTGCAGGACCCCATGACCACGGCCACCTGCGGGATACCCTTCGCGCTCATCCGCGCCTGGTTGTAGAAGATCCGCCCGAAGTGGTCCCGATCCGGGAAGACCTCGTCCTGATTGGGCAGGTTCGCGCCACCGCTATCCACGAGATAGATGCAGGGCAGATTGCACTCCTCGGCAATCTCCTGTGCCCGCAGATGCTTCTTCACCGTCATGGGGTAATAGGTGCCACCCTTCACGGTCGCATCGTTGGCGATCACCATGACCTCCTGGCCATGCACCTGCCCGACCCCCGCGATAACGCCCGCGGCCGGGGCGGCCCCGTCGTAAAGCCCATGCGCTGCCGTGGCACCGACCTCCAGAAACGGCGAGCCGGGGTCCAGCAGTCCCGCAACCCTCTCTCGCGGAAGCATTTTTCCGCGCGACAGGTGGCGCTCGCGGGACTTTTCGCCCCCGCCCAGCGCCGCCGCCTCCGCTGCCTCGCGCACCACCGACAAGGCGTCGAGATGGGCGGCGCGGTTGACTTGAAAGGCCTCGCTTCCCGTCATCACCTGGCTTTGCAGTTTCATCTCGCTCTCCTCACTTATCGTTCCGGTCGGGGTTTCGGCGGCTTGGCCGGGTTCTTCTCGGCCCATCCGGCCTCCACCGCCGAGGGCACCGCCCCGAGATAGCGCGCCACCTGCCACGCCATCACCGCATCACGAAGCCGATTGCCCGCCTCATGCGCCGCGCACCAGGCCTCCATGCGCGGCGTCGCCCCCGCGCAATCGTCGCCCGCCGACGACCCGAACGCCAAGGCGTGCGAGGCGTCGTAAAGCCGTTTCGCCCATCCATCCGGCTCGCCCGCGACAGCCTCGGGCGGCAACAACGTCTCGCGAACATCACGCGCGATCCCGTCGATCCGCGCGGCAAGCGCATGTTGGCACGGCACGGTGTCTCCGGTCCGGTCGCAGCGCACGATCCCAAGCGTGCCGCAATATTTCACGTCCTCGACGTGCCACAGCCCGCCCTCGACATCTTCGAGCGGCGTGTCAGCATGGACCTCCAACAGCCATTCATACGTCTCGACGTAATCGTTCAGGCAGGTCTGCACGTCCGGCAAGTCATCCGCCGCCGCAACAACAGGCGTGAACAGGGCCATGAACGCCGCAACAAATACGATGGAGAGCGCCCTCATTCGGCATCCTCCGCCGCTGCACGCGCCTTCAGCTCCTTGCGAATGACCTTGCCGGTCACGGTCATGGGGAGCGCGTCCAGAAACGTGATTTCCCTTGGATACGAATAACTTGCGAGCCGCTCTTTAACATATGACTGAAGCTCTCTTGCAAGCGCATCCGTCGCCGCGCTCCCATCCTTCAGAACCACATAGGCCTTCACGATCTCCGTGCGCAGGGCATCGGGCTTTCCGACCACGCCCACGGTCGCGACCATGGGATGCGTCATCAAACAATCCTCGATCTCGGCGGGCCCGATCCGGTAACCCGACGAGGTAATCACGTCATCCTCGCGCCCTTTGAACCGGAGGTAATCTCCCTCCCACGTCCCGCGATCCCCGGTCAGAAGCCAATCGCCGCGAAACTTTTCCGCTGTCGCCTCGGGCCGGCTCCAGTATTCCAGCATCATCGACGCCGCCCCCCGGCGCACCGCGATATCGCCCTCGCCGTCCGCCGCCGCGCCGTTCTCGTCGATCACGCCGATGTCGAACCCCGGCACCGGTTTGCCGATACATCCGGGCACAGGTTCAAAGGCCGCCGCGCAGGAAGAGGCGACCATGTTGCATTCGGTCTGGCCGTAAAACTCGTTGATCGTCACGCCCAGCGCCGCGCGCCCCCAGGCCAGCATTTCGGCCCCCAAGGGCTCGCCGCCTGAGGCCACGCTACGCAGCCCGTCGATCCGAACGCCCTCGGCTTTCAGCATCCGAAGCGCGGTCGGCGGGAAGAACACGTTGCGCACACCGCCGTCCCGAACAACCTGCTGGCAGGTCTCGACATCGAACCGCGCCATCCGAGCGGCCACCACCGGCACCCCCAGCGCGAGCCCCGGCATGAGCACGTCGAACAGCCCCCCGATCCACGCCCAATCCGCCGGGGTCCAGAGCACATCACCCTTTTGTCCGAGGAAATCATGGCTCATCTCGACGCCCGGCAGGTGCCCGGTCAGAATACGGTGACCATGCAAGGCGCCCTTGGGGCTGCCCGTGGTCCCGCTGGTATAGATCAGAACGGCAGGATCTTCGGGGCCTGTCGCGACGCCTGTGACAGGGTCATCACGCTCGGTAAGCCCGGCCTCGGTCAACGCCTCGACCGAAAGCCCCTCCAACATCCCGACGCCCTCGGTATCGGTTACGACGATCTTCGCCCCGCTGTCCCCGACACGAGACACCAAGGCCTCGTGGCGAAACAGCTTGAACAGCGGCACCGAGACCGCCCCCATCCGCCAGGCCGCGATATGCGCAGCCGCGCAGAGCGGCGATTGCGAGAGCAGAACGCCGACGCGGTCGCCCGGCGCGACGCCGCGATCTTCCAGCGTGAGCTGCACCCGCCGGGACAAATCCCACAGGGCGCCGTAGCTCCACTCCGCGCGCGTCCCGTCGCCAAGGTCGATGATCGCCAGCTTGTCGGGATCGTCCGCCGCCCAGTCGTCACAGACCTGTGCGGCAAGGTTCAGACGGTCGGGCAGCGCCCAGTCGAAAGACCGGCGCATCTCCTCCCATGTCTGGTCCCGTTCAAGCATCGCTCACTCGAAATTCAAATCGGATTGCAGTTTCAGCGCCTGTTCGCCGGTCATCTGGAGCATGCAGGAGATCGCCGCAGGCCCACCGCCGGTGCCGCCCTGCCATTTCGACCGCTCGTAATCGCAGGCCGCATCACGATAGTCGATCCACGCCCGCTGCATGTCGCGCAGCGCATCGGCTTGCGTCAGCGTGATGTGCTCCGACGCTTCGCCATCCTGCGCCACGTAGCGTATGCGCAGCGGACCGTAGGCCTCGTTCAACGCGGCGTCCCAATCCTGGAATTCGCGGTCCAAACAGCCTCCCATCCCGACGGTCGAAAACCCGCCCGGCGTGTCCTCCATACAAAGGTTCGCGGAGGTTCCGATACAGGCGATCTTGTCCTGCCACGCCTCGGCCTGCCCGACACAGGTCCAGGTATGGGAAAAGTCGTAAACCAGATCCTGCGCAGCGGCGGGACTGGCAACGACCAGAGTGGCGAGAGCAAGACGTTTCATCGAGTGCTCCGATCCTAGCGCATCGCCGCCATCAATTCGCGTCCGACGAGCATCCGGCGAATTTCCGAGGTGCCCGCGCCGATCTCCATCAGCTTCGCGTCGCGGAAAATCCGGCTGACGGGGGTTTCGTTCATGAACCCCATGCCGCCCATCGCCTGCACCGCCTGGTGGGCGACTGTCATCGCCTCCTCGGAGGCATAAAGCACACAGGCCGCCGCATCCTGCCGCGTGACCTCGCCCCGGTCACAGGCGCGCGCGACCTCGTAGACATAGGCACGGGCGGAATTCATCTTGGTATACATATCGGCGATCTTGCCCTGCATGAGCTGGAAATCCCCGATCGACTGGCCGAACTGCTTGCGCTCGACCATGTAGGGCATCACCTCGTCGAGGCAGGCGGCCATGATCCCGGTGCCAATGCCCGAGAGCACGACACGCTCGTAGTCGAGCCCGGACATGAGCACCCGCACCCCCTTGCCCTCTTCGCCGAGCACGTTCTCAAACGGCACCTCGACATCTTCGAAGAACAGTTGCGCGGTATTGGACCCGCGCATCCCGAGCTTGTCGAAATGCGGCGAGGTGGAGAACCCCTTCATGTCTTTCTCGACGATAAAGGCGGTGATCCCCTTGGTGCCCGCCTCGGGGTCGGTCTTGGCATAAACCACCAGCGTGTCCGCATCCGGACCGTTCGTGATCCAGAACTTGGACCCGTTCAGGGTGAAATACCCGTTCTTCTTCTCGGCCCGAAGCTGCATCGACACCACGTCCGACCCCGCGCCCGGCTCGCTCATCGCAAGGGCGCCGACATGCGCGCCCGAAATCAGCCCGGGCAGGTATTTGCGCTTTTGCGCCTCGGAGCCATTGAGCTTGATCTGGTTGACGCAGAGGTTCGAATGCGCCCCGTAGGACAGGCTGACGGAGGCCGAAGCCCGCGCGA
>DOUP01000253.1 GCA_003520545.1 Maritimibacter sp. | reverse complement strand
CCACCCGTTCACCGGCCCGATCAACAAGCAGGACGGCTCGGTCTGGCTGGAAGAAGGCGAGACCGCCGATGACGCCACTCTGGCTGGCATGGATTTCTACGTCGAAGGCATCGCCGGCGAAATCCCGAACTAAGGGACTGTCTGAAACACCAGAAAGGCCCTGCTTCGGCAGGGCCTTTTTCGTTCCACGCGGCAGGGTGACGCACCTGTGCCGGAACACACCGCCCCAACCGTTCAACGTTCATGAGAAACGCAAACGGAGGGCAAACCGATGCTCCGAAAATTCGCACTCACCGCCGCAGTCGCGGCACTCTCCCTCCCCGCCATGGCCACCGCGCAGGTGCCGGGTGGAAACTTCGTCGCCATGTGGGACGCCGATGGCGATGGGAAGGTCACGCTCGCGGAAGTGGTCGCGCGCCGAACCGACATGCTTGAAGCTTTCGACGCGAACGACGACGGAGCGCTGGACGCGGCGGAACTGGCCGACATGGAGGCCACGGGCGAAGACATGCGCGCGTCGATGCAGGAGGACCGTCCGGGGCACGGAACCATGGGCGACCCGGGTCTTGGCAAAAGCCAAGGAATGGGCAAAGGCGGAAGCAATGGCCACGGCAAAGGGATGGGGTCAGGCGGCGGCCAGGGACAACCTTTGCAAGCCCAGCCGCATGACCATGCCGCCATGGATCTTGACGGAGACGGTCGCGTGACGCTGGCCGAATTCACGACCGAAGCGGAGGAATGGTTCGCCACGCGCGACCGTGACGGCGACGGTGCGATCACCCAGGACGATTTCGGTCCGGGTCGTTAACCCCGGACCCCGGCGGCTGGTCCCTTTGTACCGCGAAGCCCCGTGGGAAACCTCGGGGCTTTTCCTGTCTCACGGCTTGTGACAGGGTCCGGTCATGTTTGATTTTCTCATCATCGGCGGCGGTATCGCCGGCCTCAGCGCAGGGGCTCATCTGGCAAAATCCGCGCGCGTCTGCGTGGTCGAAAGCGAACCGAGCCTTGGCTATCACAGCTCGTCGCGCTCGGCCGCGGTGTTCATCCCGACCTACGGCACGCACGCGGTCACCGAACTGAGCCGCGCGTCGCGCGACCCCTTCCAATCCTTGGGTGTCTTGTCAGACCGTGGTGGCATGGTCGTGGGACAAGCGGACGAAGACCAGGCCTTCGCGCAGGCGATGGCAGGGTTCGAAATGGAGGAAATCACGGTCGCCGACGCGGTTGCCCGCGTGCCACTTCTGGACCCCGCGAAAATCACGCGCGCCGCGGTTACGGACCAGGCGTGGGATATCGACACAGACCTGCTCCTTCAAACCTATGCCAAACAGATCCGCGCAAACGGCGAGGTAAGGACGAAAGCTCCGGTCACGGCGATCACCCGAGCAGACCGTGGGCATTGGCGTGTCACGGCAGGTGGCGAAGAGATTGAGGCAGGTGCCATCGTCAACGCGGCCGGCGCCTGGGCCGACGAGATCGCGACGCTTGCCGGAGTCGCCCCCATCGGAATCACGCCGAAGCGCCGCTCCATGGCCCGGATCGAAGTCCCGGGGGGCTTTGATCCAACCGGTTGGCCGATGATCTTCGGCGCAAAGGACGACTGGTATTGCAAACCTGACGCAGGTGCACTCATCGTCTCGCCTTCCGAAGCGGATCCCGTCGCACCGCAAGACGCCTGGGCCGACGATATGGTGCTCGCAGAAGGGCTGGCCCGGTTCGAAGAAAGGATGAGCCACGAGGTCACGCGCATGATCGCGAACTGGGCAGGGCTCAGAAGCTTCACGCCGGACGGCGACCTCGCCATCGGCGCAGAACCGGGCGTGGCAGGCTTCTATTGGATGGTGGGCCAAGGAGGTTATGGCTTTCAGACGGGCCCCGCCGCCGGGCGCCTGCTGGCTGACCTTGCCTTGGACCAGGCTTCGGAAATGGAAAGACCCGTCATCGCTGCCTGCGATCCGGCGCGCTTTCGTTAGAACAAGAACGATTTCATCGCGATGAAATCGGGCCGAAATCATGGGATGATTTCGGCACCTTCGCTGTCACTTCCCGCGTAGAATTGCCGCCGGGTCTTGCGCCGCGGCCCGCGCGGCGGGCACGTAAGCGCCGATCAACCCGATCCCCAACCCCAAGGCCAAGGCCCGAAGGGTAAGGCCCAAATCAATCACCGGTTCCACGAAACCTTCCACCGAGGGCGCGCTCGCGACGATCCAGGCGATCGTCACACCCACCACGATCCCCAGCACCGACCCCAGCACGGTCAGCACGCCGCCCTCCAACATCAGGCATCGCACGATCCGCCCGCGCGGCCAGCCGACCGCGCCCATGATCGCGATTTCGCCACGCCGTTCATTTACGGCCATCGCCATGGTGTTGAGCACCGCCAACCCGGCCGAGAACACCGCGACGGTGGACACGACCCAAGCGAGGATGCGCGAGATCTTGACGTTGAAATACTCTGCGACCATCTCCTCCGTCTCCTCGACGGCAAGGTCCGGGAACCGCTTGGCCAGGTTTTCGACCACCGCCTCGCGCTCATCGCTGGTGAGCTGGTCGTCCAGCCGCGCAACGATCGAAGTCGCCTGTCCGGCCCGATACGTTTGCGCCTGCATATCGGCGAGCACCATGGCCGCACCGTTGCGGGTCAGCAGGCTGTCGGTCGTATAGATCCCGGTGACTTCGAAGGGCACCGCGAAGATCGTCACCTGATCGCCCGGGCCGGCCTCCAGCCGTTCCGCCAGCCGTGCACCCAAGGCGACACCGCCGACCGCACCAGAGGCCGCACCGTCGCCCGGCACCGGGTAGCGGCCTTCGAGCAGAGTGAAGCCCTCCCACGAATAGGCGTCGGGCATCCAGCCATAGACGAAACTCGTCGTCGCCTCGCCCACCGTGGTCATGCGGCCAAGCTCGGCGGCGGCCACCGAGATGCCCTCGACCGCTTCCACCTCGCTGGCCAACTCCTGCGGCACGACGGAGGACAGAAGGTCCGCCGCACCCGCTTCGGTCAAAACCACATCCGCGCCGCGTGTCGAGAAGTTTTCAAGCAGGGTCCCCTCGATCCCGCGCACCAGACCGACCAGCGCCACGTAAGCCGCAATCGCCAATACCACGCCCAGGAGCGTCAGGCCCGTGCGCCAGGGACGATGCGCAAGGTTGCGCGCGGCGATACCAGTGAGGGTCATGGCGTGACCTCCAGCTTGCCATCGACGATATGCACGTCGCGGTCGCAGGTCTCGGCCACATGGGGA
>DOUP01000259.1 GCA_003520545.1 Maritimibacter sp. | reverse complement strand
TCCAGTTGAAGTAGGTCGCTTGGCTGATCCCGGCCTTCCGGCAAATCTCCGCGACTGGCGTGCCTTGCTCGCCCTGCTTCAGGATGAAGGCCTTCTGCGCCTCCGTGAACTTCGATGCTTTCATGCGATTCCGCTCCTCTCCCAGCCAGGGAAATGTAGCGGAAAACTACAGCTTCAAACGGTCCAATTTTCAGGGGGCAGAGCAATCGAAGCCGGGCGTTGACTATGAAGCCGAGAACCGGCGTTTGAAGCGCGAGCTGGCTCGGGTGACCGAGGAGCGTGATATCCCAAAAAACTGTTCCGGGCCGCAGCCCGCCTGTGCGCGGTATAAACAGCCTGTGCTATGCTGTGCCCGAAGGGCAGTTGCCGATGGCTTATTGGTGGGCTGGACCCCGTTAATAAACGTGGCACATGGGCCGATGCGCACTTGAGAGTGGTGACGCTGCCATCGCGGTGATCCCGGTTAGGAAGATGACGAACTTGCATGGCCCACGCCCTTCGCCTTGAACGGAGGAGATGCCATGACAAAGCGCAAGACCGGCGACCACCCGGACCTCAAGATGGTCAATCCCAATGCGGCTGCGATCGACATCGGCTCGACGATGCATATGGCGGCTGTGAACCCTGACGCCGATATCATGCCAGTGCGCGCCTTCGGAACTTTCACACAAGACCTACACGATCTCGCCGCCTGGTTTCGGTCATGCGGCGTCACCAGCGTGGCGATGGAGTCGACCGGCGTTTACTGGATACCGGCCTTCGAGATCCTGGAGGAGCACGGCTTCGAGGTCATCCTCGTGAATGCCCGATACGCCAAGAAAGTTCCGGGCCGCAAAACCGATGTGAGCGATGCGGGATGGCTGCGCCAGTTGCATTCTTATGAGCTCTTGCGCGGCAGTTTCCGACCTGAGGCCGAGGTCGCCACTCTGCGCGCCTACATGCGCCAACGCGAGCGTCTGACAGAATATGCCGCCGCGCACATCCAGCACATGCAGAAGGCGTTGATGGAGATGAATCTTCAACTGCATCATGTCGTCTCCGACATCACTGGTGCGACCGGCATGCGGATCATCCGTGCCATCGTTGGAGGCGAGCGTGATCCTGAAGTTCTTGCCGCTTTCCGGGATGTCCGCTGCAAATCCTCGATTGATACGATCAAGGCTGCACTAGTCGGCAACGACCGTGAGGAGCGTGTCTTTGCCCTTACACAGTCGCTGGAGCTTTACGACTTCTACAAGGCACAGATCGAGACGTGCGACCGTAGGCTGGAAGCAGCGGTTGCAGCCCTGACGGTCCGGGCAGACGGTGACCTGGCCCCGCTGCCGAAGGCACGGATCAAAGGCAGGCAGCACAATGCACCGTCCTTCGATGTGAGGGCCGCGCTATATGGGGTATTGGGAACGGACCTGGCGCAGATCCACGGCCTCGGGCCATCGCTGGCTCTAAAGTTAGTGGCCGAATGTGGCACGGACCTGCGCGCCTGGAAAAGCGCCAAGCACTTCACGTCGTGGCTCTGTTTGGCCCCGGGCAACAAGATATCTGGCGGTAAGCTGATTTCCTCGCGGACACGCCGATCCTCCAGTCGCGCGGCAGCGCTTCTGCGTCTGGCTGCTGTCACGATTGGTCGAAGCGACACGGCCTTGGGCGCATTTTACCGGCGACTGTCATCGCGCATAGGCAAACAGAGAGCGGTGACGGCCACGGCGCGCAAGATCGCAGTCTTGTTCTACAACGCCATCCGTCATGGAATGACCTATCAGGATCAGGGAGCGGCGGCCTATGAAGAACGACACCGGCAACGCGTGCTCTCAAACCTTCAACGGCGCGCGAGGACCCTCGGATTTGCATTGGCGCCTATTCCCGAGACAGCGGCTGTTTCTTAGGAAGGCAACGGCGTACTTCGCGCGCGAGTCCCAATGAAGTACGCCTTCATTCGGGCGCATCGCGGAGAGTTCGGCGTCCGGGCCATGTGCCGGGTGCTGCGGGTCCATTTCTCCGGCTTCTACGCATGGCTTAAAGAACCGTTAAGCCACCGTGCGCAGCAGGATGCGCGCCAGACCGAGCTGATCCGACAGGCCTGGGCAGACAGCGGCAAGGTGTATGGCTATCGCAAGTTGACGGACGATCTACGCGATCAGGGCGAACAGATTTCAGAGAACCGGGTGGCGCGTCTGGCGTCTCTGGCCGGGATCGCTGCCCAGGTGGGATACAGGCGTCGTCCGGGCCGATACGGCGGCAAACCTGCGGTGGTTGCCGAGAACAGGCTGGAGCAAAAGTTCAGCACGACGGCACCCGATCAGGTCTGGGTTACCGACATCACCTACATCAAGACCCATGAGGGCTGGCTGTATCTCTGCGTCGTGATCGACCTGTTCTCCCGCCGTGTTGTCGGCTGGTCTGCACAATCCCGCATGACCACGGACCTCGCCCTGCAAGCCCTGCTGATGGCCGTTTGGCGACGAAAGCCCACTGGCCAAGTCATGGTTCATTCCGATAGTCATACGATTGGTGCCAGTTCTCGGGTGGTTTGACTCAAACACCGATCGACCATTCGCTGGGTTGGTGCCGCATGGCTTCCCGGTGTGATCTGACCCATGTTATGATTGACTGCGTTTCATTGCGTTGACGTGTCGACCATCAGGTTGCCCCGGCAGCGGGCGAGATGTGACTTCATAGGAGCCTGACGGTCGGCGTACCATCACAGTCCTGTCCTCTTTGATCGGTGCCTGGGCCATTCCAGCGAAAGGGCCTTACATGGATCAAGTTATCATCGGCGTCGACACGCACAAATCCAACCACATTGCCGTCGCCATCGATGCGCACGGCGCCCGTCTGGGCAGCACGAGTATTCCTACGACACGAAAAGGGTATCATGATCTCCAAGTTTGGGCGTCACAGTTCGGTCATGTCAAAGCCTTTGGGATTGAAGGAACCGGCTCTTTTGGGGCGGGCCTGTCCAGAGATTTGCTGGCGAAGGGGCATAAGGTCCTCGACGTCATGCGCCCCCTTCGCCAACTGCGCTATCTTCATGGCAAATCAGACAGTCTCGATGCCGAGAGCGCGGCCAGGTCCGTCCTGAACGGGCAAGCAACGGCCTTCGCCAAGACGCAGACCGGGTCATCGGAGATGATCCGCCATCTGAAGGTTGCGCGAGACAGCGCGGTAAAAGCCAAGTCCCAGGCGATGATCACGCTGAAAACGTTGATCGTAAATGCGCCAGCAGATCTTCGTGACACGCTCGATGGGATCAGAGGAAGGATCACTTTGGTGCGCCATGTTGCAGCCTTGAGGCCAGGCGAGATCACTTCCCCAATCGCATCCGCCAAAATGGCCATGCGAGCAATTGCGCGGCGCTGGCTTGATCTGCATGAAGAAATCCAGGCACACGACCAAGAGCTTGACCGACTGGTCCGGGAGAAAGCACCAGAGCTGATGAAATCGCATGGCATCTCCACAATGACCGTGGCTGAGATGCTGATCCTCGTGGGAGACAACCCCGAGCGCATCCATTCCGAAGCCGCCCTGGCCAAGCTCTGCGGTGTCTGCCCGATCCTGGCCTCAAGCGGCAGGACCAACAGGATGCGATTGAACCGTGGCGGCAATCGGCAAGCCAATGCCGCCATCTACCGTGTGGTCATTGTGCGCCTACGCGACGATGAGAGAACCAAAACCTATGCTGCTCGACGAACTTCAGAAGGCAAAACAAGGCGGGAAATCGTGCGCTGCATAAAGCGGTACATGGTGCGCGAAATCTACCGCGCTCTGTGCGTGCCGCCAACCAAGGCCGGCCACGCTTGACAAACATAGGAGCATCAATGCCGTAGCAGAAAGCTTCTTTCAGCTGCTGAAACGCGAGCGGGTCAGACGCCGGACATATCCGAACCGCGACGACGCGCGGCGAGACGTGTTCGAATACATCGAGCTCTTCTACAACCCGAAGCGCAAGCACACGAACAACGGCATGCTGTCGCCCGTTGACTTCGATACCAGACAGCAGAAACTGAGCGAGGCAGGTGTCTAGGTAACTAGGGGCACCTCAAGAACCCCGGACGTGCTACCTGCCACCACGCGGAATGTCTCACGCGGGACTGGAAACTCGGTCAACCGGGATCTGAATTAATGGAAATAACTTTCAAGCGGGGGCTGACTTTTTCGTTCAAAGATTCAACGCGCACTCGAATATTCCAGTTTACCGTGAGACGCGGAATCCGGTC
>DOUP01000292.1 GCA_003520545.1 Maritimibacter sp. | reverse complement strand
CGAGCTGACCAAGGCACTGGAGGCAGAACACGCACCGGACGCGGGGTTCGTGCCGGGGGTGATCCATGCCGACCACAAGCCGCGCTTCGTCAAACACAGCCATGATTTCGCACGGAAAATGCAGGAGGACTATGGTCACGACGCGATCCGCGCCTTGAGCCGTGAAGAGCTGCGCGCGCTCTGCGCCTCGGATGCCTATCACGGCGGCACCATCGACATGGCGGCGGGGCATTTGCACCCGCTTGCCTATGCGCTGGGCCTGGCGCGCGCGGCCATCGGCGCGGGCGCGCGACTACATGAGATGTCGCGGGTGACGCGCGTGGGTGAGGGGGCGCCGACAGTTGTGGAAACCGACCGGGCGCGGATCACGGCGGACCACGTGCTCTGGGCAGCGAACGGATACCTTGGTCATGCCGAACGGCAGGTGGCCGCGCGGGTCATGCCCATCAACAATTTCATCGTGGCGACCGAACCTCTGGGCGATCTGGCGCAAGAGCTTCTCCCTGAAAACCATGCGGTGGCGGATAGTAAGTTCGTCATCAACTATTTCCGGCTGAGCCAGGACGGGCGGATGCTGTTTGGTGGCGGCGAAAGCTATGGTTACCGCTTCCCAAAGGATATCGCGGCCAAGGCGGGGCGCCCGATGCGCGAGGTATTCCCGCAGTTGAAGGACGCGAAGGTTGATTATGCCTGGGGCGGCACCTTGGGGATCACGCTCAACCGGATGCCGCATTTCGCCCGGTTGCGTGGCAATGTCCTGAGCGCGTCCGGGTTTTCCGGCCACGGGGTCGCCATGGCGACGCTGGCGNNTTGAAGCACGATGAAAGGGATCAGGTTTTGCGGAGCCGTTCGAGGCTGAAGAGCGCGATGAGGCCGATCGCGAAGTGATAGATGAGCGGGATGCCAATCACGAGGCCCGCGATGATCCAGCGGGTCAGGTGCGACAGGCCAGACCGTGGATCTGCGAGACGACGACGAGGGCGGCGACGCCGAAGGCAAACATCGGCCAGAAATCCTGACCTGCGATCCATGCGACGATCACCCCGTGGATCAGCACCGGGGTTTCGAGCGCGAAGGGCAGGTGACATGGGAGACCCGCTTCTGATCCAAGCGTTGCGCCGGGTGGCATCAGGGAGAACAGCGCTATTTTCCCATGCGCGCGATCACGGGATGCCCGATTTTTCGGCAGAGGGCGCGAATTTTGGCGTCTTGGTCGTCTGGAATTGCGCGCCGCGCCGTGCCCGCCTGGAACTTGGGGGCGACCGCTTGCGGGTCTTGGTCGGCTCCGCGACAAGGAAGCAAGCGCGCCGGGACAGCACCGCAATGAACTACGACAAGATCGACAAGAAAGCTCGCAAGGTCATGGAGACCAATGACCGGGGGCTCTACACGGTGCCGACCAAGGGCCTCTATCCCTATCAATGGAATTGGGACAGCGCCTTTGCGGCCTGGGGGTTTTCGACCTTCGATGCGAAACGCGCCTGGGCCGAGCTCGAGACGCTGTTCCAGGGGCAATGGGACACCGGGATGGTCCCGCATATCGTGTTCCACAAGCAGGCATATGGCTATTTCCCCGGCCCGGATGTCTGGGACGTGGACCGGGTGCCGCATACCTCGGGCATCACCCAGCCGCCGATTGCGGCCACAATGGCACGCGCGGTCTATGAGGCCGACAAGCGCTATGGCCGCATCCATATGGAGCTGCTTTACGGGCGGCTGGTCAGCTGGCATCGGTGGTTCATGCGCCACCGCGTGGAGAACGGCATGGTGGCGATCACCCATCCGTGGGAGAGCGGGCGCGACAATGCGCCTGACTGGGACGTGGCGCTGACCAGCGTGGATACCTCGGACGTCGGGGTCTATCATCGCTCGGACACCGACCACGTGGACCCCTCGATGCGGCCCTCGCAGCTCGATTACGACCGTTACGTCGCCTTGGTGCAATTGGCCAGGGGCGTCGATTGGGACGAGGAGAAGATCGCCGAGATTAGCCCGTTCCGGGTGGCCGATGTTGGCATGACCTTCATGTTCCTGCGCGCCTGCCGGGACCTGCTGGCCATCGCGGCGGAGTTCGATCACGGCACCGAAGAAATCGAGGGCTGGATCCAGGCGCTCAAGCAGGGTGTCAAAGGGCACTGGAACGAGGCCAAAGGCCATTACGACAGTGTCAATTTGCGCACCGGGGCCTTTACCAACACGCTCAGTTCCGCGTCGTTTCTGAACTGGTACGCTGGCGTGCGCGATGACCGCCAGCTCAAGCATTTGCACCGCATTCTGGACGAGGTGCAATTCGGCATTCCGTCGCTCGACCCGGAAGATCCCGAGTTCGACAAGCTGCGTTACTGGCGCGGCCCGGTCTGGGGCATCGTCAATGCGCTTGCCGGGATCGGGTTGGCCGAAACGGGGCACACGGTGCTGGCCGAACGCATTCGCAAAGGCACGCAGGCGTTGATCGCCGAGCATGGGTTTTACGAGTATTTCTGCCCGGTCGACGGGGGGGCAGCAGGCGGGGCGGCCTTCACCTGGACTGCTGCGGTCTGGCTCACCTGGGCGTCGCCCCATGCCAAGGGGCGTTTCTGATCCGCGTTAAACCAATCTTCATCGCTGTCTGACAGGTTGCCCCGCAAGTGCGCTTGGCGCAGGGCAATCAGGGCGACGATATGCGGTTTCTGAACAATCTAAGTATTTCCCGGAAAATGCCGATCATCATGGTGTTTCTGGTCGTGGTGTCTGCGGTCGTTTCGGGTGTCCTGTCCGGGACGCAGCAGAAACGTGACCTGATCGAACATGCAGGCGAGGCATTGGAGGCCGCCGCGGACAACCGGATGCGCCAGTTGGAAATGGCCATGATGCGCTCAGGCGCGGACCTGACGAACTTCGCGTCCCAGGAAACGACGACAAAATACCTCGGCGGGTTCCAAAGTGGCGTGTCCGTGCTGGGCGTTGATGCGGAAAGCCGGCTGCGCGAGGCGTTCGTGGATGCGAACCCATTCCCCGACGCGCGGGAACAGTTGATCGAGCCCGAGGTGACCGGCCTGTGGGCCTATGCCGGGCCGCACAAGGCCATGCACCCGGCTGCATTGAACATGATCCAGACCTTCGGATACCGGGACTTGTTTCTGATCGATACCGACGGGCGCGTGCTCTATTCCGTCCTCAAGGGCAAGGCGTTTGCGACGAACCTGGCGACAGGTCCCTACGCCCAGGGGCCATTGGGTAAGCTCTATGGACTTATGGCCGGGGCCGGGGACAAGGCGTTGGACCGCGTTTTCAGCGTGCCGTTGGACCGGTTTTCAGCCGATGACGGTCGCCCGGCGGTGTTCATTGGACAGGCGGTCGCGACGGCCGAGGGCGAAGTCGCGGGATATGCGGTCATCCGGTTCCGGGAGACGCTGCTGTCAGAAATCGTGAACCGCAATTCGGGCCTGGGTGAAACCGGGGTCAGCTATCTTGTTGCGCGGGACCGTACCGCGCGAACCACGTCACGCTTCGACGACGATTTTCAGGTCTTCGACAGCCTTGCCGACAGGCCACAGGTGTCAGCGGCGCTGGATGGTGTGACCGGCACGGCCTTTGGCCCGGGCCGCAACGGTCAGCGGGCCTTGATCCATTATCAACCGTTCACGGTAGCGGGCTTGGATTGGGCCCTGGTTACCGAGATGGATGAACGTGAAGTGCTGTCGTCTCTCTGGGCTCTGTATCGGTTGATGGCCGTTCAACAGGGCCTGGCGATCCTCGGGGTGTCCCTGATTGCCTTCCTGTTCTCATCGAGCCTCGCCAAGCCCCTGCGTCGCGTCAGTGATGCGATGAGCCGGATCGCGGAGCGCCACTACGAAACAGAGGTGCCCGATGTAGAGCGCAAGGACGAGATCGGACAAATCGCTGAACGACTGGACGAATTCCGGGTGGCGCTCGTGAAGTCCGAACGCGCGAATTTCGAGGGCAACTTCCGGAGCGCGGCCTTCGCCAATTCCCGCTCAGCAATCATGATGTCGGGCAAAGACCACAAGATCATGCATGTGAACGCGTCGCTCCGCGCAATTCTTTCTCGCTACGCGGAGGTGTTTGAGGAACATGTCGACGACTTCGACGAGGACAAGATCATTGGCCGCTCGATGCATGACTTTCATTCGCCGGAGGCCCGCGAGCGGGCCGCAAAAGCCTTGGCAGACCCGGACAATTTGCCGTTCTCTACCGAAAATGGGTTCGGCGACGTTCGCATTGCGCTCAATATTTCTGCGGTCAGGGACGATCAAGGCGAGCATATTGGATACGTGACCGAATGGAGCGATGTTTCCGAAGGGTACATGAATAATGCCTTGCTCAAGACGATGGACGCCAATCAGGTCAAGGCCGAGTTCGCACCCGACGGGGACTTCTTGCGTGCCAACGACATGTTCGCGGCAACGATGGAATACACAGGGGACCCCTCGGAGGACTTGGGCAACATCCGGGACCTGTCTGTGGTCTTTGCCGATACCTTCGACAAGATTGAGCGCGGCGAGGCGGTGTTTGGCCGCTTCGAAATCCCGCGCCGCGACGGCTCGGTCGCCATGATCGACGGCTCTTTCGCCCCGGTGATGGATGCCGGTGGAACGCTGCTGCGCGTGGTGCTGGTCGGCAATGACGTGACCGAGGCGACATTGGCCATGCAGGAGAGCGAAGCTAAGCGGATCGAAATGCAGGACAACCAAACGCGCGTTGTGGACGGTCTGCGGCGGGGGCTGG
>DOUP01000296.1 GCA_003520545.1 Maritimibacter sp. | reverse complement strand
TCGGGCCTGCCGCATATCGGCACCTTCGGCGAGGTCATGCGCACGACCATGATCCGCCGCGCCTTCGAGACGATCAGTGACATTCCGACGCGGCTGATCTGCTTTTCCGACGATCTCGACGGAATGCGCAAGGTGCCGGAGAACGTGCCGCAGCAAGAGCTGATGTATGCAAATATCCAAAAGCCGCTGACCTCGGTCCCCGATCCGTTCGGTGAATACGAGAGCTTTGGCCACCACAACAACGCCATGCTACGCCGGTTCCTCGACACTTTCGGGTTCGAGTACGAATTCTATTCGGCGACCGAGTTTTACGCGTCGGGCAAGTTCGACGAAGTGCTTCTGCGGGCCTGCGAAAAGTATGATGACCTGATGGCGATCATGCTGAAATCGCTCCGTGAAGAGCGTCAGCAGACCTATTCCATCTTCCTCCCGATCCATCCGGAGACGGGCCGGGTGCTTTATGTCCCGATGAAAGAGGTGAACGCCAAGGACGGCACCATCACCTTCGACGACGAAGACGGCAAGGAATGGACGTTGCCGGTTACGGGCGGGAACGTGAAGCTTCAGTGGAAGCCGGACTTCGGTGCGCGCTGGGCCGCGCTGGGGGTGGATTTTGAAATGTATGGCAAGGACCACTCCTCCAACACGCCGATTTACGACGGTATTTGCCGCAAGCTGGGCGCGCGTCCGCCGGAGCATTTCGTCTATGAGCTGTTCCTTGACGACAAGGGCGAGAAAATCTCGAAGTCCAAAGGTAACGGGCTGACCATTGACGAGTGGCTGACCTACGCCTCGACCGAGAGTTTGGCCTACTTCATGTACCAGAAGCCGAAGACGGCAAAGCGGATGCATTTCGACGTCATTCCGCGCGCGATGGATGAATACCATCAGCAGCTTCAGGCCTATTCCAAGCAGACGCTGGAGCAACAGATCGCGAACCCCGTGCATCACATTCACAACGGCGATGTGCCCGAGAGCATGATGGTCGTGAACTACTCCATGCTCCTGAACCTCGCCTCGGTGGCTTCGGCGCATGACAAGTCGGTGCTCTGGGGCTTCATCCGGAACTACGCGCCCGAGGCGACGCCGGAGACACATCCGGACCTCGATGCAGCTGCCGGGTTCGCGGTGAAATATTACGAAGACTTCGTGGCGCCGACGAAAACCTACCGACTACCGACCGATCTGGAGCGTGAGGCGCTGGCCGATCTGCGGGATAAACTTGCTATAATTAGAGAAATAAACGAAACTTGGGACTTCCCTACGGATGCAGAGACGCTGCAAAGCGTGGTCTTCGCGTGCGGCCGCGAACGGTTCGATCCGATGCGCGATTGGTTCAAGGCGCTTTACCAGGTGCTCCTGGGGGCCGATCAGGGGCCGCGTTTCGGGTCTTTCATCGCGCTCTACGGTGTGGATGAGACGGTCGCGCTCATCGACAAGGCGTTGGCGGGTGATCTCGTCGGCTGAGGATTTCGCCGCCGCGGGAGTTTGCGCAGCGATCGGCGGCGGGGGCGCTGCCCGTCGCCAGTGTCTCTCGGACCAATGGCGCGACAATGACGACCCCCGGCCTATTTCAGGCACGATGAACGGGCGTCAGGTGATCCAGAGGCGGATCACCCACGCCACCGCGCCTACGCTTGCGACGCTCCCCAGATAAAGCGCCGCGAACCATGCGAGCCGTTTGAGCGGTTTGCGCCGTGCCATCAATGGTATCCGTCATCCGGGTCGATCTTGCCCCGGAACACCCAGTAGGCATAGGCGGTGTAGGCGAGGATGATCGGGATCAGAACGCCGGCACCGACCAGCATGAATATCTGGCTCGCACGGGGGGCGGCGGCTTCGTAGATCGTGACCTCGGTTGGCACGATGTAGGGATACATCGTCAGGCCCAGACCGGCAAAGGTCACGATAAACAGGCCAAGCGCGGCGAAGAACGGCCAATGGTCGTGCCGGTGCACCACGAGCGCACGAAAAAGCACGAAGGCGAGACCTAGCACCACCAGCGCCACCGCTACGGCCCAGAGCGTATGCCAGCCGTCGAACCAGCGATAGAAATAACCCTCTTGCAGGAACGGCGACCAGAGCGAAACTGCGCCAATGAACCCGACGGTCGCGATCGCCAGCGGCCACGCTCGTTTGCGCATCCGTTCCTGAAGACCGCCTTCGGTTTTCATGACGAGCCAGGTGGCCCCCAGAAGCATGTAGCCGACGACGACCGCAAGGCCCACGAAGAGTGAGAAGGGGGTGAGCCAATCCCACCAGCCGCCAGCATAGGCGCGGCCGCTTTCGCTGATTTCGATGCCCTGGAGAAGCCCGCCAAGGGTCACACCCTGCGCAAAGGCCGCGAGGAACGAGCCGGTTATGAAGGCGAGATCCCAGATCCAGCGGCCCGTCTTGGCCTTCCAGCGAAACTCGAAGGAGACGCCGCGCAGGATCAGCGCAAGAAGCATGACCATGATCGGGGCGTAAAGCGCGGGCAGGATGAGCGAATAGGCGAGCGGGAAGGCAGCAAAGAGCCCGCCACCGCCAAGCACCAGCCAGGTTTCATTGCCGTCCCACACCGGGGCGACCGAGTTCATCATCACGTCGCGGTCCTCGCGCTTTCGCTCTGCCGCGAACAGGATGCCGAGGCCAAGGTCGAACCCGTCGAGCACCACGTAGACCAGAACCGCGAAGGCGATGATGAAGGCCCAGATGGTGGTCAGGTCGAAGGACATATCGCTTACGATAGGCATATCAGAATTCCTCCGCCTTCTGGGGGTTTGGCGTGATGCCGGCCGTGCGGATCGGACCCTCTCGGTTGTCTGTCATGCGCGGTTCGCTGTCTTCTGGCGCGCGCGACATGAGCCGCAGGATGTAGAAGGTGCCTGCGCCGAAAACGAGGAAATAGACCACGACGAAGGCAACGAGCGACGCCCCGACGGCAGGCGCATCCAATGGAGCGGCGCTGTCTGCGGTGCG
>DOUP01000295.1 GCA_003520545.1 Maritimibacter sp. | reverse complement strand
CGATATGCGGCAGGCCCGAGGGGCCATACCCCGTCTCGAAAAGCACGTAACCCTTTTCAGGCGCACCCTTTTCATAGCGTTTGAGCAGCCGGCGCGCCTCCTCAAAAGGCCAGGCTTTGGATGTCATCGCTGCGTCACGGATGTCGGACATGGTCTCTCTCGCAAACAGGGGCTGTGCGCCGAATAAGTGGCCTACCTATTGAAGCCAAAGGGTCCGGTCAATATTCTGCAATGCAACAATAACGCAAACGGAGGCCAAAGTGCCCGACCTTCCCCACTCGTTCACACCACAAGATAGCCTGATCGCCGTGATGATGGCGGTGTCCATCTCTGATGGCCGCGTCGAAACCGCCGAGCTCCTTCGGATCGAAGAGATCGTGAACCACCTTCCGGTGTTTGCGAGCTATGACGCCGACCGGATCAAGGATGTGTCCAGTTCGGTATTCGCCATGATGAGCGAAGAGGATGGCCTGGATGCACTCTTCGGCCTGGTGCGGGAAAATCTGCCCGAACACCTGTTTGAAACCGCATACGCCATGGCCTGCGATGTGGCCGCGGCCGACGTCACGCTGCGTGACGCGGAACTCCGTATCCTCGAAGAAATCCGTTACGAGCTGAACATTGATCGCCTGCACGCCGCCGCGATCGAACGCGGGGCGCGGGCGCGGCATATGACGCTCTGATTTCACCCATACAACTTCGACACGGACGCTTTCCGCCCCCAAAAGGATTTTTCATGCTCGACCAATTCGACATCACCAAACGATGGCCCGCCACCGACCCGAAAGCGATCCAGCTTTACTCGCTGCCGACCCCGAACGGGATCAAGGTCTCCGCGATGCTGGAGGAAACCGGCCTCGCCTATGAACCGCATCTCGTGAACATCATGGAAGACGACCAGTTCACGACGGAATTCCTGTCGCTCAACCCGAACAACAAGATCCCGGCGATCATCGACCCGGATGGACCCGGCGGCGCTCCCATGGGGCTGTGGGAAACCGGCGCGATCCTGATTTACCTCGCGGACAAGACCGGTAAGTTCCTGTCGGCCGACCCGCGTGAACGCTACGAGACGATCCAGTGGCTCATGTGGCAAATGGGCGGTGTCGGCCCGATGTTCGGCCAGTTCGGCTTCTTCCACGCATTTGGCGGGAAGGACATGGAGGACAAGACCGCCAGAGACCGCTACCTCAATGAATCCAAGCGCCTGCTTGACATTCTTGAAGCGCGGCTTGAAGGTCGCGATTTCATCATGGGCAGTGATTACACCATTGCAGACATCGCCGTCTGGCCCTGGGTGCGCGTGATGACGACCCACTATGCGGCCGTCGAGCTTGTCGGCTTGAAAGAGCGCAAGAACGTCTGGGCCTGGCTGGAGCGGTGCAGCAGCCGTCCGGCTTCCGAGAAAGCCGTGAACATTCCGGCGCGGGATTGAACCAAATGCCGGGGCCTGAATGGCTCTGGCACCACGCAGCCAACGACGGTGCCAGGCGCAGAAATCACAACCAGCTTTTTTGATCTACCTGACGTTTCCAATGGCAGGGAAAGCTTTGGCCACCACCCAGTCTGGCTGATCGACCACAGACTGGAGCACGATCCCGTCCTCGATCGCGCCTCAAGCGCCGTAAACGCTGACCCACCGATTGATGAGCTGATGCTGCAAAAAGCGTGACCGCCCGGTCCATGCGCGACCGCCCCGTGGCCGCTCCATTTCGCCTTGGGAAAGTGCGCGGCGACGCGCGACGTCGCCAGTGAAAATCGCGAAAGCGAGCACGTTTCCGTCCGGCGCGCTCACGTAGCCCGCCAGGCTCGACACGAAGTTCAGCGTTCCGGTCTTGGCGTTGATCTTGTGGGCGGCATTGGGGTTGTTCGCGCCCTCGGTATCTTTCGGCGTGATCGTTTTCATATGTGCATGAAGCGGAGACCCGGCCCCTGCTTTCACAAGCATCTTCACCATATCCTGCGCGGCGATCTGGTTCCGGTCGGACAGGCCCGAATGATCCTTGAAGGCCGCGCTGTTCGCCCCGAACCCGGCCTTCATCCAGGCACTCATAGCCTGCGCCGACGCACTGAGGCTGCCCACGTTTTGCCCACGTGCGCGGGACGCGCTCAGACCGACGACCTCCGCGGTCAGATTGGTCGACCATTTCAGCATGTCGCGCGTGATCGCGCTGAGGCTCGACGAATTGTGTTGGACGATGGGGGTGCCGCGCGGCGTTCCCGTCAAAGGTTTCGGCGCAGGCAGGGTCACGCCCGACACGCGCGCCACCGCCTGAAACACCTCGCCCGCATAGAGATCCGGCCGGCGCACGGGTAGCCAGCGCGACCCGCCGTTGCCCAAGGCGTCTTGGGCGACCGTCCATTCATCCACCATTCCGCGCGCCTTGTAGGTGTAGACCGGAAGCTGCCTGTTCACGACCTTCATGGTGGCCATGTTGACCGCCGGTCGGTATCGCTCCGAGCGTCCGTCCATCTCGACCTGGTAACCCGACTCCGCGCGGGTCCATTGGAAATGCACCCGGTTGTAATTGAGGTTCAAACCGGAAACCGCCGGATTGTAACCGACGTGGTCGGGCTGCGTCGGGTNNGCAGCGCCCCGCCGTAGACGTAAAACCGGCCCGCGATCCCGCTCACACCCTTTGCCTTGAGCTGCTGCGCCATGGCCGCAAGCGCGTCTGTGTCCAAGGTCGGATCGCCGGTGCCGAGCAGGATCAGATCGCCCTGCACCTTGCCGCCTGAAACAGGGCCGGTCACCACGATCTGCGTGGCAAAGGCCTTGTTCGCACCGAGGCTATCGAACCCGTAGAGCGCCGTCACGGCCTTGGCCGTGCTCGCCGGCGGCATCGACAGGCCCGCGTTCTTGCTCTCCAGAATCAATCCGGTGCGCGCATCCGCCACCGCGAACCCGACCTGGCCGCCCAGTTTGGCCTGTTCGATCAAAGCGTTGACGCCGGGCGCCCTGCGGGTGGAGGAAACGGCTGCAACCGCAGGCGCGGCGATGGCCCTGCGCGGCTGCGGAAACAGCGACCGAAGCGGCGCCTCGGCCATCGCCGTGCCCGCAACGGCCGACAAGGCCCCGCTCAGAAATGCGCGTCTGGAAACACCCCCGCTCATGGCAGGAAGTAAACCTGCCGTCTCGCTTCCAGACAAGGGCATTTTCAGAAACAATGCGTGATTTGAGGTCCGGGGAAGGGTCGGGTCGCCCCCCTTCGCCGACTAGGGCGTAGACCAGGCCCCTTCGGCCCGGATGGCCGAGGAACTGTGCGGACGCATTGGAACGTTGATCAGGCTCCACGCGGGGGCTTCCATCTGCGTGATCCGCGCCGCCTCGCGTCCCGGCACCCGGCGGTCGCGATAGATCCGTGCCGCAGTCGATGTTCGCGCCGCCACGCGTTCTCCGGGACGCGCGATCACCGCGACCGGCAGGGCCTCCATGATCCAGTCCCAACGCTCCCAGCGGTCGAAGGTGGCAAGATTATCCGCGCCCATCAGCCAAACGAAATTCACCCGCGGGTAGTGACGGAACAGGGCTTCAAGCGTCTCAGCCGTGAAACGCGTGCCCAGTTGTTCTTCGATCCCGGTGATCGTGACGCGCGGGTGATCCATGACGTCGCGGGCATGGGCGATGCGGGTCTCGATTGGCTGCGGCCCGTGCTCTTTCAACGGGTTACCGGGCGAGACAAGCCACCAGACCCCATCGAGCCCGAGACGTTTCATTGCCTCGCGCGTGATATGAGCATGGCCTTCGTGGGCCGGATCGAAGGATCCTCCCAGAAGCCCGATGGTCGCACCGGGGCGCGCATATGGCATGTCGTGACGCATCGCGCTTGATTGACCTCTGGGCGCGTCCCCTGTCAATCGGTTTTGCATATGGGTTGACGGCGCCGAAATTATCTGACCAATGTCAGGAAAATTACCTGACCAGAGTCTGACAATGCGCCCCACCGACATCTCCCGCATCCGCCGCTTCCACCGAACCGTCACCCGTGAATCCGGCGTGCTCGACCAGAGCTTTCTTGGCCGCGGCCGCCCTCTTGGCGCGGCCCGGGTTCTGAATGCGATCGGGCGCGGGATCTCCGAGGTCGGCGCAATCCGGGATTACCTCGGTCTCGACAGCGGCCAGATGAGCCGTCTCTTGCGCGGGCTGGAGGACGAAGGATTGCTCGTCACCCGTCCCGACCCGGCGGATGCACGGCGTCGGGTTGCGGAGCTGACAGCGCGGGGACAGACGGAGTTCGACGCCTACGAAACTCTCTCGAACACGCGCGCCCAACGGCTCCTGTGCAACCACCCCAACGCAACGGCCCTGCTCGACGCCATGGACCTCATCGCCTCGGCCCTCGGCCAACATGCTATCACCTTCGAGGAGGTTGACCCCCGAGATGACACCGCCGTCTGGTGCTTGGAAAACTACTACGGCGAACTGGCCCAGCGCTTAAGAACCGGTTTCGAGGTTCATCTCTCCAAAGACCCGGAGGCGACGACGATGATCCGACCGCAAGGCACGTTCTACGTCGCGCTGTCGGACGGGCTGCCCATAGGATGTTGCGGGCTGAAGGGCCATGGAGACTGGGGCGAAGTCAAACGCCTCTGGGTCGCGCCATCCGCGCGCGGACTGAAACTCGCCACCCGGTTCATGGAGCGTATCGAAGCTACGGCTCGCGACCTCGGGCACACCGTCCTGCGCCTTGACACCAACAGCCAGCTTCCCGAAGCCGTCGCCCTCTATCACCGGCTCGGCTGGACCGAGATCGACCGCTTCAACGACGATCCCTACCCGGACGTGTTCTTCGAAAAACACCTGTAGCGGACCGCCCGGAGACACCAGTCCCCGCGCGGCCCACGCTCACATCATCGTTCTCCCAACCACGTCCGGCGGCATACGGCTTGCCTTGGCGGCAGGCGGCAGGCCGACGTCGCGATGAAGGTACGGCGGCACTGACATGGCGAGCGTCTTCGGCCGCCGCCGCGCTTTGATCCGCGGCGCAGCGGGCGCAATGGCGAAGATGATCCGGCCCAGGCGGATCACCCGCTTCGGGGTTGGCCTGAGAGTTGAATTGGACGTGTAGACCATGGGGCTTTCCTTTCGTCGTCGGAAAGCCGCCCAATCGTTAAACCTATATCAAGACATGAAAAAGGCCGCTGACAGGGCGGCCTTCGGGTCAAATAATCATGACGCAGCCGCGCTTACGGGGTGGTGCCCCAGAGTTGATATGCTCGGCAAAAATGGATCATGATTGGTCTCCACTTCCCACAAGGCGAGTCCCTGCGAGTGATCCATTGCTAGCGCAAGCGGGCGTCTGCGCAAAACCAAAGTGACATGACAAAGATGAATTGTCGTGATGTTGCCCATCTGCATAAGTGACGACATGCAAGACACGACCCATTTCATCCGTCCGGCCACGGCACGCGACATCCCCCGGATCGAAACGCTCCACTACCTGACATGGCAGGAGCATCGCACCCGCGAGGAAGGCTTCGACACGGCCCCGTTCATCGAAACATACACCGCTTCGGTCACCCACCCCGACGACAGCCGCGCCATCGTTGTCGCCGAGAGACGTGGGCAGTTCGCAGGCTACGCGGCGATCTCCGTGACCGGCGGCCCGCTCAAGGGGCGTCGCCTTGGTATCGACGACCTTGCGGTCCTGCCCCAGCATCAGGGGCACGGGTTGGGTCGCACGCTTCTCGACACCGTTCTCGCCAACCGTCCGCGCCGCACCACCGTTGCCATGGCCATGCTCTGGCCCCGCAACGTCGCCGCCCGCGACCTCCTGCTCAAAGCCGGGTTCGAAGAGCGTGACATCGGCGCGCGTTACAAGGCCTACCGCAGACGGCTTTGACCCGCCCTATCCCGTTGCCACTGACCCTCTGCCCCATTAGACAGTCGCAAACCCTGATCTCGTGAGGACCTTATGGCCAGCTATCAATACGTCTACCACATGGACGGCGTGTCCAAGACCTACCCCGGTGGCAAAAAGTGCTTTGAAAACATCCGCCTGTCTTTCCTCCCCGGCGTGAAAATCGGCGTCGTGGGCGTGAACGGCGCAGGTAAATCGACGCTCATGCGCATCATGGCCGGTCAGGACAAGGATTTCACCGGCGAAGCCTGGGCCGCCGAGGGCGCCAAGGTCGGTTACCTGAGCCAGGAACCGGAGCTGGACGACGACCTCACGGTGCGTGAAAACGTGATGCAAGGCGTCGCAGGCAAACAGGCGATCCTCGACCGCTACAACGAGCTCGCCATGAATTACTCGGACGAAACCGCCGACGAGATGGCCCAGCTTCAGGACCAGATCGACAGCGAGAACCTCTGGGATCTCGACGCGCAGGTCGACGTCTCGATGGAGGCGCTGCGCTGTCCGCCGGACGATGCCAATGTCGCCTCGCTCTCGGGCGGTGAACGCCGCCGCGTGGCGCTGTGCAAACTGCTGCTCGAAGCGCCCGACATGCTGCTCCTCGACGAGCCGACCAACCACCTGGACGCGGAAACCATCGCGTGGCTCCAGCAACACCTGATCGACTACAAGGGCACGATCCTGATCGTCACCCACGACCGCTATTTCCTCGACGATATCACCGGCTGGATCCTGGAACTCGACCGCGGTCGCGGCATTCCCTACGAGGGCAATTATTCGGCTTGGCTGGAACAGAAGGCCAAGCGGCTGGAGCACGAGGCGAAAGAGGACAAATCGCGCCAGAAGACCCTGCAACGCGAACTTGACTGGATGCGCCAGGGCGCCAAGGCCCGCCAATCCAAGCAAAAGGCCCGGATCGAGCGCTACAACGAGCTTGCCGGCCAGTCCGAGCGCGAGCGGATCTCCAACGCGCAGATCGTCATCCCGCGCGGCCCCCGCCTCGGGCAGAAGGTGATCGAGGTCGAGGGGCTGAAAAAAGCCATGGGTGACAAGCTCCTGATCGAAGACCTGTCCTTCTCGCTCCCGCCGGGCGGCATCGTCGGCGTGATCGGCCCCAACGG
>DOUP01000049.1 GCA_003520545.1 Maritimibacter sp. | reverse complement strand
GCTGCTTGTCGATCCCGGACCAATACGCCGAAGTCACCCGCCCGAAGCTGGTGCAGGTGCGCTGGATGGACATGGACGGACGCGAACGGGAGCAGGAGTTCGACGCGCTCTGGGCGACCTGTGTCCAGCACGAGATCGACCATCTGAACGGCAAGCTTTTCATTGATTACCTGTCGCCGATGAAGCGTCAGATGATGACGCGGAAGTCCCAGAAATTCAAACGCGAACGCATGCGGGCCTGACCGATGGCGCACCGGCCTTATGTCATGTGGCCCGACAAGCGGCTCCGCACCGCCGCCGAAGAGGTGACCGAGATCACCGACGAGGTGCGCGCCATCTGGGACGAGATGATCGAAGCGATGGACGCGATGCCGGGGGTCGGGCTGGCCGCCGTGCAACTGGGGATCATGCAGCGGCTCGCCGTGGTGGATGCCTCCGACGAGCGCGGCAAGGCGATCCGAATGGCCAATCCGGAGGTGCTTCACGCCAGCGTCCAGCCGCGCGAACATCAGGAGGCCTCGCCGAACCTGCCCGGCGTGTCCGCCGTGATTTCGCGTCCCCGTGCGGTGACCGTGCGGTTCCTGAACGAGGACGGTGAAGTCGAGGACCGGGATTTCGTGGGTCTCTGGGCCACCAGCGTGCAACACCAGATCGACCACCTGAACGGAAAGATGTATTTCGACCACCTGTCGAAGCTCAAACGTGACCGGCTGACCGCCAAGGCACGCAAGATGCAGGGCTGAGCGCCGCACCGGAGGGATGATATGAAGATCGTTTTCATGGGAAGCCCGGACTTTTCCGTCCCCGTTCTGGATGCGCTGATCGACGCGGGGCACGAGGTGGTCTGTGTCTATTCCCAACCGCCGCGCCCGGCCGGTCGCGGCAAGAAAGACCGCCCGACGCCGGTGCATGCCCGCGCCGAAGCGCTCGGGCTGGAAGTCCGCACACCGAAAAGCCTCAAAGGCGAAGCAGAGCAGGCCGATTTCGCGGCACTGGGGGCCGACATCGCGGTGGTCGTGGCCTATGGGTTGATCCTGCCGCAAGCCGTGCTGGACGCCCCCGCGCGGGGGTGTCTGAACATCCATGCCTCGCTGCTTCCGCGCTGGCGTGGGGCCGCGCCGATCCACCGCGCGATCATGGCCGGGGACAAGGCGACCGGCGTCTGCATCATGCAGATGGAGGCGGGGCTGGACACCGGCCCGGTGCTTTTGCGGCGCGAGACGGACATCGGGGTGGAAGAAACCACCGGGGAATTGCATGGCCGCCTGTCGATCATGGGGGCTGAGGCCATTGTCGAGGCGCTGGGCGCGTTGGATGGCCTGACCCCGGAGCCACAACCCGAGGCGGGCGTGACCTATGCCGAGAAGATCGACAAGGCCGAGGCCCGCGTGCGTTGGGACCGTCCGGCGCAGGATGTCAGCGCGCATATCCGGGGGCTGTCGCCTTTTCCCGGCGCGTGGTGCGAGATGGACGGGGTCCGGATCAAGCTCCTTGGTGCCCGCGTGGTCGCGGGTCGCGGTAATCCCGGCACGGCCCTGGGCCCGCTCGTGATCGCCTGTGCAGAGGACGCCGTATCGATCACCAGGGCGCAGCGACCGGGCAAGAAGGCCATGGAGACCGCGCAGTTCCTGCAGAATTTCCAGATGCCCGACCGGGTCGATTGAACCAGCGTTTCCAAGCGGAGCGGGTTGACGCCCGCGCAGGACAAGCCGGACCCCGCTTTGCGGTTTCCGGCGGTCGGGGGCCAGCCCCCAACGGTGGAAAGCGGCGCTTTCCACCGACCCCCGAGGTATTTCAAAACCAGAGAGGTGTTAACGGTTTGCGCCGGGTACCCAGAGCACGTCCGCCTGGCCGTTTTCATTGGCGGCGCGGGCGGCGACGAAGCACCAGTCGGACAGGCGGTTGAGGTATTTGATCGCCGCCGGGTTCACGTCCTCCTGCGCGGAGAGTTCCACGGCCAGCCGTTCGGCGCGGCGCGACACGGTGCGCGTCAGGTGGAGGTGCGCCGCGAGCGCGGAGCCTCCGGGCAGGATGAAGGAGCGCAGCGGCTCCAGATCCTTGTTCATCGCGTCGATTTCCTGCTCCAGCCGGTCCACCTGCGCGTCCACCATGCGCAGCGGCGGATACTCGGCCTCGGCGTCCTTGGCCATGTCGGGGCGGCACAGGTCGGCGCCCAAATCAAAGAGGTCGTTCTGGATGCGCGCGAGGCTTTCGTCCAGATCGCCCTGTGCATGGAGCCGGGCCATGCCAAGGGTCGCGTTGGTTTCGTCGACGGTGCCGTAAGCCTCGACCCGCAGGTCATGCTTCACCCGGCGCGATCCGTCGCCGAGGGCGGTTTCGCCCGCGTCGCCGGTGCGGGTGTAAATCTTGTTCAGAACGACCATTTTCAGCTTCCTCCCCGGATCCAGACAAAGAGCAGGATGAGCGCGATGGCAATCGCCTGCGCATAGATCCGCCAGCGCATCAGCCTGTTGGCGTTCCTCTTGTTGAACTCGCCGCCCTTGGCGAAGCTGCCGATACCGGTGAGCAGGATGATGGCCACCACCGCCACGGCGATGAGCACGATGATGAGAAGCGGATCGTTGAACATGGGTCTCTCCCTTTGGACCGTTCCTACCCTACGCGCGGATCGGGTGCGAGGTTCATTCTGTCACGCCTTGGCGAGCATCCAGTCCGCGACGCGGATCGGCAGGAGCTTGCGCCCCCAATAGGCCAGGTAGGTCGGGGTGGTCACGAAATAACGCGGTTTCGGGCGGCGGCTCTCCAGCGCGCGGATGAGTTTCGCGGTGACGGCGGAGGCCGGAAGCTCGAACGGGTCTTTCGCGTCGATCCCCCGGTTGAGACGGGGGAGGACTTTTGCCTCGTAGCCCGCGCGCTTTGCCGAGTTTTCCCAATCGACCCAGCGGTCAAAATGAAGTTTCGAGTTCTTCCGAAAGTCCGAGGTGATCGGGCCCGGTTCGATGAGGATGGCGTCGATGTTGTCCGCTTTCAGTTCCAGCCGCAGAACGTCGGTATAGCCTTCGAGCGCGAATTTGCTCGCCACGTAGGCCGCGCGCCACTTGATCGCCGACAGGCCCAGCGTGGACGAACAGGTCACGATCCGCCCATGTCCCTGCGCCCGCATCACCGGAACCACCCGGCGCACCAATTCGTGCACGCCGATCATGTTGGTTTCCATCATCTCGCGAAACGCCTGCGCGGGAAGGTCTTCGGCGGCGACGGGAAAGCCGTAGCCCGCGTTGGCGAAGACCGCGTCGAGCGTGCCGCCGGTGCGCGTGGTGGCCTCGCTCACGGCAGTGTCGATCGTGGCGGCATCCCTGTGGTCGAGGACGAAACTTTCCAGCCCCTCGTCGCGCAACCGCGCGCAATCCGCCTCATTCCGGCAGGTCGCGAAGACGCGCCATCCCTGCGCTTTCAACCCGTGGGCTGCGTCATACCCGATCCCGGACGAGCACCCCGTGATGAGTATGGATTTGGTCATGGCGAGCGCTCCGCGGTTTCGCGGCGACGCTAGGCCGAGTGGCGGCAAGCTGCAAGTCGGGTCAGAGCGCGTAGTCGGTGAGGAACCGTCCGGCCATGAAGCCGCGTTCGCCGGTCTCGAGCAGGCGAATTTCTCGCCACCCGTCCGCCGCGTGGCCCAGATCCTCGACCTGGGTGCCGTAGCCGAGCGATGAGATCACGCCGTAATCGGTCGACGGACCTCCCCGCACGTTCACGCGCGACCCGCTGACGTAAAGGAATGAAATCTCCGGGTCGGGCGCGGGTTGTGCAACCGGTTCGGCCAGATCGTCGGACGAGGCGGTTGCCTGGACCAGCATCGCATCGCCCTCGGCTCTTGCCGGTTCTTCCGGTTCGAACAAGGCGATATCCGTTTCCGTTTCGGGGCTCGCGTCAGAGCGCATGGCGAGGGTCAGCGCCTCGGACAGGTCGTTGGTGCCCTTGGCGCCGCTACCCGGGAGCACGGCTCGGAGAAGCGAGGTTTCACGACCCAGTGATTGAGGGGATCCGTGGTCTTCGCCGTACACCAGCAAGACCGCGCCAAGCGCCGCTATGGTCGCAACCGATAGCCGAATAATACCCAAGTCATTTCCCCTCAAGTCGTGTTTCAGGATATCCCGAAGGCAGTATCGGGACAATGATTCTCCACCTCTCCCTTTGGCGGTGTCATGTTCCCAACACGCCGCGCCGCCGGATTGTTCAATCCTGCTTTACCCGGGATTCCGCACAGTCTATTTCAGGTGCATGAACGATTTGGTGGACGACCCCGAAAACCCGAACGCCGAGGTGGCAGAACCGCTGCGCCGCGCCATTGGCGAGCGCTACCTGACCTATGCGCTGTCCACGATCATGAACCGGGCGTTGCCCGATGCGCGTGACGGGTTGAAGCCGGTGCACCGGCGCATTCTCTACGCGATGCGGGAGCTGCGGCTGGCCTCGAACGGGCGCTTCCGCAAGTCGTCCAAGATTTCGGGCGACGTGATGGGTAACTACCACCCGCATGGCGACGCGGCGATCTACGACGCGATGGCGCGTCTCGCCCAGGATTTCAACGTCCGCTATCCGCTTGTCGATGGGCAGGGCAATTTCGGCAACATCGACGGGGATAACCCTGCGGCGAGCCGGTACACCGAGGCGCGGATGACCGCCGTCGCCGAGGCGATGCTCGAAGGGCTGGACGAAAACTCGGTCGATTTTCGCGAAAACTACGATGGCACGCTGCGCGAACCCGTCGTGCTGCCGGCGACCTTTCCGCATCTTCTGGCCAACGGCTCGTCGGGGATCGCCGTGGGGATGGCGACGAATATCCCGCCGCACAACATCGTGGAACTGGTCGATGCCTGTCTGCACCTGATCAAGACGCCGGACGCCCGCGACGACACGCTTTTGAATTATATCCCCGGCCCGGACTTTCCCACCGGCGGTGTGATCGTTGAGCCCCGCGACAATATCGCCAACGCTTACCGCACCGGGCGCGGCTCGATCCGCTTGCAGGCGCGGTGGGAGGTCGAAGACCTCGGCCGTGGCCAGTGGCAGATCATCGTCACGGAAATCCCCTACCAGGTTCAAAAATCCAAGCTGATCGAAAAGATCGCGGAGCTGATCCAGACCAAGAAAATCCCGGTGCTGGGTGACGTGCGCGATGAAAGTGCGGATGACATTCGCCTCGTGCTGGAGCCGAAATCCAAGAACGTGGACCCCGAAGTGCTCATGGGTCTTCTGTTCCGCAACTCCGACCTGGAAACGCGGTTCTCGCTCAACATGAACGTGTTGATCGACGGGCTTACGCCCAAGGTCTGCTCGCTCAAGGAAGTGCTGCGGGCCTTCCTCGACTTCCGGCGCGAGGTCCTGATCCGCCGCTCGAAGCATCGGCTGCAAAAGATCGACCACCGGCTTGAGGTGCTCGAAGGCTTTATCATCGCCTTCCTCAACCTCGACCGCGTGATCGACATCATCCGCTACGATGACGATCCCAAGGCGGCCTTGATGTATGAGGATTGGTCGCGGCCGCATCAGGACACCATCCGCCGCGCCACTTCCGAAGCCGATTATGTCTCGCCGCTTGCCGGTGTGGATACCGCCACGCTGGAGCTGCGCGAGGATGCAGAAGGGCTTGGCGTTGAAATTCCCGATGCAGACAGCACCGCCGCCATCCCGCGCCGGTTCGTGGGCCGTTCGGAAAGCCTCTCGGACATACAGGCCGACGCGATCCTCAACATGCGCCTGCGGTCCTTGCGCCGTCTCGAAGAGTTGGAGCTGATCCGCGAGCGTGATGCTTTGATGGAAGAGCGCGCGGGGCTTGAGGATCTGCTCGACAGCGAAGACCTCCAGTGGTCGCGCATTTCCGAAGAGCTGAAGGACGCGAAGAAGAAATTCGGCAAGGACTACGAAGGTGGCGAGCGCCGCTCGACCTTTGCCGAGGCGACCGAAGCCCCCGATGTGCCGATCGAGGCGCTGATCGACCGCGAACCGATCACCGTTGTCTGTTCCCAGATGGGCTGGATCAGGGCCATGTCCGGTCACGTCGACCTGACCCGCGACTTCAAGTTCAAGGATGGCGACGGCCCGCGTTTCGCCTTCCATGCCGAAACCACCGACCGCATCATCGTCTTTGGCGCGAATGGGCGGTTCTATACCCTGTCGGGTGCCAACCTCCCCGGTGGGCGCGGTATGGGCGAACCCCTCAGGCTGATGGTCGATCTGCCCAATGACGTGGAGATCGTGGACATGTTCGTTCACGCCCCCGACCGAAAGCTCATCGTTGCCTCGAACGAGGGTAATGGCTTCATCGTGCCCGAGAAAGACGTGATCGCCCAGACCAAGAACGGCAAGCAGGTTCTGAACGTGGGCGAGGGGATCGCCAAGCTGGTCAAACCCGTCGCTGGCGATCACGTGGCGGTGGTGTCCGAGAACCGCAAGCTGCTGGTCTTCCCGATCGAGGAGCTGCCCGAAATGGGACGCGGCAAGGGCGTGCGGCTTCAGAAATACAAGATGGCGCGCGGGCGTCAGGGGACGCTGGACCTCGACGGCGGGTTGTCGGACCTGACCACCTTTGATCTTGCCACGGGTCTGAGCTGGCAGGCAGGCGGTGACCGCACCCGGACCGAGGTGGACATGTCGCCCTGGATCGGGAAACGCGCGGGCGTCGGCAAATTGCCTCCGCACGGCTTTCCAAAAGACAACACCTTCACCTGACCCATGGCGCTTGCGGACCTCTCCACCGATTACGCAGGCCGCAAGGGCGCGATGTTCAAACTGGCGTTGAAGACTGGCATCCTGACGGTCGTCACCGCCGGGTTTTACCGGTTCTGGATGAAAACCCGGATGCGCCGCTATTACTGGTCTGCGATCCGGCCCGGCGGTCTGCCGCTGGAATACGGCGGGCGCCCGACCGAGAAGCTTCTGGGCTTTCTCACGGCGGTCGTTTTCCTCGCCTTCTACATCGGGGTCGTGAACCTCGTGTTGATGTTCTTTTCCTTCTCGTTGTTCCAGGGCAATGCGCCCGCTTACGCGGTATCGCTCGTCGGGATCACGCCGCTGATTTTCTTCGCTCAGTATCGTGCGCGGCGTTATGTGCTGGCCCGAACCCGCTGGCGCGGCATCCGCTTCGGGTTGGAGCCGGGGGTCGCGGGCTTCGTCTGGCGGTCGATCCTGCATTGGGGCCTGACAGCCATGACCGCGGGGCTCTACTGGCCCGTCAAAACCTTCTGGCTGGAGAAATACCGCACTGACCGGACCTTTTACGGCAACGCGCGGATGCACCAGGGCGGGCGGTGGTTCATGCTCTACCCCGCCACCAAGCATATCGCGATCGGCGCGGTCATCGTGCTCGTCACCGGGGCCATCATCGCCTGGCAGGAAACCCCCGCGCTCGCACCGCTGACCGTCATCGGTGCAGGCTGGATGGTCTTCGGCATCGCCTACTACAAGGCCAACGCCTTCAAGCGCCTGACCGACGCCAAGACCCTGGGTGACATCGGACTGTGCACCGCGCCCCGGGCCGGTCGGGTGCTTGGTATCTACGCTGGCGGCTGGGCCGCGATCTCCGGCGTGCTCTTCGGCGCGCTGATGGTCGTCGGGATCATCATGGGCCTCGTGCTCGCCGCGACCGGCTTCGCGGTCCAGGCCTGGCTCGGAGGCGAAGACCTGTCGTCGATCCCGGCCTTCGTGCCGGTGATCTTCGGCCTCGTGGTCTATTTCGGCGTCTTCATCTTCTACGGTGTCCTGAAAGAGGTGTTCATCACCTTGCCCATGGCCGAGCATTTCGCGGAAGAGACCCGGATCGTCAACGCGCATCTCCTGAATGACATCCACCAGCGCGACCGCGACGAGTTCGGCGAGGCCGAAGGCTTCGCCGACGCCCTGCCGCTGGGGGATGCCTTTTGACCTATACCTATGACGATAACGGGCTTGTCCAGAGCCCGGACCCGAACGTGGTTTTCGCCGATTACAACGACGGCCATTCCGCCACCGTGCACCGGGTAATGCTGGAACTGTCGCACACCGAATTGCAGATCATCCTGCCGGGGGGCGAGCGTCTTGGCTGGCCGCTCATGACGCTGCGCGCCCTGCGCGATCAAGCCCGCGCCGAAGGCATCGTGCTCACCGATGGACATGGCAACATGGCGCGGCTCACCATCGACAACCCGCATATCGCGGCCCACATCCGCTCGGTTGCTCCGAACCTCGAAGCGCGGGCGCCGGTCGATAACTGGGGGCGGATCATCGGCTGGGCCGGGGGCGCGGTCGCCTCCGTGGCGCTGATCATCTTCGTGCTGGTTCCGATCATGGCTGACCAGCTCGCCGCCTACCTCCCGCCGGACGGCGAGGCCGCGCTGGGCGATGCGACGTTCGAGCAGATCCGCCGCGCGCTGGGCGACGACATGCTGCCCGTGCAAACCTGCGAAGATCCGGACGGGCGGGCTGCGCTGGACAAGATGGTCGCGCGGCTGAACCCCGATCCGGACCTGCCCTATCCGGTGAAACTCTCCGTGCTCGACAACGACCTCGTCAACGCTTTTGCGCTTCCCGGTGGGCGCGTAGTCCTGTTTCGCGGCATGATCGACAAGGCCGAGAACCCGGACGAGATCGCGTCGATCCTCGCGCATGAATTCGGCCATGTGGTGAACCGCGATCCGACCCGCGACGCGCTTCGCTCCGCTGGCTCCATCGGGGTGCTCGGCCTGCTCTTCGGTGACTTCGCCGGCGGGACCGTGGTGCTGATGCTCTCCAACCAGTTGATCAACGCGAAGTATTCCCAGTCAGCGGAAGCGGGCGCGGACGACTACTCGCATGACCTGATGACCCGGGCGAACATCAACCCGGCGGCGCTGGGCACGATCTTCCAGCGGCTGATGGAGGAATACGGCGACGCCGAGGGCATCGCGGCGCACCTGGCCAGTCACCCCACGATGCGCGCCAGGATCGCTGCGGCGGAGGAGGCGGCCGGCGATGGGCTGGCGTGGACGCCATCGCTGACCGATGCGGAATGGGCGGCCCTGCGACAGATCTGTGGCCCGGCCGAGCAAGGTGACGCGGGGGGTGACGGGGGCCTGAGCGGGGCGAATTAAGACCTGTGCGACAGGTCTTGCCCGCGATTGCACGACAATCGCGTCACCCCCTCCACCGGGACCAAAACTTTTCGAAAAAGTTTTCCCCGCGATTTTCGTCAAATCGCGGGACTAGCTCAACCGCTCCACGTTCATCCAGACCCCTCCGTCCGGGCGCAGCGACAGGATCATCACCGGGGTTGGCACGCGTCCCGGCACGGCGGTGAACTTGAACCGCGACAGGAGCGTCGCCAGCACAATTGTGGCCTCCTGCAAGCCGAAATCCATCCCGATGCAAACCCGCGGCCCGGTGCCGAACGGCAGGTAGGCGTAGCGGTCAATGGATTTTGGGTCGGCGAAGCGGTCCGGATCGAAGCCGTTCGGATTGTCCCAGAGGCATTCATTCCGGTGCAGCGCATAGAAGGGCAGAAGCATGACATCGCCCGGCTTCACTTCGCGGTCGCGCAGCATGTCCGGTTTGGTCGCGGTGCGCGACAACATGGCGAGCGGCGGGTAGAGACGCATCGATTCCATGATGACCTGCCGGATGAACTTGAGCTTCGGCACATCCTCTGCCGTGGCGGCCCGTCCGCCCAGCACCTCCTGCGCCTCGGCGCGCGCGCGCTCCTGCTGCTCTTCGTCGAACCCCATGAGATACAGCGACCACGACAGCGCGAGCGCCGTTGTCTCATGCCCGGCAACGATGAAGGTCAGAAGATTGTCACGCAGCTCCGGCGCCGTCATCTTGCGCCCCGTGTCCGGGTCTTCGGCCCCGATGAGAAGGTCCAGAAGCGGCGGGGGATCGGCGGGCTCGCGCCCCATACGGGATCGAATGGCCCGGTCGGCGGCCTGTTTCAACTCCGCGATCAGGAACCGCGCGGCGGTGCGCCCCGGTCGCGGCACGAAAGACGGCACGTTGAGGATGTCGAGGAACGACGCCCGCCCCGCTGTGTCCAGGTAGGCGTCGACCGCCTTATGCGCCATCTCGCGCGGGATTTGCGTGTCCTCGGACATGCAGACGGCGGCGATCACCTCGAACGCCGTGTGCATCATCTCGGGGTAGATATCGACGGGTCCCGTGGCCCTGTCCAGCCGCGCCGACACGTCCTCGGCGGCTTCGGTCATCACCGGCGTCAGCGCGGTCAGGTTGCGCGGCGCAAAGACCGGCATCGCGGCCCGCCGTTGCCAGCGCCAATGCGCGCCATCCGCCAGGAAGATACCGTTGCCCAAAGCCGGGCGCAGCATCGCCTGCGCTTCCTCCGACTTGGGATAATCCGCCGCCGCATCCTTCAGAATGCGCCGGATCGAGGGCGGATCCATCACCATGTGGAACCGGCGCAGGATTTGTCCGGAGACGATCGGCTGGGTAAAGGCGATCGGCGGCAACATCTCCAGCGCGTTGCGCTGCATGGCACGCACACCCCGCATGAACCCGAGTGGGCTCGTCGCGAGGGGAACGGAAACAGGCAAGCGGTTCGACTTCAGCATGTGTCAAGCTTGTCGCCGAATGCCGCCGACCGCAAGCACCGAACGCCGAGTTCAATTGAACTGGAGCCTCGCAACCGTTATCAACCATTCGAATCCATGTAGGAGACCCCATGTCCCGTCTTATGACCCCCATCGCCGCTCTGGCCGCCGCTTTGACCCTGTCCGCCTGTGCGACGACCGACGATTTGGGTAAAGTGCCCGAACCGATGGGCCGCTTCCTGCTGGGCCACTCCGTGACAGTTGTTGAAAAACCCGAGATCGGCCCGTTCTCCCGCGAAGCTACCGACGAGGCCTGGGAAGAGGCCATCAACTTCGCCATGGAAGAACGCTTCGGCCGCTATGACGGCGACAAGTATTTCCATATCGCGACCAAGGTCGACGGCTACGCGCTCGCCATGGTCGGTATCCCGCTGGTCTTCACGCCGAAGTCGGTCCTGGTGGCCTCGGTCACGGTCTGGGACGACGAGAAAGGCGAAAAAATAAACGAAGAACCTGAAATCTTCTCGGTTTCAGAAGAACTCTCGGTCGAACAGCTGATCGGAACCGGCCTGACCAAGACCGCGGATGAGCAGATGCTGTCGCTGTCGCGGGCGCTGGCCAAGCGCGTGCACCAGTGGATGCTGGAGAACCCGGACTGGTTCGGAGACGCCTCGCTCATGGACCCGGCGACGACCTCGGCCGGCAGGCCTGCGCCGACCGCCGGCATCATCCCGCCGCAGTTCGCCCGCGTGAAGGATGGCGAGCTCGAAGGCGGCGAGGAAGTGGGCGGCACCTCCACCGGCGTGAAGTCGGAGGTGGAAGGCGCGGACAGCACCACCACCATGATGGGCGACACCATGGTGGAAAGCTCGTCGTAAGCGGGCCTTCGCCGACCTGATCGACCCCGAACGCTCCGGTTCATCGCCGGGGCGTTTTTTCGTTGGACCGCAGCGCACGCTCTGGACGCGATTTCAGCGATACCCGCTTGATTTTCCCCGGATCAGCGGCTAACGAGCGCGCGGTGAAATAGATTGGGCCACCCCGGCCCCCAGACAGACGAGGCGATGCCCAATGGCTAAGGAAAAGTTTGAACGTAACAAACCGCACTGCAACATCGGCACGATTGGTCACGTTGACCACGGCAAGACGACGTTGACGGCGGCGATCACGAAGTATTTCGGTGACTTCCAGGCTTACGACCAGATTGACGGTGCGCCGGAAGAGAAAGCGCGCGGGATCACGATTTCGACCGCGCACGTGGAATACGAGACGGACAACCGTCACTACGCCCACGTCGACTGCCCCGGCCACGCCGACTACGTCAAGAACATGATCACCGGTGCCGCCCAGATGGACGGCGCGATCCTCGTCGTGAACGCGGCTGACGGCCCGATGCCGCAGACCCGCGAGCACATCCTTCTCGGCCGCCAGGTCGGCATCCCGGCCATGGTCGTGTTCCTCAACAAGGTCGACCAGGTCGACGACGAAGAGCTGCTCGAGCTCGTTGAGATGGAAGTGCGTGAACTGCTCTCCGAGTATGACTACCCGGGCGACGACATTCCGATCATCGCGGGCTCGGCGCTGGCCGCTCTCGAAGGTCGCGATCCGGAAATCGGCGAGAACAAGATCAAGGAGCTGATGGCCGCTGTCGACGAGTACATCCCGCAGCCCGCGCGCGCCGTGGACCAGCCGTTCCTGATGCCGATCGAAGACGTGTTCTCGATCTCGGGTCGTGGCACGGTTGTGACCGGTCGTGTCGAGCGTGGCGTGATCAACGTCGGCGACGATCTGGAAATCATCGGCATCAAGGACACGCAGAAGACCACCTGCACGGGCGTGGAAATGTTCCGCAAGCTTCTGGACCGTGGTGAAGCCGGCGACAACATCGGCGCGCTGCTGCGCGGCATCGACCGTGAAGCCGTCGAGCGTGGCCAGGTTCTGTGTAAGCCGGGTTCGGTGACGCCGCACACCAAGTTCGAAGCCGAGGTCTACATCCTGACCAAGGACGAAGGCGGCCGTCACACGCCGTTCTTCGCGAACTACCGTCCGCAGTTCTACTTCCGCACGACGGATGTGACCGGCACCGTGACGCTGCCCTCGGGCACCGAGATGGTGATGCCGGGCGACAACCTGAAGTTCGAAGTCGA
>DOUP01000030.1 GCA_003520545.1 Maritimibacter sp. | reverse complement strand
GAGGTCTTTGCCGGGCGCGGCAATCAGTTGGGAGACGTGGTGACCGCCGATACGGTTTCACCACATTTGAAAAACGCCGTGGTCGCCACCGAGGACAAACGGTTCTACCGCCACTTCGGGGTCAGCCCACGCGGCATCGCCAGCGCGATCCGCATCAACCTGTCGGAAGGACGCGGTCCCTTGTCGGGTCACGGCGGCTCGACCATGACGCAACAGGTGGCCAAGCTTACCTGTCTGGGAAAATCCTATGATCCCGACAAGTGGGAGAACGAAGCAGCGTATGAAGCCGAGTGCCGCGAAGGGTCCATCAAGCGCAAGGCGCGTGAGGCGATCTACGCGATGGCCCTGGAGACGAAATACTCCAAGGACGAAATTCTGACGATCTACCTGAACCGCGCCTACCTTGGCGGCGGCACCTACGGGGTGGAAGCGGCGAGCCAGAAATACTTTGGCGTTTCCGCTGCGGAGGTCGGTCCCGGCGAAGCGGCAATTCTCGCGGGTCTTTTGACCGCGCCGTCCCGCTATGCGCCGACGGCGAGCTACGATCGCTCCTGGGCGCGGGCGCTGACCGTCATCAAGCTGATGGAGGAACAGGATTACCTGACGCCGGCGGAAGCCGAATACGCCCGCAACAATCCGCCGGAGCTGTCTGAATCGGCCGAAGAAACGACCGGCACCGATTTCGCCAACTGGGTGATGCAGATGGGCCCGGATTTTCTGACCCGCAAAGCCGCCGAGGACGTGATCATCTCGACCACTTTCGACCCGGCGATCCAGCGCGCTGCGGAAGAAGCGCTGAACCACATTTTCGAGACGAAGGTCTCGGAGGGTTCCGAAGCGCAGGCTGCCATCGTTGTGATGACGGCGGACGGGGCCGTGCGCGCGATCGTCGGTGGCCGTTCCGGGAGCTTCAATCGGGCGACACAGGCGATGCGCCAGACCGGGTCGGCATTCAAACCGTTCATCTATGCCGCCGCGCTCGATCTCGGGTGGAGCTACGACAGCACCATCGTGGACGAGCCGCTGACGATCAACGTGCCCGGTTCCGGCCCTTGGTCGCCGCAAAACTATACACGCAAATTCTACGGGCCGGTCACATTGACCACCGCCCTCAAGAACTCGCTCAATATTCCGGCTGTCAAACTGTCCGAGAGTGTCGGGCGTGAGAACGTGCGCACGGTCGCCTCCTACTTCGGGATCGAGAGTGATCTGGCGGCAGGCCCGGCCCTCGCCCTCGGCGTGTCCGAGACGACACTTCTGCAAATGACCGGCGCCTTCGCGGGCATCGGCAATGGCGGCTCCGCGGTCATCCCCTATGGCCTGCGCGATCTGCGCTTCGTCGGGGACTCCTCGCCGCTCATGGAACAGGACGGCGGCATCGGCAAACGCGTGATCCAGACCCCCGCCGCACGGCAGCTCGTCTACATGATGCACCAAGTGATCGAGAGCGGGACCGGTCAGCGCGCGAAACTCAAGAACCGGGAGGCAGCGGGCAAGACCGGCACCACCCAATCCGCGCGCGACGCGTGGTTCGTGGGGTTCACAGCCGACTACGTGGCAGGCGTTTGGATGGGGTATGACGACAACAGCCCGCTCCAAGGCGTGACTGGTGGCGGGCTTCCCGCCGATATCTGGCGCGAAACGATGGAGCGTGTGCACCGCGATATTCCGGCAAAGCCGCTCGACATGATACGGCCCGAAACCGAGCCGCAGGTCGTGTCGGTTCCGGACGCTAGAAACCGCCCCTCCGGACAAGATCGCCTGATCTTCGATCCGCGTCCAAACAATCGGGGCAGTTCGAACGCGCCACGCGAGGACAGCCTCCTCGGCGTCATCCGCAATATTTTCCGAGGCAACTAGCCCAGATTATCTCGCTTTAAAGACGAGCCCGGATTATACCGTTTTCAATAAGGGCAAGGACCGCAGGTATATGGTGGCTGAAAAAACCGAGAAAGGCCGTGACGAGCTTCGTTTGGCCATGCGCCGGAACAGAAGCTTGTTCTGGATGGTCGGTTTGTTCTCCACTTTCGTCAACATCCTGATGTTGACCGGCCCGCTTTATATGCTCCAGGTCTATGATCGCGTGCTGGGCAGCCGATCGGAAGAAACGCTGATCGCCCTGACGATCCTGATGGCCTTCCTGTTCGGCATGATGGGTATTCTGGACTTCGCGCGCGGTCGCATCCTCGCCCGTATCGGCGCAAGGTTTCAGGCGATGCTGGATCGCCGGGTGTTTCGCGCGGTCTTGCGCTACGACAGCATGCTCAACCGAAACAGTGAGAACACGAACAACGGGCTGAAAGAGCTGGAAGCGATACGCCGCCTGTTGGCCTCACCTGCCTTCGCGTCGCTCTTCGATCTGCCGTTCACGCCGATCTTCCTTTTCGGCATCGCGATTTTCCACCCATGGCTGGGTGCGCTCGCCCTCATCGGTGGGGGGGCGTTGGTTCTGATTACCCTCTTCAATCAGATCACCACGTCCGCGCCCACACGTCTCGCAAACCGGGCCACCTCGGCATCGGACAATGTCGCGGAGCAACTGCGTTCCGAGGGCGAGATGGTCCGTGCGCTTGGCATGTCCGAAGCGGCCTTCCGTCGCTGGCACCGGGAACGCCATTCAGCGCTCGCAGACTCCGTTCTCTCCGTTGATCGCTCTGGCCTGTTCTCTTCGCTGTCCAAGACATTCCGCATGTTCCTGCAATCGGCCATGCTCGGACTTGGCGCGTACCTCGTGCTTCAAGGCGAGGTGACGCCGGGTGTCATGATCGCAAGCTCGATCCTTTTGGGCCGCGCCTTGGCACCCGTGGATACGCTTATCAACCAATGGGCTTTGGTTCAGGCCGCCCGCCAAGGCTGGCGCACGCTCTCCGCGCTCCTCACCGAAGTCGGCGAAGAAGAGCCGCGCACAGCCCTCCCCCGTCCGCGCGGCGCTTTGACCGCCGAGAACCTGACGGTTGTCCCGCCGGGCGCACAACAGGCCGCGCTGCGGATGGTGAACTTCGACCTCGCGCCGGGCGAAGCGATGGGCGTGATCGGCCCGTCGGGCGCCGGCAA
>DOUP01000028.1 GCA_003520545.1 Maritimibacter sp. | reverse complement strand
GCTCTTTCGGGATCGTGCCCTGGCGCTCCCAGTCCTGGGCAAAGGGCGCGATATGTTCCTGGCCGAAACCAAAGGCCATGTCGAAGATGGCCTCTTGTTCCTCACTCAGCGCGAAATCCATAGGTTTCCTCCCTCGGACGCATTAAATGAACAGCGGTTCAATTCCCCGGAGTGTGCCATGCCGGAACCAAAGCGCAAGGCGAAAGACCCCAAAGAGGCTTTGCAAGAACGCAAAGCAAACCCGTTACCGCTCACAGACCTTCGTGAAATTCCGCAATAAGGTGGCCCACCACTTCTTTCAGCGCGTCCTCTCGGCCCAACTCGGCTTCGACCGCGTCGGCGAAGACCGCGCGCTGCCGATCCGCGCTGGTGCCAAGCTCGATGATCGCGCGGGCGGCTTCCAATTCCGGCAGACAGCCGAGCGCCTCGGCGTCTTCGGACAACAGGTCGATCAATTCGTCGATCAGATCGGCCATCGGCACGATCTCGCGCCGTCCGAAGTCGATAAGACCGCCTGTCACCCCGTAGCGCTGCGCCATCCAGCGGTTCTCGGCGATCAGGAAATTATCGTAGATGCGCCATCGCTGGTTGCGCCCCTTCAGCCGTTTGAGCATCCGGGTCAGGCTCTGCACGATCGCCGCAATGGTCAGCGTGGTTTCGATGGTGGGCGAGACGTCGCAAATCCGGGCTTCCACGGTCGGGAACTTCGAGGAAGGCCGCAGGTCCCACCAGATTTTGGAGGCGTCGTCGATCAGGTCCAACTCCACCAGGGCCTTCACCGACCGCTGGTATTCAGCCCAACTGGCGAACCTGGGCGGCAATCCGGTGCGCGGCAGGTTGTCGAAGATCGACAGGCGATAGGAGGCAAGCCCGGTATCTTCGCCCTGCCAATAGGGCGACGAGGCCGACAGCGCGAGCAGGTGGGGCAGGAAGTAGGTCATCTGGTTAACCACATCGACCCGGTCCTCTTCGTCCGGCAGACCGACGTGGACGTGCATCCCGCAGATCAGGAGCCGCCGCGCGACGCCGCCCAGGTCGCGCCGCAACTCGTTGTAGCGCTCCTTGTCCGTGTGGTGCTGCTGTTTCCAGTCGGAAAACGGGTGGCAGGCGGCTGCGATGGGCGCCAACCCATGTTCAGCGGCCTTCTCGGAAACCACGCGCCGCAGGTTTCTCAGATCGTCGCGGGCCTCGGCCACGCCGCTGCACACGTGGGTTCCGATCTCGATCTGGCACTGGAGGAACTCCGGGCTGACCTGTTCGTCCAATTCGGCCTTGCAGGCCTCCATCAACGCTTCCGGGGCCTGGGCGAGCGCCAAGGTATCGCGATCCACCAGGAGATACTCTTCTTCGATCCCGATGCTGAAAGTATCCGTGGTCATGACCCGCTCCTTCGCTCCGACCAGATTGCGTCCAATTCGTCCGGTCGCGCAAGCCTCAGGCGGGGTCAAAGACCGCGGCCTTGTCCGCTTGCCGAAGACCGAGGATGTCCAGCGCTTCGTCACGGCTCCTGCACATGGTGCAGATGACTGCGGGATGGTTTTCCCAAGACCGCATCACGAGGGCGGCCACGGCTTGTGTCAGTTCCGTCGGCGCAATCGCCATCACGAGCTGCGGGGCAGGGCCGTTGTGGAACATGTCGAGATGTTCGGCCTGAAGCTTCAGCACGTCCGCGTAGTCCCGCTCGTAGTCCGTCACATCGGTCAGATCGACCACATGGCGCAGACCGGGGCGAAACGACGGATGAGACATGTATTCTATTGCGGCGGTGCGGCTTTCTTCCAACCCCATCACGTCCCAATAACGGATGTAAACAAGCGCCAACTCTGGCGAGATACGAAACGAAATAGCCACGGCGACCCCCCTGCCGGACAATACTCGAACAACCTCAAGCTATGTCGCGGCGTCCGTCGTGAGAAGGTGAAAACGGCGCAGAAACGAATCGTGCACGGGGGGTGAGAGGGTCGCAAGACCGGTCTTACGGTGGGCCGACGAGGGCGCGCGCCGGAGCCGGGCAGCGGAAAATCACCGGCTCCGCGCGTCAGGCGCCCACGTCGCCCGAGGACGTCACTCGCCGCACGCGCGCATCGGCAGGACCTGTATCCAGAAGCTCGGAAATCTGCGACTCGGTCTGCCCGAGCACCGAGAGCGCCTCCGCCTCGGTGGTTTGAAGTGACACGAGCGCGCCGTCGACGGCACTCCATGTTTGGACGAAAGTCTGGCCCAACGAAACGCCGGGGGGCGTGTTGGCGAAAATGACCATCATCATCCCGTCGTGCGGCGCAAACACGTCGGCGACGGCCTGCGCCTGGTATTGCATGAGCCCAACGAAGTCCTTTTCCCAATCGTCGATACGGGACAGATCAATCAGTTGACGTTGACCGGGCATGCGGGCCGGGTCGGCCACGTATTGGCGCATAAGTGACGTGGCATCTGCCAGCGTCGCGGTCCCGTGGTATTCGACATAAACGATCCCGTGGGCGGGCAGGATGGTGTAGCTTCCGGGCATCTTGCGTCGCTGCAATTGAATGAAAAACCTCGGGCCACCCTAGCGAGGTTGCCCAAGGAACGGAACACGCCCGGATGGAGGTATTTCGCTCAGATAAGGCGGACCTGCGTGCCGATCGGTGCCAGTTCGAAGAGTTCTGCGATCTTCTCGTTGTAAAGACCAATACACCCGTCCGAGGATTGTCGCCCGATCTTGCGGGTATCGAGCGTGCCGTGGATCAGGTAGGCGGGTAAAGACAGATACATCGCATGGGTGCCGAGCGGATTGTCCGGACCCGCCGGCATGACCTTGGGCAGGTCTTCGAAGCGTTCGTGCATCGAGGCGGTCGGGGTCCAGGTCGGCCCTTCTTTCTTGCGCACGATCTCGGTGTAGCCGCGTTTGGTCAATTCGTCCGAGCGCGGGACAGAGGTCGGATAGAGCTTGTAGATCTCGCCATCGCCGGACCAGAAGTGCAGCGCGCGGCTTTGCGTGTCGCAAACAATGCAGCCTTTGCCGAGACTGTCGAAGTGGTCGCGCCAATCCATCGACCGGAAGGATGAAATGTTGTGCCGCGCCGTGTCGGCGATCAGGTCATCGGGGTTGGGGACAAGCGGTTCATCGGCGCTCTGGGCGCGCAGGATGGCGGGTGTCAGCAAAGGCGCTGCCGCAACGGCAGCCAGCAATTTGCGGCGGGTGAAATCGGATGTGCTCATAGGTCTGTCCTCGTCTCGCGTTTTCGTCCTCTCATGGCGCCAAAGCGCGCACAATTCAAAACGCAAATGCGTGAGGTCGCATTCCTTGAAGAGCATGTGACATCGTGGACCACCGCATAAGGGATGCACGGTGAACTCCAAAAGCCCGCGCTGCCCGAGCCCGGAGGCTTCGAACGCATCCGAGAGCTTTCTGTGAACCCCAACGTCGACCCCCTCCATACCGCGAGCAAGGGGTCGGAAAACCAGGGCGATGGCATGGGTCAGTGGACACCACGGACCAAAAAAACATGCCAGCGAGGGTTCGAGGCCCCGCCAGCATGAAGCTACAGGATCAATCCATTGCTTTGAAAGCGAATTCGCCGCCTTCCTTGATGCCGGAGAACCAGCGGGCCGTGACGGTCTTGGTCTTGGTGTAGAACCGGAACGCGTCCGGGCCATACTGGTTGAGATCGCCGAAGGCCGACTTCTTCCAGCCGCCGAAGGTGAAGTAGGAGAGCGGCACCGGGATCGGGAAGTTGATGCCGACCATGCCG
>DOUP01000118.1:759-6382 GCA_003520545.1 Maritimibacter sp. | reverse complement strand
CCGCGCCTGCAAAAACGACGGCTAAGAACTCCCCGCCTGTGAAGAAATCGACAGGTAAAGGGGCGGCTGCAAAGACGGTTACGGCGAAAGCAAAAGCCACCAAAGCGCCCGTCGCCAAAAAACCAGTAGCGAAGAAAGCTGCTGCAAAAGCGACCCCGGCAAAAAAGGCACCCGCTAAGAAAACCCCGGCCCCAAAGACTCCGGCCGCAAAAACGCCAGCCCCAAAAGCTCCAGCAAAGACAACTGCGAAAAAAGCCGCTGCTAAATCGGCCCCGAAAGCACCTGACGCATGACCAAAACCGACGACATCGAAGACAGCTCTGCCCCGCTGATTGAACATTTGGCTGAATTGCGCACCCGGCTGATGCATGTCGCCGTGGCGTTTATCATCGGTATGATCATCTGTTTCACCGTGTGGAACCCGATCTTTAATTTCCTGACCGAACCGCTGTGTTCAACCATGGCGGAACGTGGCCAGCCGGATTGCGGATTGATCCTGATCAAGCTGCAAGAGGGCTTCTTTGTCGCGGTCTCGATCTCGCTTTTCGGCGGGGTGGTTCTGTCGTTTCCTTACATCAGTTATCAATTGTGGCGCTTTGTAGCGCCGGGCCTGTATAAATCTGAAAAATCAGCCTTTTTGCCCTTTATGATCGCCTCCCCGGTGATGTTTTTACTAGGTGCAAGCTTTGCCTTTTACGTGGTGATGCCGCTCGCTTTTGACTTCTTTCTGGGCTTTCAGCAAACCGGAACCGTTGGCGAAACAAGCGTCGCGGCATCGATTGATTTCCAAGGTTCTGTGCAGGAATACTTGCGCCTGACCATTAAGTTTATCGTCGCCTTTGGCCTTTGTTTCCAGCTTCCCGTGCTGTTGACCCTGATGGGCAAAGCCGGACTTGTGTCTGCCAAAGGCTTGGGCGAAATGCGCAAATATGCGGTGGTTGGCATTCTGGTTCTGGCCGCCCTTGTGACGCCGCCCGATGTGATCACGCAGGTCATTCTGTTTGTGGTGGTCTACGGTCTTTACGAAGTGTCGATCTTCCTTGTGGGTCGCGTTGAGAAAAAACGCGAAGCCAAGCTGCGTGCCGAAGGGCTGTGGTTTGAGGATGATGAAGACGAGGACGAAGCCGAGGCCGACGAAGATGAGCTGATGGCGGAGTTTGACGAAGAAGATGGTGAGGCGGGTAAATAGTCCCCACCTTAGACCTACAAGAAAAGCGCGTCCCTTGGGGCGCGCTTTTTCGTATCAGACAGGACAAAATAGTCTGAATTCTTGCAAGCCACGGCCATTCCGTCTAACCAAAAACGGAACTTAATAAACGGGGCAGGACCATGGACCAAGACGCACTCATCCGCATCGCAGACGCGCTGGAGCGCATGTCGCCCGCGCCTATGAATGCCCCTGATTTCGATGGCGCAGACGCCTTTGTTTGGCATGTTTCCCCAGACCGTTTGGAACCGGTGCCGAATGTTAGCCGGGTCGATATTGATCTCTTGATTGGTGTGGACCGCTCGCGCGACACGCTTTTGAAAAACACCCTGCAATTTGCCAAAGGCCTGCCTGCCAACAACGCGCTTTTGTGGGGCGCGCGGGGGATGGGGAAATCCAGCCTTGTCAAAGCGGTACATGCGGAAGTGCTGAAACAGGGCGAGCCATTGAAAGTGGTGGAGTTGCAGCGCGAAGATCTGCCCTCTGTCACCCGTCTTTTGTCGCTTTTGCGCGGCTCGCAGCATCGGTTCCTGCTGTTCTGCGACGACCTTAGCTTTAGCCATGATGACCAGCATTATAAATCGCTGAAGGCGGTGCTGGATGGGGGGATCGAAGGGCGGCCGGAAAATGTAGTGTTCTACGCCACCTCAAACCGGCGCCACCTGATGCCGCGTGATATGATTGAGAACGAGCGGGGATCGGCGATCAACCCGTCGGAAGCGGTTGAGGAAAAAGTGTCTTTGTCCGACCGCTTTGGTCTGTGGCTGGGCTTTCATCCTTGTGATCAAGACCAATACCTCGCGATGATCCGCGGCTATTGTGATGCCCATGGGGTGGTGCTTGACGATGAATCCCTGCGGGCCGAAGCAATCGAATGGCAGGCCACACGTGGGGCACGATCAGGCCGGGTGGCGTGGCAGTATTTTGTGGATTTGGCGGGGCGTCAGGGGGTGGCATTAGGATGAAGGGGTAGGGGCTCTGCCCCTCGCGCTTCGCGCTCACCCTGGGATATTTGTGACAAGAAAAAAGCCCAGCTGAGGAGGCTGGGCTTTTGTGTATTAAGGGTGTGGCGATTAGACGATTTCACCATCCGCAGTGATCCGCGTTTTGCCGCGCAGATAGGGGTGCAGCGCCTCGGGCAGGGTCACAGATCCATCCTCTTGCTGGCCATTTTCCAGCACAGCAATCAGCGCGCGACCGACGGCCAGACCGGAGCCATTCAGTGTGTGCACAAATTGCGGTTTGCCCCCATCCGCGGGTTTATAGCGCGCGTTCATGCGGCGGGCTTGGAAGTCGCCAGCCAGCGAGACGGAACTGATTTCACGATAGGCATTTTGGCCGGGCAACCAGACTTCGATGTCATGGGTTCGTTTCATGCCAAAGCCCAGATCGCCAGTGCAAAGGACAACGGTGCGATAGGCCAGCCCAAGCCGTTCGAGTATATCTTCGGCGCAGCGGGTCATGCGTTGATGTTCCGCCTCTGAGTCTTCGGGCCGAGTGATCGAGACCATTTCGACCTTCTCGAACTGGTGCTGGCGGAGCATCCCCGCCGTGTCCTTGCCCGCGCTGCCCGCCTCGGAGCGAAAGCATTGCGTGTGGGCGGCGTAGCGGCGCGGCAGGTCGTCCGCGTCGAGCACCTCGCCGTTCACGAAGTTGGTCAGCGTCACCTCGGCGGTCGGGATCAGCCACCAGCCGTTCGTGGTCTGGTAGCTGTCCTCGCCGAACTTCGGCAGTTGGCCGGTGCCGTACATCATGTCTTCGCGCACGAGGACGGGGGTGATGGCTTCGGTCAGGCCGTTTTCTACCACGTGGGTATCAAGCATGAATTGGGCCAGCGCGCGGTGGACGCGGGCGACGGCGCCGGTGAGGACGGCAAAGCGGGAGCCGGAGAGCTTGGCGGCGGTTTCGAAATCCAGACCGTCCTTCACGGCGGGCAGGTCGTAGTGTTCGAGCGGTTTGAAATCGAAGGTGCGGGGCGTGCCCCAGCGCTTGATCTCGACATTCTCGTCCTCGTCCGCCCCGTCCGGCACATCCTCGGCCATCACGTTGGGGAGACCCATGAGGAAGTCGGTGAGCTTGGCGTCCAGCTCTTTCGCTTCTTCGTTCAGAGCGGCGATTTGTTGTTTCTTGTCAGCGACTTCGGCGCGCAGGCGTTCGAACTCGGCCTCGTCGCCGGAGGCCTTGGCCGCGCCGATCGCCTTGGCGGCCTTGTTGGCCTCGGCCTGTTCGGTTTCGGCCTTGAGGATCGCCGCGCGGCGGGCTTCGTCCATGGCCAGGGCCTCGGCCGACACGCCCGACAGACCGCGCCGCGCCATGGCGGTATCGAAAGCCTCGGGGTTGTCGCGGATCGTGCGGATATCGTGCATGGCTCGGGTCCTTTGATGGTCGTTCGGGCGGGTTATGCCTCATTAAGACCGGGAGGGGAAAGGGTGAAATCGGGGGAAAGACGGCGGCAAAGGTAACCGGGGCGGGCGCGACGTTACCCCGCCTTTGGGCGGTGTATGACCGGCGTGCACAATGTGTATGACATCTGTGCATACGCGCGTGCAGATAACGAATTGGTAAACTTCTGGGTCGGCACCGCGCGGTGCGCCGCTACTGCCGGTCGGGGTGCTGCGGCGGGCGGTAGGCGCCGGGGTCGGATTCGTAGCCGACCCATTCATAGATGAAGCGTCTCGCGCTGAGAGAGTCGTTTGGCCAATGGCTAGGTCGGGGGATGGTCGCAGGCAGGATCACGGAGGCATCGCCGAACATAGCATTGATCTGATCGCCGGTCAGGCGAATACCTGTGAGATCCACCGATCGCAGCGCCGCGAGGCTCGTATGCGCGGCGTGGAAAGCGGTGGATTGGTCCAGATGCGTCCCGCCAAGGTCCGCGCCCTCCAGATGCGCTTCGCTGAGGTTCGCCCCTTCCAGATGCGCCCGGATTAGACTCGCCCCCTCCAAATGGGTCACGACGAGGGTTGCGCCCTCCAGATGCGCCCCGTGTAGGTCTGCCTTCTCCAGATGAGCCCTGCCGAGGTTTGCGCCCTCTAGATGCGCCTCGACGAGGGACGCGCCCTCGAGATGCGCATGGTCGAGGTCCGCGCCCTCCAGATGCGCCCCGACGAGGTGGGCCCTCTCCAGATGCGCCCCTAAGAGTGCAGCCCCCTCCAAATGCGCCGAGAAGAGGTGCGCCCCCTCCAAATGCGCCCCGTGGCCGCTCGCCCCCTCCAGATGCGTCCCGAAGAGGTTCGCCCGCTCCAGATGCGCCTTGGTAAGGATCGCCCCCTCTAGCCGCGCGGCTTTGAAGTCTGCGTTGGCCAAGTCGGTGTTGGACAAGTCCGCGCCCTGGAGGCAGGTTTGGCGTAGGTCGAGCCTATAGCCTGTCGGTTCGAGGCGTGTGTCGTCCTTTTCCCTGTTCTTTTGGGTTGCCTCGCGCCGCCCGATCACGGTCAGGGCGGCCTGAATATCCGTGGGGCACGTCAGATTCCGGGCCCAAGGCCACACCTTCGACTCGGACGGATTCCGCCCGAAACGCTCCATGCGCGCGGCCTCGCGCGCTTTGCGGTCTTCGGGGTTCAGGTCATCCGGCATGACGTCCCACTCTGGTTCCGGGAAATCTTCGGCTAGCGAAGCGGGCGCGTTCTCCCGGATATAGGCGGTGAGGGTTTTCATGATCTGGACGTGGTCGCGCAGGCTGTCTTGGGCGATACGCTCGAGGGCGTAGATCGCGCCGATGCGGACTTCGATGTTTGGTTCGGTGATATCCTCGTAAAGCGGTTGCGAAAGATCCGGTTCGCCGTTGTCGTCGAGCAGGTGGGCGAGTTCACCGCTGGAAAGCCGTCGTTGGCGTTTGATACTGCGCGATGCGCCGAGGTTTTCGACCGCTTTGTTTATGCGCTCGGTGATTTGGCTCTGTTCGGCGATATCGGCCTGTTTCTGAGCGACGACGCTCCGCCAGACCAAGAATGGTGCGCCAAAGACTGCGGCAAGGGCGAGGCCAACATTGCGGATCGCCGCGCCTTCGATCTCGGTTCCCGCTGCGATGGCTTTATAGACCGCAAGGCCAAACGCGGTGAGCAAGGCAAGCGCGACCAAAAAGATCAAGAGGGCGAGTGCTTGGAGGAAAACGCCAATGACCCGCCCAGTCTTCGGAGCCTTGTCATAGTCAGGCACTGAATTGATGCCGATCCAGTCGAGGAATGAGGCTGGCTTGTTCGTTTTACTCATTACGTTCTCCCAATGCGCGCATTGAACAGACCGGGGGTGCCTTTGCCAAGGGACCATTGGGCGGGTGTCTCGGACGAAATCATTGCGATGATTTCGGGCCGGTTTCATCGCGATGAAACCGGGCGCGGGGGCCATGAGGGGCCGCCTCGGTTTCCGCCGCCCATTGCTTGCCAACCTATTGGGGCCCATATAGGGTGCGCGCCA
>DOUP01000118.1:0-720 GCA_003520545.1 Maritimibacter sp. | reverse complement strand
AACCCGCCGAGGCCAAGTAAGCCCGCGCACCACTCCAACGGCAGGGCAGGGTCCAGATGCTGAACATTTCGCTATTCAAACGGATCGTGATCATCGGTCTGGTGGTCCTGGGTTTGGCCTATGCGGCGCCGAACCTGTTCTATCCACGGGTCGAGACCCACAATGACGCGGTCAAGGCCATCGAGCTTGCCGGGGGGGAGGCCACTGAAGAGCTTCAGGCGCAGCGCGGGGCCTGGCCGGAATGGCTGCCCTCGTCGCTGGTGAACCTCGGGCTTGACCTGCGGGGCGGGGCGCATCTGCTCGCCGAAGTGCAGGTCGAGGATGTCTATGAGCAGCGGATGGATTCGATCTGGCAGGAGGTGTTCCCGGTGCTTCGGGAAAGCCGGTCCATCGTCGGGACCATCCGGCGGCTGGACACCGATGACGGCACGCTTCAGATCCGGATCGGGAACCCCGAGAACATCGAGGATACGGCGCAGCTGATCCGTGCGCTGGCGCAACCCGTGATGACCATCACCGGGACCGGATCGACGAATTTCGTCGTCTCCACGTCGGGGGACGTGATCACGGTGCAATTGTCGGAGGCCGAAAAACTGGCCACCGACGACCGGACCATTCAGCAATCGCTTGAGATCATCCGCCGCCGCGTCGACGAAGTGGGCACGCGGGAGCCGACCATTCAGCGCCAGGGCGAGGATCGTATCCTGATCCAGGTGCCGG
>DOUP01000050.1 GCA_003520545.1 Maritimibacter sp. | reverse complement strand
GTGTCGAGATAGACCGTGTAATTCGGGTCGGCTTCCGAGGCCGGCGGCGGGGGCGGAGGATCGAGCGGAGCGTCGGCCTCTGGCATTTCGGCCTCGTCGCCCATCTCGTCGTCGGCAAGCTCGTCCATCGAGACCTGCGCCTCGCTCTCGTCCTGCTCTTGTTCCTGCTCCTGTTCGGCGGTGGCGCCTTCGTCGTCGTCCTGATCGTCGGAGGCTTCCTCTTCGCCTTGCTCTTCTTCCTGCTCCTGATCGTCCTCTTCGGCCTCGTCCTGATCCTCGTCGTCGTAGTCAGGGTCGTCGCCCAACTGGTCGCCGTAGCCCAGATCCTCGATCACGCGGCGTGTAAAGCGCGCGAATTCGGTCTGGTCAGAGAGCTTGTCTTGCAGGTCTTCCATCGTCGCGCCCGCCTGGCCTTCGATGAAGTCGCGCCAGAGGTCCAGAACGTGGCTCGCGCCGGGGGGCAGGTCGCGCCCCGTTGCGGCCTGTCGCACGAAATACCCGGCGGCCTCGGCCAAGGGCGCGTCGGTTTGCTGCGTGATGCCCAGGTAGCCCTTGCGCACGGCTTCGTCGGCGATCTTGTGGTCGATGTTGGACGCGGTGCCGGGCATGACCCGCGCGCCCATCGCTTCACAGCGGGCGGTTTCCATCGCTTCGTAGATCGCGCGCGCCATGTCTCCCGACGGGGCAAATCGCGCGTGCGTCGGGCCATCGTGGAACTTGCGCCGCATGGCGAGGGCATCCGCCGTCCCGCGGGCCAGCAGCACTTCTTCCTGCGTCATCCGGCGCGTGACCTGCGGCAAGCGCATGGTGTCGCCGGAGGTGCCGGAGGGATCGACCGTGTAAGTCACGTTCAATTCGGTGTCGTTGGCCAGCACTTTGGTGGCTTCGGCGAGCGCCTTCTTGAACGGGTCGGCGGGGTTGTCGGAGGTCTTGGACATGGCATGAGTTAAACCACCGCGATGGCGCGGGAGCAAGCCGTGACGCGACGGGCGGGGGCGGTTGCTGCACCTGCACAGAGTCTGCGCAATGCCGCACAGAACGCCCCGTTGAATGACTAAGCGTGCGAGGGCAAGTGTTGGTCAAGAGACACATTCAACAGGAGTTGAGACCATGACCACCCCCAAGATTGCCCTTATCATCGGGTCCACCCGCGACGCCCGCTGGGCCGATGAACCCGCCAACTGGCTGCTGGAGCAGGCCAAGACCCGCGACGATTTCGAGGTCGAGCTCGTCGATCTGAAGGACTTCGACCTGCCGCTCTTCAACGAAGCCGCATCGAACCTCTGGGCCCCGTCGACGGACCCGAAAGCGATCGCATGGCAGCAGAAGATTGCCGAGTTCGACGGCTACATCTGGCTGACCGCCGAGTATAACCACTCCATGCCTGCCGCGATGAAGAACGCGATGGATCAGGCCTATAACGAATGGGTGAAAAAGCCCGTGACCGCCTTCGGTTACGGCTCCATGGGCGCTGTCCGGTCTGTCGAGCACCTGCGCCAGATCGCGGTCGAGCTTCAGATGGTTCCGATCCGCTCCGCGCTGCACCTCGGCGGGGCCGATTTCTTCCAGGCGCACCCGATTGCCGGAGGCGCGGGGATCGCGGCGGTGGAAGACAACCTGAAACCGTCGGCTCAAGGTATGTTCGATGACCTCGTCTGGTGGGCGAATGCCACCAAGGCGGCGCGCGAGGAAGAGGCTCAGGCCAAAGCTGCCTAAGCGACTGACAGACAAACAAAAGGCCCGTCCGAGTGGCGGGCCTTTTCGCGTTCTGGGTGCAGAATTATCTGGGTCCGCCCCAAGGGCGGTCAGGCCTTGCAAGCGCGCCTCATCCGAGGAGAAGCGCGCGGCAGCCGCCAATCTCGACCTCGGCCCGGAGCCGCGCCCAAGCCGCGTCATCTTCGTCGTCGTTGAAATGGCCACGGGTCAAAAGCGCCGTTTGCGCGTGTTTCGCTTCGATCCGGCGGGCCAGCGTTTCCGTCGCGCCGTCTTCGGCCATCACGGCCGACAGCAAGGACAGCATCGCATCGCGTTCTGCCTGCGTCGCATCTGCGTCCCCGCCCAGCAGCCACTGGAACTCCATCTGGGCCGAAAGCCGCCCGGCGCAGGTCGCGAATTTCTGGGACAGGTCAGGCGGTGCCGCGAAGGTGGCGGCGGGGAGTGCGATCATGGCCAGACATGCCCACAGGAAAGTTTTCAAACCGCTCATAATTTGAGCATGGCAGCATATTATTTCCTGTAAAGAACGTTTTTCCCAAGATTTCGTTACGTCTGCGCCGAGAGCCGGGTGGATGGAACGGGGGGCGGCTTGTGTCAGTCGCCGGTGGTGCCATGCGCCAGGTTGCGCTCGTGTTCCAGACGCGCGCGCTCAAGGTAGTCGGCTTCGATCGGGGCGTAGACGTAGGTGTTCGCCATGTCCGGGTTGATGCAGAGGATATTATTCGCCACGTGGCTGTTGCCGTGGACGAAATGAACCGACCTGGCGAGGATATTGGCCTCGACGATGATGTCGATGCCGAGCTTGTATTTCGGGAAGGACCGGCCGTCGTTGAAATCGCGGCGCCCGTTGATCGAATGGATCTCGCCGTAGTCCGAGCGCTGCGAAGGATAGGTCAGGATGCGCGACTTTCCATATCGGGTAACGGCGCGGTCCACCGCCTCCTGGCTGTCGGAACACACGAACAGGGTGGCATCCGGGGTTTCGTCCAGCGCGCGGTCTGCGGCGGTGAAGTAATGGTCGTAGGGCACCGGGTTGTCGGGGTCGAGCATCTGGCGAAGTTGCGCACCACCGCCGTGGACGCCCCCGGGACCGCGCATGTGCAATCCGATCAGGGGACCATCGACGAAAGTGTCGTAGAAATCGTCAATGAAGGCCTGGGTGGTCTCGTTGTGCCGGATGTATTTCTTCAAGATCGCGTGACCCTCGTGCCGGTCGGCGGGCAGGGTCCGGCTGTCGCGCACCGTCTTGTATTTCACCGGCTCCAGCGGATGGTCGGGACGCCGGAAGCTTTCCTCGTGATAGATGTCATGCGCGAACGGATAGGGATGGCGCGGCTTCTTCGCGCCCGGAAAGATCGGTTCGAAAAAGGTGGTCCAGGGATCGACGTTCAGACGGGGGTCGAAATAGGCGGGCAAAGACCACTCGATGACCATGTCGCGCCCGTCACGCGCGCACAGATGCGCAAACCATGCCGCGCGGTTGATGCAGCTATACATACCCGCTTGGTTGAGCTGGCAGACGACGGTGCCAGTGCGGCGTGCGGCGAGAGCCTTGTAAGTCTTCGAGGCCCTCACCTGATGCCTGATCTTTTCGATCATCGCCGTGGTCTTCACCCGTGCCCGTCAGAACCCGCGACGTTCACCCAAGCGCCACGTTGGCGGCGCTTTCGGGGAGCTCTTCGTCGAAGCAGCGCTGGTAGAACTCTGCCACGGTCTGACGCTCCAGCTCATCGCACTTGTTGAGGAAGGTCAGGCGGAAGGCATAGCCGACGTCGCGGAAAATCTCGGCGTTCTGCGCCCAGTTGATAACGGTTCGCGGTGACATGACGGTGGACAGGTCGCCGTTCATGAAGGCGGTCCGGGTCAGGTCGGCCACCGTCACCATCTGGCTGACCTGCTTGCGGCCCTTGTCGGTGTTGTAATGCGGCGACTTGGCGAGAACGATGTTCGTCTCGGCATCGTGGCTGAGATAGTTCAGCGTGGCAACGAGCGACCAGCGGTCCATCTGCGCCTGGTTGATCTGTTGCACGCCGTGATACAGCCCGGTCGTATCGCCCAGGCCCACGGTGTTGGCCGTGGCGAAAATACGGAAATAGGGGTTGGGCGTCAGGATCTTGTTCTGGTCGAGCAGCGTCAGCTTGCCGTCGGTTTCCAGCACGCGCTGGATCACGAACATCACGTCCGCGCGGCCTGCATCGTATTCGTCGAAGACGATGGCGACGGGGTTGCGCAGCGCCCAGGGCAGGATGCCTTCGTGGAACTCGGTGACCTGTTTGCCGTCTTTCAGCTTGATCGCGTCTTTCCCGATCAGGTCGATCCGGCTGATGTGGCTGTCGAGGTTCACGCGCACCGTCGGCCAGTTGAGCCGCGCGGCCACCTGTTCGATGTGCGTGGATTTGCCGGTGCCGTGGTAGCCCTGGATCATCACCCGGCGGTTGTTGCGAAAGCCCGCGAGGATGGCGAGCGTCGTGTCCGGATCGAATTTGTAGGTCGAGTCGAATTCGGGAACGCGGTCGGTGCGCTTTTCGAACCCTTTGACCGTCATGTCCGTGTCGATGCCAAAGACATCGCGGACGGAAACCTCTTCGGTGGGTTTTGCGTTAATGTCGCTGGTGCCGTCCGCCATCGGTGAATCCTTAGCCTTGCGTTTCGTCAGGGCCGCAACATAACGGTTTCGCAGGCGAGGAAAAGGGGGCGAGGCGGCACACTGTGGACAGGTCCAGATTTTCGCCTAGAGTGACGTGAGGTTTACGAGGGTTGAATGGCAACACGAGAGGACATCGAGACGTGGATCGCCCGCTGCGCATTGGGTGATCGCCGCGCCTTCCAGAACCTTTATGACAATACCTCCGCGAAACTTTTCGGGATCGCTCTGCGTGTGTTGAAAGACAGGGCCGAAGCCGAGGATGCGTTGCAGGAAATCTTCGTCAAGATCTGGCACGGCTCCAAGAAATACACGGCTGGCAAAGCCAGCCCGATGACCTGGCTCATCACGATTGCGCGAAATCATTCGATTGACCGTCTGCGCGCCCGGCGTGATGACCATGACGGCGACGACAAGATCGCCGCCATGGCTGACGCGTCTCCGGGCGCCGAAGCAAGGGTTGTCGCGATGGGAGAGGCAAGACGGATCGAGGAGTGTTTCGACACGCTTGAAGAAGACCGGGCCAGCGCGGTGCGCGCGGCCTACCTGGACGGCGAAACCTACGCCGATCTGGCCGAGCGGTTCAATGTGCCGCTCAACACGATGCGAACCTGGCTGCGCCGCAGCCTGATAAAATTGAGGGAATGTCTGGAGCCATGAGCGAAGAAGCTCTGCCAGAAGACGATCGCGCAAGGGCCGCTGAATACGTGCTCGGGTTGATGTCGAAGGACGAAGCGGCGGCTTTTGCCGAACGCGTCCAGCGGGATGCCGACCTCGCGACGCTGGTTGCGCGATGGCAGGAAGATTTCGCGACGATGGCCGATGAGACCGTCGAGGCCGTCCAACCGCCCGTGCGCGTGCGCCGCAAGATCGAAGCGCGTCTGTTCGATGAAACCAAGACGCCGCGCTGGCTCATCCCCGGTATCACCGGGCTTCTGGCTGGTGTCCTGGCGCTCGTCTTGTTGTTCGTGCCCGTGGGCACGGGCGTTTTGCCGCCGGTCGATCCGGTCTATCACGCCGATCTGGCTGGGGAGGATGGCACGATTATCCTCGCCGCAGGCTATGACGACACCACGGGGGAGCTTTACGTGATCCCGTCGCTGGCCCCGCAGGAGGGCACCGCGCATGAGCTGTGGCTCATCGAAGGGGACAACCCGCCGGTGTCGCTGGGTCTCTTGCCCGAAACCGATCCCGCGCGGCTCCTTCTGTCGCCGGATGTGGCGCAAAGCCTTGAAGGCGGCGTTCTGGCCGTTTCCGTGGAGCCGCCGACCGGTTCGCCGACGGGCGCGCCGACAGGGCCGGTGATCGCCTCTGGCGAGATCGTGACGCTCTGAGTTACGCCCATTCCATCTGTTCATGAGCTTGCGCCACTTGCTGCAAGGAGCCGCGCGAGGCAGGTTTTCTTGAAGAAAACTCCAGCGGAACTCGTGGCTGAAACCCCTTCTTTTCCTGTGTCTTGCGATTGTGTTCACGGCGCTGTGACCTGAAAATAAAGAAAAAAATCACAATACGCGAAACTCATTCCGAAACGGGTCCGTGGCTTCTGGCAACTCCGATCAAACGGATCGGGGACAATCCAGACCTTAGGGAGATACACATGCTTCGCAAGACACTGACAACCGCAGCCGCCGCATTCGCACTGACCGCCGGTGCCGCTTTCGCCGAGAGCCATTCGGAAACCGGCAACCCGATGGTGGGTGGTGCGCCCATGTTCGCTGACAAAAACATCGTCGAGAACGCCGTCAACTCCGAAGACCACACCACGCTCGTTGCTGCCGTGAAGGCTGCCGGCCTCGTGGAAACGTTGTCCGGTCCGGGCCCGTTCACGGTTTTCGCCCCGACCAACGCAGCCTTTGGCAATCTTGCCGGCGGCACGGTCGAAGACCTGCTCAAGCCGGAAAACAAGGAGATGCTGACCAATGTGCTGACCTGCCACGTGGTTGCCGCCGACGCGATGTCGGACGCGATCAAGGGCATGATCGACGACGATGGCGGCACCCACCCGGTCGAAACCGTGGGCGGCTGCACGCTGCAAGCCACTTACGACGGTGACGAGATCATGATCGAAGACGAGCGCGGCCGCGTGGCCGACGTCACGATCGCCGATGTCGACCAGTCGAACGGCGTGATCCACGTGATCGACGAAGTGCTCCTCCCGGCGATGTAAGTCGCATAGGATCGAGCAGAGGCGGGGGCGCGTCATGGCGCCCTTGCCACCAATCCTTCCACAACCCAAGGATACCAAACGCCAGACCCATGGAACGTCGAACCTTCATCACCGCAACGATCGCTGCCAGCCCGTCCCGCCCGGTCTTTGCCGGGAAAGAGGGTGTGACCTACGAGGTCACCCGGTCCAAGGACGAATGGCGCGTGATGCTGATGGATCTCGAATACCAGGTGATGCGCGAAGAGGCGACCGAACGGGCTGGATGACCCCAGCGACCGCACGCCCGCAGAAGGGAAGCCTCCTGCGGACGCGCCGTGACACCAAGCTCGACGAGGTTAGTCCTGAAGCTTGGCGGTCAACTCGGCCTGAAGATCGGGGTCGGCCTGTGCGATCTGCAGGATTTCGACATAGCGACCGACCTCGATATCCGGGGCTTCTTCGACGGCTTGCGTCATCTCGGCTTGTGCCTCGTTGATGATCGCCTGTCTTTGGGCGTCATCAGCGGCATCTACGAGTTGGGCACTGTAGGACTGTTCGATGGCGATGACGTCTTTGTAGGCCACGACAAAGGCGTCGAGTTCCGAATCCGAGATCTCCGCCTGCACGTTTCCTTCCTGTGCCATGGCAGGCAGCGTGGCGACCGGTGCAATGGCGATGGTAAACGCCGTGAGGGTCGTGGTGAGAAACCTGGTTTTGAGCATTTCAATCTTCTCCGTTTCGGTTGCATGTTTGGGGCAACCTATTTTCCATGTATTTCAGTGCAACACGGGGCGCGGAAACTTGCTGACGCGTAGGTGGCGCCCCTGACGACAGGCTCGCGGAAATCCGCCAATGCTCTGTGCGGGCGAGGGAAACCGTGTTGAACATACGAACGCCGACGATACGTTTGCGTTCATGATCACTGCATCCAGCCCTATCGGCGCAGTCTGCGTCGCGGCCCCGCCCCGCACCTTCCTGGACGGCTTTGCGTTTCACCGCCTTGGCGGACACGTCAGGGACATGTTGTTCGGCCTTGTGCTGACGCTCTTCGCGACAGTGATCGTCTATGCCGACGAGATGCCCCAAAGCTGGGTGCCAGAGGTTCTGGCATTGCCCGATGATGCCGAAATCCAAACGGATCGCGCAATCGGCTCCAGCATCCGGATGTTTTCATTCAGCACCGCCACCGATGTCGATGAGTTGTTCGGAGACTGGTCGGCAGCCCTCGAAAGCGACGGCTACAGCATCCGTCCGCACGAGGCCGAGCTTGAAAAAACGGCAATCGAGTTCTCGGGGCGGGACATCCTGAATGCCAAGATCGCAACCGAGGTGGCGAGCGCTGATGACCGCGTGGTGATTACCTTCGACGCGACGCTTGAATGACGGGTTCGTTTACCGGGACGCGGTCGAAGCGGTGCTATAGGCGCAATACCGGCCCTGTAGGGACGGGAACGGCGCCTGGGGTTCGGGCGGTGACGGGTGCGGCGGTCAGCCTTGCGCGGGGAGCGCGCGAAGGGCCTCTTGTCCCACCGTGCCGGAGGCGCCGGTGACGAGAAGACGTTTCACCGGAAGCTGCGGCTTTCCTTGATCTGGTCCCAGGCCCAGACGACCTCCTGCAACTGCTCTTCCTGCGACCGGTCGCCGCCGTTCATGTCCGGGTGAAGAACCTTGATCAAGGCTTTGTAAGCCTTGCGAATCTCGGCCTTGGACCAGTGGTCCCGAGCATCGAGGATCTCGATCGCGCGGCGCTCTTTCGGTGGCAGGCGACGGGTGGCGGCACCGGGGTCGGTCTTGCCGGGGTTCTGCGTGGCGTTGCCGCCCAGAACCTGGTGCGGGTCATCCACGCCGAGACGCGCCCAGGCGCGCTGTTCGGCGGATTGCTTGAAGCTCTTGGTGTCGCGCTCCCAGACCCGGTCCTTGGCGGCCTGTTCGTCCATTTCCTCTTCGGTCGCGCCGTTGAAGAAGTTCCATTTCAGATTGTATTCGCGCACGTGGTCCTTGCAGAACCACAGGTATTCGTCGAGATGATCCGGGCTGCGTGGGGCGCGGTATTGTCCCTGCTCCTCGCATCCGGGGTGTTCGCACACCCGCGTGGAGGTTTCGAACGCCCCCGACATGCCCCGCTTGCCGCGCGGCTTTTTCTTCTTTGAGGCAGACACCGAAATGTCGAAACCGAAGGGATCGTCTTTGGTCATGGCACCACTCTTTTCGACTCGAGCACGAGAGTTTAGCGCTTTTTCCCCGGGAGAGAAGGGGGCGGGGGAAAAAATCGTTGCCGTTTCACCTTTGGGTGATTTTCCGCCGCCTCGGGCGCGTGACGGCGCGCGTCAGGACTTGGTCTGCGAGGGCTCTTCGGCGGTATCCGTTTCGTCTTCTTCCACCTCGGTTTCGACGCCGAGATCTTCCTCGTCCTCGTCGGCAAAGGCGTTCTCGGTAAAGGCGTCGTGGCGTTCGATGAGACCGGCGACGTTGGCGGGGCGGCGAAACACCAGAAGGGATTGAAACGAAGTGTGTTTGCTGGTCAGGCCGGAGCGTTCCTCCACCGGAAGCGTGTCGGCGCGCAGGTATTCCCAGCCCTCGATGGCAAGCTCGTTCAGGGCCTCCGACAGCGTGTGCGCAAAGCGAGCTTCGAGGCCTTTCACGCCCTTGGCGCGCTTGCCTTTCCTGGGGGCCGGAACGACCTTGTATTCGTAGCGTTGCATGGCACAGCCCTTTTCGTGATCGCAGAGACGCTACGCGATTTTCGCGGGGAGGTCCAAGGCGTTATGGCCGGACGTGCGGCCCGGTGTGGCGCGCGGTCCTCAGCGTTTGATCCCGATGGCGCGACCGGCGCGGTCGGGCCAGGTGTCGGGTTTGTGTTTGTCCGCGAAGTCCTTGAAATTAGACAGGATATCCTCGGGCATCGGGGCCACTTTCGGGCCGGTCATGTCGATATGCAGGCCAAGCGCTTCGGCGGTTGCGGCGATCCAGCCGTCGGGGTGGTGAATTTCCTGGAACGTGTGGAAGCGTTTCTCGTCGTAATCCAGTATCCAGCTATGGACGCGGACCTTTTGCCCGAGGTGCAATTCGCGCAGGTAGCAGATGTGGAATTCCGCGGTGTAGGTGGTGAGTTGGCGGGTCTTGGCGTAGTCTTCGCCAAGGCCGATGATCGGGTAGAATTCGTCCGCCGCGTGATCGAACAAGACGTTGTAATAGGCCATGTTCATATGGCCGTTGTAGTCGATCCAATCCGGTTTCACTTCCATCTCGGTGGAGATATGCGGGCTGCCCATCTGCGGTCCTCCTGTGCTTTGTCGAAAGCCTAGGGCAGGGCGCGGGCGGTGAAAAGCAGGACGCGGCGTCGGCGGCCTATGTCTTTGATTTCGCATGTCCGAGGAGCACAAAACCGGTTCCCACTTTTGTGCGACATGCTCTAACCCTTTGATTTCAGAAAGCTCTCGAAAGCCTCAAGCGTGGCCTGGCTGACGTGGTGTTCGATACCTTCGGCGTCGAGTTCCGCGCTTTCCGGCGGCACGCCGACGGCCGTGAGAAAGTCCACGATGGTGCGGTGACGGGCGCGGACCCGGTCGGCCAGCTCGGTGCCCGCGTCGGTCAGGAACACGCCGCGATAGGGGCGGGAGGTGGCGAGGCCTTCGCGTTTCAGACGGGCGACAGCCTTGGTGGCGGTGGGTTGCGCCACGGCCATGCGGTCGGCGATGTCGGCGACGCGGGCTTCGCCCAGTTCCTCGATGAGATCACCGATCAATTCGACGTAGTCTTCCATCACCGCTGCGGCCTGCGCTTCGCGGGCGCGCTGAAAGCGGTTTTCGGGGAGATCGTCGTCGAGAAAGGTGTCGGACATGGGGGCTACTGCTTGGTTTTCGGGCACCCTACACCGAGGCCGGGGGCGGGGGCTAGGGCATGTCCGGGAAATCGGCAGTGGAATGGTTAACGCGGCGTGCGCCGGGGGACGGGGCGTGTTTACGGATGGTGGGAGCGGAAAAGGCGCAAAAACAGGGTTAACGTCAACAAAACAAGAGGTTTCCGGTGTATGATCCGCGTACACAACCTGTGCACAACCTGTGCATACGATTGTCTGCCTTGGGCCGGGTAATGCGCCGTGCGGTGCCTTGTCGATGTTGCAGAGGTTGACGTGGCGGGAGTTTCGACAGCGTATTGCGGCAGGGCAAAATTTCTTTTGCAATCTCTGCTAAGAGGGTGTGCGAAACACGCGCGAAGGAGATGGATGTGAGCATCGAACGGATCGAACACTTGGCCCTGCGGGACCGGGTCATGACGGCGGACCAGGCGGCGGCATTGATCAAGTCCGGGGATACCGTCGGTATGTCCGGGTTCACCGGATCGGGCTATCCCAAGGCGATCCCGCCGGCGCTGGCCGCGCGGATCGATGCCGTCCATGCGGCGGGCGAGGCGTTTCGTATCAAGCTCTGGACCGGGGCGTCCACGGGGCCGGAGCTGGACGGGGCGCTGAGCCGCTCGGATGCCATCGAATACCGGCTGCCGTATAATTCGGACCCGGTGGGGCGCGAAAAGATCAACAAGGGCGAGATCGAGTATCTCGACATGCACCTGAGCCACGTGGCCCCGATGGTCTGGGAAGGGTTCTTCGGCAAGCTCGACGTGGCGGTGATCGAAGTGGCGGGCATTCATGCCGATGGCTCGCTGATCCCGGCGACCAGCGTGGGCAACAACAGGACCTGGATCGACTGTGCCGAGAAGGTGATCCTGGAGGTGAACGGTTGGCATGACCTCGCGCTGGAGGGGATGCACGATATCTATTACGGCACCGCGTTGCCGCCGAACCGGGTGCCGATCCCGATGACGCGGACCGACGACCGGATCGGGCAGACCACGTTTCGCTGCGACCCCGACAAGATTGCGGGGATCGTGCTGACCGACCTGCCGGACCGGAACAGCCCGTTTTCGCCCATCGACGACTGCTCGCGCCAGATCGCCGGGCATTTGATCGGGTTCCTCGAAGACGAGGTGCGCGCGGGGCGGCTGACGGATCGGCTGTTGCCGCTGCAATCAGGCGTCGGCAATATCACCAACGCGGTTCTGGACGGGCTGCGCGACGCGCCGTTTCGGGAGCTGACCTCCTATACCGAGGTGTTGCAGGACGGGATGCTGGATCTGCTCGACGCGGGCAAGGTGACGTGCTGTTCGACCACGGCGCTGTCGCTGTCGCCCGAGGGGGCGAAGCGGTTTCGCGAGAACATGGAGTTCTACCGCGACAAGGTGATCCTGCGCACGACCGAGATTTCCAACCACCCGGAGGTGATCCGGCGCCTGGGCGTGATCGCGACCAACGGGATGATCGAGGCGGATATTTACGGCAACGTGAATTCGACCCTGGTGATGGGGTCAAAGATCATGAACGGGATCGGCGGGTCGGGGGATTTCGCGCGTAACGCCTACATTTCGATCTTCGTCAGCCCGTCCACGGCGAAGGGCGGCAAGATTTCCACCATCGTGCCGCAGGCCAGTCACGTGGATCATATCACGCAGGACGTGCAGGTGCTGGTGACCGAGCAGGGGCTGGCGGACCTGCGCGGTCTCGGGCCGAAGAAACGCGCGGCGGCGATCATCGAGACCTGCGCGCACCCCGATTACCGCGATGCATTGCGGGCCTATTACGACCGCGCCATGGCGGGGGCTTACGGGTTGCAGACGCCGCAACTCCCGTCCGAGAGCCTGTCCTGGCACCAGCGGTTCATGGAAACCGGGGATATGCGTCCCTGAGGTTTTGCGCCGGGGCTGTGCCCCGTCGCGGTGGGCGCCGCGCCTGCGGCGCGGCGCACTTCATGCCTTCGGCGAGGATATTTGTGGCACGATGAAGGGGGGTCAGTTCCCCGATACGGTGACGCGGATGAATTCGCCTCGGTTGCCCCGGCCGAAGATCCGCACGAAGACCGTGGCCCCGCCGTTGACCAGCGTGCGGGCCGCGCCGGGGTCGATGGTGCCGTTCATCACCATGCGCTCCATGATGGCGCGATTGTCGATGCTGCCGAAGAAGGGGTCCCATTCGTCGCCCGCCTGGCTGACGCCGAAGCGGTGCACGTTGGCGCGGTCCTGGCGCAGGACCTGCCACGGCTCGGTCAGCCGGGCGCCCTTGGAGTTATAGAGATCGGCGGTGCCGATATAGGCCACGTAGCTGCCGACGAGATCCTGTGCCGCGGCGGGGATTGGCAGGGCGAGGACGGCGAGGCAGGCAAGGGTGCGCAGGGACTTGGGGTGGGTCATGGGATATCCTCCTGAGTGCTGACTAACCTTGAGACGGGCGGCGGGAGGCGTCAAGCGCGGGGGGCGTGACGTTTTGGCTCTGGTCCTGACCGGGGCGGTGGGCTATGGGACGCCATGACCGATACCTTGCCCCCGTGCCCCGACTGCGCTTCGACCTTCACCTACGAGATGGACGCTTTGCTCGTCTGCCCAGAGTGCGGGCACGAGTGGACGCCCGAAGCCGCCGCCGAGGTGCGCGACAGCGTGGGCAATGTGCTTGCCGACGGGGACACGGTGACGGTGATCAAGGACCTGAAGGTCAAGGGGTCGTCCTCGATCGTCAAGGTCGGGACCAAGGTCAAGGGCATCCGGCTGGTCGACGGCGATCACGACATCGACTGCAAGGTGCCGGGGATCGGGCCGATGGGGCTGAAGTCCGAGTTCGTGAAGAAGGTCGCGGACTGACGTCTCGCGTCCGGCGCGTGATTTGAAACCCTGTCGGCAGGGGCCTGCCGACCCCGCGCGTGGCGCCCATTGATTTTCAAGGCTGGCTTTCGGTATCCTTGGCGCCAGATCGCATTGGGACAGACAGGATATTTCATGGCTGGTTTTGGCATCACGCGTGGCGTTTTGGTCGGCTCGCTCTGTGCGCTCGTGGTGGTCGCGGGCTGTGGCAAGCGGACGGGGGGCGAGAGGTTCTCGTCCAAGCAACTCGAATGCATGTCGCGGGCGATGTATTTCGAGAGTAACCGGTCGAGCCGGGACGGGATGGTCGCGGTCGGATCGGTCGTGATGAACCGGGTGGCCAGCCCGGATTTTCCCAATGACGTCTGTGCCGTGGTCGGTCAGAAGAACCAGTTCGCGCCGGGGGTGATGTCGAAGCCGATGACCGAGAGGGCGTCCGTGGCGCGCGTGCGTGAGGCGGCGTCCTCGGTGCTCGCGGGCGAGCGGCACCCGCGTGTGAACAAGGCGCGGTTCTTCCATGCGCAGTATTACCGGGCGAATTATGACAATATGCATTACGTCGCCTCGGCCGGGGGCAACGCGTTTTATGAAAAGCGCGAGCCGCACCTGGTGACGCAGGCGACGCCGCTTCCGAACCGGGAAGGTGTGACCGGGGGCGGCCGGGCAACGATGGTGGCGATGGATGCGCCGCGCGGTCGCAAGGGCAAGGGCATTCTCGGGCGGCTTTTCGGGCGCTGAGCGTTGTGGCCCCTGCCGGGCTGGTTGGTTGTATTCTCGACCTTCGGGTGGTCAGGTGGAGCACCAGATTTCACCGAAGGAGCCACCATGACCATTCAGACGACCCATGTGGGCAGCTTGCCGCGCGGGGATGCGTTGTCCGCCCTGCTCATCGCCAAGGACAAGGGCGAGGATTACGACGAGGCCGTGTTCGAGGCCGCCGTGCAAGCGGCCATCGAAGACGCGGTGCGCCACCAGCGCGAGGCGGGGGTTTCGGTCGTCTCGGACGGGGAGTTGGGGAAGGTCGGCTATTCGACCTACATGCAGGAGCGGCTATCGGGTTTCGGCGGGCATATCGACCGCAAACCGGCCAAGGACCTGGCCGCGCACCCGGATCTGGCCAAGAAGCTGTCCGCGATCATGGGCAGCCAGGAGTTCACGCGGGCGTCTTGTATCGGGGAGGTGAAGCTCGTCGATCTGCAACCCGCGCTGGATGACATCCGCCGGTTCAAGACCGCGCTGGAGGCCGAGGGTGCGGGGACGCGGGCGTTCATGAACGCGGCTTCGCCGGGGCTTATCACGGCGTTCCAGGTGAACAAGTACTACGACAGCCACGAGGAATACCTCGCCGCGCTCGTCGCCGCGATGCGCCCGGAATACGAGGCCATCCTGGATGCCGGTCTTGATATCCAGTTCGATTGTCCGGATCTCGCGATGTCGGCGCATACCGGGTATCAGGACATGGACCAGGACGAGTTCGTGAAGGTCGCGGCGATGAACGTGGAGGCTTTGAATGCGGCCACGGAAGGGCTGCCCAGGGACCGGATGCGGATGCACCTGTGCTGGGGCAACTACGAGGGCCCCCACGATCACGATATTCCGCTGGAGAAGGTGATCGACGTGGTGCTGTCGGCCAATCCGTCAACCATCCTGTTCGAGAGCGCGAATCCCTGCCACGAGCATGAATGGGTCGTCTGGCGCGATGCGGATATTCCCGAGGACAAGGTCCTGGCACCGGGCGTCATCGACACCTGTTCCAATTACGTCGAGCACCCGCAGCTTGTCGCGCAGCGGTTGCAGAAGTTCATTGATATCGTTGGAGAGGATCGGGTGATCGCCAGCACGGATTGCGGGTTCGGCACCTTTGCAGGTTACGGCAAGATAGATCCGGATGTGACGTGGAAGAAGCTCAGAAATCTGCGGGCGGGCGCGGATTTGGCGTCGAGCTGAGGCGGCAGGAGCCGCGAAGGTGACCTCGGCCCCGCAGGGCCGAGGTCGAAATCGACTTAGGCGAGCGAGAGGCTGCCAGCGGATTCGCGACCGTCGCGACCAGCTTCGAGTTCGTAGGTCACTTTCTGACCATCATCGAGCTGGGAAATCCCGGAGCGCTCGACAGCAGAGATGTGCACGAACACGTCTTTGCCGCCATCTTTCGGCTCGATAAAGCCAAAACCTTTAGTTGCGTTGAACCATTTCACAGTGCCTTCGGCCATGTGTCTTCTCCTAGTATAGGACCGCCCGCAGTATGCGGCGGCTTGGCATAGTCAGTTCGTAGAGGCAGACTGAAGCCGTGTAGGAGACAGGTGCATAGAAAAGCGTAGCATCCTCTATTTAGGGCATCGCGATGCAAAGCGCAATGGATTTGGCGCGCGCCGTGTTAACCAGGCGAAGAAAAGCCGAAAGCGGCCCCGGACTTGTCGCGATAAGTCCGGACAGAGATCATCGCGATGATTTCCGTGCCTTGGGGCTGATGACGACCATGGCGCGTCAATTGGACGTCACCCGTCCCGGGCCGCTTGCTGGGAACTGGTGCGTTTTCTTTGGTTGCGCTGGGTTCTGGACCTGATCCTAACCGTTCAGCTTCTTCGCGACGATTTCGTTCACCGCTTTCGGATTGGCCTTGCCACCCGTGGCTTTCATCACCTGTCCGACGAACCAGCCTGCGAGTTTCGGGTTCTCCTTGGCTTTCTCGACCTGCGCCGGGTTGGCCGCGATGACCTCGTCCACGGCGGCTTCGATGGCGCCGGTGTCGGTGACCTGTTTCATGCCGCGCTCTTCGACGATTGTCGCCGGGTCGCCGCCTTCGGTGTAGACGATTTCGAACAGATCCTTGGCGATCTTGCCGG
>DOUP01000111.1 GCA_003520545.1 Maritimibacter sp. | reverse complement strand
CTGGCGATTGTATATTTGACAAACCCATGACCTGAGCGGTAGCGTTCCTCCATTCAAAGGGAGGATTCGAGAAATGGCGAAGCAAGCGCAAATCAGATGCATCAACAAACAAGACCGAGACAACGCTTGGGAGAGCATTACTCATGTGGGCGGGGTGAACTCAGACGGTGGGCGCTGGAAATTATCGCAGCAGGAAGCCATCAAATACTTGGATGGGGAGTGGAATTTTTGGGTCGAAGTGGACGGCGACAGAGTCTGGTGCGAGGTCGCCACTAGCCGGTTCGGCAACAAATACATCAAGACGAAGGCGGACGGTGATCTACCGAACAACCTTCTGAGCCTTCCTGAATGCCCCTGAGGAATGCCATTGGGCGCTTAGCCCCTTCCGGGTCGAGCGCCCAGCTTAAAGCCTGCTGTGCGGCATACAACTCATCGTAGTTTTTTGCCGTGGGTTGCTCGCGAAGAGCCTTCGAGATGCGATCAAGTTCACGTTGGACAAAACTCATAGCGGACTCCTTTTCGGTATCATGATACCCCATTTAACTGGGGTATTCAATTACCTCAATCGTCCTTCTTGTCGTCCTCGGGCTTTTTCTTCGCCAGCTTCTTAAGCCGTTCGTTGAAGCGCTCTTCGTCGTCGTCCGTCTCTAGCTCGCGGGCGGCTTCTTTGAACTTGTCGAGTTGCGTTTTCTGCTCAGGCTCATTCATTTTTAAGAAGCCTCCATTTGACGGGCGGGATATGCTATCATACATAACACTAGAACCCGACGCCGTTAAGCGCCGGGTCCAGTGGTGGAGCTAGAGGGACTCGAACCCTCAGGGAGACAGGTGGGTAGCCGACACCCTGCACCATGCTAGCCCCATGCTTAGACGCCCCGCCTAGTGCGGGGCGTTCTTCTTAGAAGGGTATCTCGCTATCCCAAGGGGGATTGGAGTCACCATATAGCGTTTGGTCCTCTTCTGGCTCCGCAGTCGTGTAAACACCCTTCTTGCCCTCGACAGACCAAACCATCTGCATTCGGTAGAGCTTGTTCTGAATGAAGCGCCTTTTTTGGACGACCGAAAACTTGCGGAACAAGCCAACCAGGATTTGGTCAAGCGATGCTTCGCCGCCGTAGGCGTTTATGACCGTCACGATTTGGTCTTCTAGTTCATCAGTCTTAGCGACCGACAACTCGGAAAGCAGTTCTTCGGGAAGATCGTGAATGTTGCCCAATTCGGGGGGCAGCGCCTTCGTCTTGGCCTCAAGGTCGCCGATATAAGACACTGCTTGGTCAAGCCGCTCGGCGTGAGCATTAACGCGATCCGCGACCTCTGGGCGACCAGCATTCTTTTCGGCAACGTCGCGCAGATACGCAGCGACACGCTTGACGGATTCCGTGTGTTCGGACATAAAGACCTCACTATGTGATGGACCATCATAGGCCGCCACAGCCTAGGTCCCGAATCGCCCGCCACGAGAGATTGTGGCGGGCTTATTCGTTTTTAGCCTATGTGGTGTTGCTGCGCAAGATCCCTGCATCAAAAACTTCATTTTCGCCGCTCGTGCGTTTTGCGTCTTAATGCATGCTTTTCGCTTGCATCAGTTTGCGCTTGCGTCAGGCCCGCTGTAAGTCAGCCGCTTTCCTCGTGCGCCACGCAGCGCGATCACCGACCTTTCATGGTCTTCTACACCGTTGGCCGACCGATTGTTGTAACGGAAATCGAACTCCGCCAGATAGCGGTGCAGGTGCTTCTTGTCGCAGTGCTGATAGACGCCTTTCATGCCGCGCTTGAAGATGCTGAAATAGCCCTCGACGGTGTTGGTGGTCACGTCACCGCGCACGTATTCATCCTTGGAGTGATCCACGCTTTCGTGCGCTGCGAACTGCTTGCCGATGGGCTTATACCACGGGGCTTGGTCCGTCATGAGGCGCGTCTCGCGGTCAATGTTTGCGTTGAGGATCGGCAGGACTTCTTTCTGCGTGATCTTGTCCACGACAAACGAGCGAGCGGTGCGGGTCTCGCGGTCCACGAGAGAAAGCACCTTCATCTTGTGGTGATAGACGCGGCGCGAACCCTTGTAGTCGGGGTCCGTGCCGATGAACGTCTCGTCACTCTCCACGGTGCCGCCAGCGCCACCCATGAGGCCCAGATCGCCAGTGCGCATACACTCGCGGATGCGGTGCGCGAGAAACCAAGCGGTCTTGTAGGTAACTTCCAGAACGCGGTGCAGTTGGTGGGCGCTGATGCCCTTCTTGCTGGACACCATCAGGTGAATTGCTTGGAGCCACTTGTAGAGTTCGATGTGGCTTTCCTCAAAGATGGTGCCTTTGCGAACCGTGAACTGCTTGCGGCACTCGCGGCACTTCCAAAGGCCATGGCGCTCTTTGCCTTCCGGGTTCTTCTTGCTGGCCTTCGTGCGGACACCCTCAAGGCGGTAGGCGCTATCCACAACGCCGCAGTGCGGGCAGACCGGACCATCCGGCCACACGATGCTTTCGACGTGCGCGAAAGCGGCGGCTTCGTCGTGCATGTAGGCTTTGGACAGAATGGACATTTGGCTTCCCCTTAACTCTATGACTCCAATATAGGAATCTCAGTTGGGTTTGTCAAATATACAATCGCCAGTTTTCTAGTTTTTGGCACAGGTGCGGTCGCGGGCTGCCCGGTTGACGCGGGAGCCCGGCAGGTCCGGGCGTTGCCGATCCTTTCACGGTGAGTTGAGGCGACAGTCGCGCGATCCGTGGCAAGGTTTGTCCATGTTCAAACTCGCTGCCGCCTTTGCTTTCGCCGCGCTGCCCGCCATGGCCCAGGAGCGCATTCCCTCGCATTGCCATGCCCTGGCCCAGAACGTGGGCGTGCCCTTTGTCCAACTGGCCAGCTACACCGATCCGCTCCCCGACGGAACGGTGCGTATTTCCTACATCGGTCATGCGGCCTTTCTCATCCAGACGACCGGCGGGTTGAGCGCCGTGACGGATTTCGCCAACGACCTCGGCGGTGCGGATTTCGTGCCGGACGTGGTGACGATGAACAACGCGCATATCACGCATTTCACCTATTCGCCCGACCCGGCCATTCCCCATGTGCTCGAAGGTTGGGTGGAGGCGACCGGGGTGGAGCGGGGGCACAACCTCGACCTGGGGGACATGCTGGTGCGCAATGTGCATACGGATCTGCGCTCGCGGGGCGGCGGGGGCGTGACCAGGGACGGCAATTCGGTGTTCATCTTCGAGGCGGCGGGGCTGTGCATCGGTCATCTCGGCCACCTGCATCACGTTCCCGATGATGGGCAATATGCCGAGATCGGGCGGCTCGACGTGGTGATGGCGGCGGTCGATGGGGGCGTGAGCCTCGACACCGAGAGCATGATCGAGGTGATGGAGCGGTTCAAGGCGCGGGTCGTCATTCCGATGCATTGGTTCGGGCGTTTCACACTGGATCGGTTCCTGTCGGGTATGACCGAGGGCGGGTTCGATGTGGTCGAGGCGGGTATCCGGGAAATCACGCTGTCGATGGATAGCTTGCCCGCGCGCCCCACCGTGATGGTGCTGGAACCAGGGCCGCTCGACTGACTTGCCAAGCCGCGCGCGGCCTGCCATCCAAACCGCATGACTTTGAACCCGGCTGACACTGCTTTCGAGACGCGGCTGCGGGGCCTTCTGCCGGAGGCCGCGTTTCGCGAGCTGACCCCTGCCTATCGTGAGGAGCCGCGCGGGCTGTTTACAGGTGGCGAAGGGCTGCTCGTCGCGCCGGGATCGACCGAGGAGGTGGCGGCCCTGGTCCGGGCCTGTGGCGCGGCGCGTGTCGGGGTTGTCCCGTTCGGCGGTGGCACTGGTTTGGTCGGGGGGCAGATCATGCCGGGGGCGGCGGCGCGCCCCGTGATCCTGTCGATGGAGCGCATGACCCGTATCCGCGACGTGTATCCAAGTGAGAACGTTTTGGTTGTCGAAGCGGGCGCTGTGCTGGCCGATGTGCAGGCGGCGGCGCAGGAGATCGACCGTCTGTTCCCGCTGTCCCTGGCCTCCGAAGGGTCGGCACGGATCGGTGGTGTGCTGTCCACGAACGCGGGCGGGGTCAATGTGTTGCGCTACGGGAATACGCGGGAGTTGTGCCTTGGACTGGAGGCCGTGCTGCCCGACGGGACTGTCTGGAACGGGCTCAGGCGGCTACGCAAGGATAATACGGG
>DOUP01000034.1 GCA_003520545.1 Maritimibacter sp. | reverse complement strand
CTGGCGAACACGGGGTCGGGGTCGAGAAGCGCGATCTGATGGGGGTGCAATATGCGCCCGACGATCTGGACATCCAAATGGCGGTAAAGGACGTGTTCGACCCGAAATGGGGGCTGAACCCGGCGAAGGTTTTTCCGTTGGAGGCATCCGCGGCACGGCGGTAGGGGTCGCGCCCGCAGACGCGGTCGCCTGAGGCGGGGGCGCGGCCCGTCGCCATTGTCTCTAGGACCAATGGTGCGACAAAAACGACCCCCCGGAATATTTGAGGCACGATGAAGATGAAGACAGTTTCGAACGAGGCAGAGCTTGCCGACGTGGTTGCAGGTGCGAACGGACCGCTGCGGGTGCAGGGCGGAGGCACGCGGGACGTGGGGGCCCCGGTGCTGGGCGAGGTTCTGTCGGTGTCCGGATTGGACGAGGTGGTGCTCTACGAGCCTGGGTCTTTGACACTGGTGGTGGGCGCGGGCACGCCTTTGGAGAAGATCGACAGGCTCTTGGCGTCGGAGCGACAGCGCTTGGCGTTCGAGCCGATGGATCATCGGGTGTTGCTGGGGACCGCTGGCACGTCGACGATCGGGGGTGTGGTGGCGGCGAACGTGTCCGGTCCGCGCCGGGTGCAGGCCGGGGCAGCGCGCGATTTCACCCTGGGCGCGCGGTTTGTCGATGGGCAGGGCCGGATCATCAAGAATGGCGGGCGAGTGATGAAGAATGTCACCGGCTATGACCTTGTGAAACTGATGGCGGGCAGTCGCGGGACGCTGGGCGTTCTGTCCGAGGTGAGCCTGAAGGTGCAGGCCTGTCCGGAAGTCGAGACGACGCTCGTGGCCGAGGGTTTGTCGCCGGAGGCGGGCGTGGCGAAATTGTCGGCGGCGTTGGGATCGCCGTTCGACGTGACCGGCGCGGCGCAGGAAGTTGGCGGGCGCACGATGGTCCGGTTGGAAGGATTGTCGGAGTCGATTGCCTATCGCGCGCGGGAATTGATGTCGGGCGTTCTCGCCGGGTTCGAAAAGGTCGACGGCGAAGCATCGTCGGCGCTTTGGACCGAAGTGCGCGATGTGGCGATGCTGGCGGATCGGCCCGGTGCGGTCTGGCGGGTGAGCGTGAAACCGACCGATGGTCCCGCGCTTTTGGCTGCGCTCGGAACGCGCGTCGAGGCGGCGCTGATGGACTGGGGTGGGGGGCTGTTGTGGCTGCTCATGCCGGATGTGGGCGACGCCGGGGCCGAGGTGGTGCGCACGGAGATCGCCAGGCTCGGCGGTCATGCGACGCTGGTGCGGGCGACGGCGGAGACACGGGCCAAGGTTGACGTTTTCCAACCTCAAGCGCCGGGCGTGGCCGCTTTGAGCCGCGCATTGAAGCAGAATTTCGATCCACGGGGCATTTTGAACCCCGGACTGATGGGCTACTGACATGCAGACTTTTTTCACCGACGAGCAATTGCAGGACCCCGGTATCGAACGGGCGAACGAAATCCTGCGGGCTTGCGTGCATTGCGGCATGTGCACCGCGACCTGTCCGACATACCAGGTGCTGGGGGATGAATTGGACAGCCCGCGCGGGCGCATTTACCTCATCAAGGATATGCTGGAGAACGACCGGCCTGCGGATGAAAAGACCGTCAAGCATATCGACCGTTGCCTGTCCTGCCTGGCTTGCATGACGACCTGTCCCTCGGGCGTGCATTACATGCACCTCGTCGATCACGCACGGGTGCATATCGAGAAGACCTACAAGCGGCCCCTGATGGACCGGATGCTGCGGTGGACGCTGGCGCGGATCCTGCCTTATCCAGGGCGCTTCCGGCTCGCGCTTCTGGGGGCGAAGATCGGCAAGCCGTTTCGCGGGCTGGTGCCGGATGTGCGGCTCCGGGCGATGCTGGCCATGGCGCCAAAGCAGATCCCGGCCGTGAGCCGAAACGACGATGCGCAGGTGTTTCCTGCCGAGGGCGTGTGCAAGATGCGGGTCGCGTTGATGACGGGCTGTGCCCGGCGGGCGCTGGATACGGATATCAACGAGGCCACCATTCGCCTGCTGACGCGGCTTGGGTGTGACGTGGTGATCGCCAAGGGGCAGGGCTGTTGCGGGGCGCTGACCCATCACATGGGCAAGGAGAAAGAAGCGCATGGGACCGCCGCCAAGAACATCCGGGCCTGGATGACGGAAGTGAACGGCGAGGGGCTGGACGCGGTGGTCATCAACACCTCGGGCTGTGGCACGACGGTGAAGGACTACGGCCATATGTTCCGTCTCACGGACATGGCAGAGGATGCCGCCAAGATCTCGACGCTGGCCAAGGATGTGAGCGAGGTGCTTATGCAGCTCGACATGCCCGCGAGGGCCGAACCGATGCGAGTCGCCTATCATGCGGCCTGTTCGCTTCAGCACGGTCAGCAGGTCAAGACCTATCCGAAGGACCTGTTGAAAAAGGCCGGGTACGAGGTTGTGGAACCGTCGGACCCGCATCTGTGCTGCGGGTCTGCGGGGACTTACAACCTGATGCAGCCCGAGATTTCGGCGCAACTCAAGGAGCGCAAGGTGCGGACGCTGGAGGCAAAAACGCCCGAAGTGATCGCGGCGGGCAATATCGGCTGCATGATCCAGATCGGCTCCGGGACCGAGGTGCCGGTGGTCCATACGGTCGAGCTTCTGGACTGGGCCACGGGCGGGCCGAAACCGCGCAAGATGGACGCTGGCTGACAGGCCATACTTTCGCCTGAAATCGCCGGTATTCCAGCCTGAAAACATGACGCAGCCCGGGGCACTCCGATGAAACCATTCGCTTTCGCTGTTCTTGCGCTGGGCCTGTGTGGCCCTGCTCTGGCAGAACCGACTTCGCTCAAGGCGATGATGACGGGGGACGATAGCAAGGGGTACGAGGCGGTCGGACGGCTGAATATCGCGGGCGAGGCGTTCTGCACCGGGGCGCTTATCTCCGAGACACTCGTGCTGACCGCGGCGCATTGCCTGTATGACGCGGACACCGGCGAACGCTACCCGGACACGTCCATCGAATTCCTCGCAGGCTGGCGCAATGGCCGGGCGGCGTCCTATCGCTCGGCGCGTCGGGCGGTTGTGCACCCGGATTACGATTATCACGGCGAGGTTGAGACGGACCGGGTTGCGACCGATGTGGCGCTTGTGGAGCTCGACCAGCCAATTCGCAAGACCTCGGTCACACCGTTTCCCGTCGGCCATTGGCCGCGCAAAGGGGCCGAGGTCGGGGTCGTCTCCTATGCCTTCGACCGGGCCGATATGCCGTCGCTGCAAGAGACGTGTAAAGTACTCGGGCGACAGCAAGGGTCGCTTGTCCTGAATTGCGACGTAGACAAGGGATCGTCGGGCGCGCCGATCTTTTCATTCGAGAGCGGGGTGGCGCAGATCGTGTCCGTCGTGTCGGCGAAAGCCCATGCCGGGGAGCTTCCGGTGTCGCTTGGCACCACGCTGGGCGATGCGCTTGATGGAATGCGGGCCGAACTCGCGATGAGTGACGGGCTGTTCACCCACGTCGTGGCCCCGACAGCCGACGTCATGCGTCGCGAGAGCGGTGCCGCTGGGAGCGCGAAGTTCGTGCGCCCCGGCGGCTGACACACGGGCGACTTGCCCCTCTTGAAACCCGGAAAAACGCTCCCAAATTTATGCCACGGATGCCGCATGCGGGTCCGTGATTTCCAGCCTGTCCCATGGTGGGAAGGCTCCAACATACATCGCTCACTGGAGGATGACCTATGCGTAATATTGATATGACGCCACTGTACCGCGCCACTGTCGGGTTTGATCAGATCGCCGATATGATGGACCGGGTTCTGACCACGGAAACCAGCCGCGAAAGCTACCCCCCTTACAACATCGAGAAAACCGCCGACGACGCCTGGCGCATCAGCGTTGCCGTCGCGGGCTTCACCGATGAAGAGCTGTCGGTCGAAGTGAAAGACCAGACGCTCCATATTTCGGCGAAGAAAGCCGAAGACGACACGCAGCGCACCTACCTGCATCGTGGCATCGCGACCCGCGCGTTCGAGCGTCGCTTCGCGCTGGCCGACCATGTGCGCGTGACCGGTGCCGCCCATGAAAACGGGATGTTGCACATCGACCTCGTGCGAGAGGTGCCCGAGGCGCTGAAACCGCGCCGCGTCGAGATCACCAAGTCGGGTGATATCGAGGCGAAGGCCATCGAGGGCTAAGCGGCGAAACCCGTTAAAGTCAGAGCGCGGGCGTCAGCGTCCGCGCTCTTTTTATGGGCGAAGAAATGACATGATAGGGCGGGCGGCCATGTCGGCCTGTCCCGCCCTTCGTGTCTCCAGGGCTTCCCGGATCAGGTGCCGGAGGTCTCTTCCAGGTCGACCCGGAAGAACATCGTTTCGCCGGAGTGATCGTCAACACCGTCGTTATCCGTAGAGACCCACGCCTGTCCGTCTTTGGTGATGGCGAGGCCTTCGACCTTGTCGAGCACGTATCCGCCGGTGGCAGAGAGATCCGGGATCAGGTCGCGGACGTCTTCGACGGTCACGACCGGAAGTTCTGAGCCGAGCGGCGCGGGGGTCATGTCGTCCAGCGAGACACGGGTGATCTTCTTCACTTTTGCCTCGCCCGCGTGCTGGTTGTCGCGCTCCACGAAATAGACGTGGCCTTCATGCGACACGATCTCGGACAGGCCGACCCAGCCTTTTTCTGCGGTGGTCTTGGGGTAGAGCACGGCGCCCCATTCCCCGGTTGCGGTATTGTAGGCGACGAGTTTGACGTGATCGGCGGGATTGTCGGCCCATTCGCGCTGAACGGCCATCCAGAGGGTGTCGCCGATTTTCGTGATGCCCTCGAAACCGAAGCGCCGTTTCACGGCTTCCAATTCCATCGGTAGGCCGATTTCGTCCTTGATCTCTCCCTCTGCGTTCACGTGATAGAGCGCATGGGGCACGAGCCGGTCGGTGCGGCCTTCGGACGCGAGCCAGAAGCCGCCCTCACCGTCGAGCGTGATCCCTTCGAGGTCTAGCTTTTGCGCCGGACGACCGGCACGGGTCACGTCGATTGCGTCAACGATGCGTGCAGGTGCCTGCGTGGTATCGATCTTGAAGATGCGCGGTTGGTAGCCGTAGAAGCTGTCGGAGACCGCCCAGACCACGCCATCGTCATCCGCGACCATGCCGGAGATCGCGCCCCAGCCCGTCAGCGCGTCCATGCCTTCCGACGTGAGATGCGGGTAGACCGCGTCGCCTTCGGCATATTCAAAAAGCATGACGTGGCTGCGCGCCGCGCCGTCCTCCAACCCGTCGGTCTCGTTTGCGGAGACGAGCAGGTTGCGCTCGGGGATCGTGACGTAACCTTCCGGCCCGATGCCAGAGGGTAGGATCTGTTGCAGCACCGGGTTTGCGAGGTCGGAGACGTCGTAGACGCCAACGGCGGAGCCGCGTTCTGACCCGACGAAGACGTAAGGCGTGCCGCCGAAGGTTCCGAAGGTCACGGATTCCGGCTCGACACCTTTGGCATCGGAGCGTTTGTCCGGGTAATGACCGATCTTGACCAGGGCGTGCTCGAACGAGGTGCCGGCCTCATAAACCACGGTTCCGTCCTTGTGGAAGATCGTCCAGGATCGCGAGCCGCCTTCGTAGTCGCCTTCGTTGGCGGTGGCGAAGTGATCGTTGTCGAGCCATTTGACCGAGTCCGGTTCGCGTTTGCGGCCCATCTGGCTTTCGGTGAACAAAAGCGCGCCGCGCTCGTCCGTGGCGTCGATGTTTTCCAGATCGACCGCGCCTGCGGAGAAGTGGTTCACGATAGAGCCATTGCGGGCGACCACGGCGATGTGGTTGTTCTCCTGCATGGTCACAACAACCTCGCCCGCCGCATTAATGTCGACGAATTCCGGCTCGGGGTCGGAGGGCGCGATCTCGGCGAGGCCGGTCAGGTCCGTGCGCGTGAGCGTGTCGCAGGCAAGGGCGTCGTTCGCCACGTCGATCATCACAAGATCGCCTGCGGGCATCTGGGGAAGGACGCCGTCATTGAGGTCTTCGTCACGCTCGTTCTCGATCGCGACGGCGATGAATGCGCCGTCCTGGGATTTGGCGACCGAATCCGGCTGACCGCCCAGGTCGCATTCGCTGGTGATGTCGCCGGTCGCGACGTTCATGGTGACGAGCTTGCCCGAGGGGTCCGTGTAGCTCTCCGAGGTATTGACGCCGAGATAGGCCATCTGACCTATGACGGCGACCGACGTCGGCTCGCCACCAAGCGCGACGTTGCCGAGGGGGGCGGGGTTCGCGGGGTCGGTGATGTCGATCCGGCCGACGACGCCCAGCGGGCTGTCGGTATAGACCAGCGTCATGCCGTCCGCGGTGACGTCGATGATCTCTGACGAGGTTTCGAGCGCCGTATTCTCACCCGCGGCCATGTTCGAGACCACGGGAAAGCTTGCGATCCGGTTGAAATTCATCTCGGCTTGGGCCGCACTCGTCACGAGTGCGATTGCCGAGGTAAGTGTGACCAGTTTGGTCGTCATGATGTCCTCCGGGGAATGGTTGCCCGGCGGAGTATGCGCGGTTTGGTGACGGCTGCGTAAATGGGAGATGATGGTTTTGTTACGGGGTGGGGATGCATCCCCACGCAGGGTTTGCGCGCCCGCGCTTTGCGCGGACACGCCAGACGAGGGGCGCTGCCCCTCGCGCTCCCCGAAGTACTTACGAAACGAAGAAGGGGATCAGATCGACAGGCAGATGTATTTCATCTCAAGGAATTCTTCGATCCCGTGGCGGGAGCCTTCGCGCCCGAGGCCGGATTGTTTGACCCCGCCGAACGGGGCAACCTCGGTCGAGATCAGGCCGGTGTTCACCCCGACGATCCCGTATTCGAGCGCCTCGGCCACCTTGTAGACGCGGCTCAGGTCACGGGCGAAGAAATACGAGGCGAGGCCGAAAATCGTGTCGTTGGCTTTCTGGATCACGTCGTCTTCGTCGGTGAATTTGAACAGTGGTGCGAAGGGGCCAAAGGTTTCTTCCGTGGCGCATGTCATGTCCTGTGTTGCGTTTTTCACGATGGTCGGTTGGTAGTACAGCGGGCCAAGGTCCATAGGCGCGCCACCGAGAATGACCTCGCCGCCTTTGGATGTCGCGTCTTCCTGGTGCTCTTTGACCTTGTCGACCGCACCTTCGGAGACAAGCGGGCCGAGGTCGGTGTCGCTGTCCAGCCCGTCGCCGACCTTGAGTTCCGAGACGGCCTTGGCGAACTTTTCGGCGAAGGCGTCGTAGACGCCCTCCTGAACGTAGAGCCGGTTGGCGCAGACGCAGGTCTGGCCATTGTTGCGGAACTTGCAGGCGATGGCACCTTCGACGGCGGCATCAAGGTCCGCATCGTCAAAGACGATGAAGGGGGCGTTTCCACCCAGCTCCATGGAACATTTCATCACTTGATCAGCCGCTTGTGAAAGCAGGATGCGCCCCACCTCGGTAGACCCGGTGAAGGTCAGCTTTCGCACGGTCGGGTTTTCGCAGAATTCCTTGCCGATGTCGGACGACGAGGACGAAGTGACGACCGAGAAAAGCCCCTTGGGGAAACCGGCGCGTTCCGCCAGCACCGCAATGGCGAGGGCGGACAGCGGGGTTTCGCCCGCCGGTTTCGCCACGAAGCCACAGCCCGCGGCAAGCGCCGGGCCCGCCTTGCGGGTGATCATGGCGTTGGGGAAGTTCCATGGCGTGATCGAGCCCACGACGCCGATCGGCTGGCGGATCACCATGAGCCGTTTGTCGTTGGCGTGCGGTGGGATGGTTTCGCCGTAGATGCGTTTGCCTTCTTCGGCGAACCATTCGATGAAGCTGGCCCCATAGGCGATTTCGCCCTTCGCCTCCGTCACCGCCTTGCCCATCTCGGCCGAGAGGATCGTGCCCAGATCGGCCTGGTTTTCCATCATCAGGTTGAACCATTTGCGCATGATGTTGGCGCGTTCCTTTGCCGTCAGCGCCTGCCACTCTGCCTGCGCCGCTTCGGCCCCCGCGATGGCGCGGGCCACTTCGGCGCGGGTCAGGTCGGGCACGGTGCAGATCACGTCCCCGCGCGCGGGGTTCGTCACCTCGAAGGTCTTGTCATCGTCCGCGTCGATCCAGTCGCCCGCGACATAGGCTTGGGTCGCCAGCAGCGAGGGGTCCGAGAGAAGCGAAGCGAGGTTGGTGGCGTCACGGGGCATGAGGGCGGCTCCATTTGGTTAACATGTTATGCATTTGGGTGGTAAGCTATCGCACGGCACAGCGCAACGGTGAACCGCGTGGCCTGGTTTACTAGTCGCCAAAGTTTTCGAGAGCTTCGAAGTCGATCTCTCCGACGAGCGTGAGCAACATGTCCTTGTCGCCGCCCTCCGCCTGGATCAGAATCCGGTTGTCGATCAGGCCGGTTAGTTGATCGTCGTCCCAGAGAAACTTTTCGCGTCCGACACGCTCGACTTTCATACCGAGCATGGCGGCGTTGGCGAGCATCCCGCCAAAGGCCGTGACCATCGGGTTGTTGGCCATGATCATCAACTCGATCTTCTCGCTGCCATTGGTGTACTCGGCCTGCGCCCCGGTGCCACCGCCCATCATTCCGAGAGCGCCGGAGACCTCGGTGTCGATCTCGCGAGTCCAGCCTTCGGGCGCGTCCGGGAGGAATTGGCCGAGCGCCTGGGTCTTCATCGCCTTGAGCAGCGACTTGGCGTAGTCCAGTTCTTCCATCGCATAATCGATATCCCCGTCCTCGTAGGCCTGAAGGGCAGAGCTGAGCGTGTCGGTGACATCGTCGGCGAGCGCAGGTGTGGCCGCGAGGGCGAGCGCGAGTGCGAGTGATTTGAAACGTTGCATGAAAAATCCCCTGTTTGGTGTGTAAATGATCGCCTGTGGTGGGCGGTCGGGTCAATTGCTGGCAAAGCGCTGAGCCCATGTGGGCATCACGTCGCCGGGTGCCGGGGTGGCGTGGAAAACGCCGCGTGCTATGGCGCGTGCGAGACAGGCGGCGGCGGCATGGCCCAAGGTCATCATGTCGATATCCGGGTTGGTGAGCGACTTTGCCCCGGTTGCGGCGGCGAAGACGAGGTCGCCGTCATGGGGCGTATGGCTCGGCACGATCGCGCGGGCCATGCCGTCATGGGCAGCGGTTGCCATGCGGGTGGCCTGGGCCTGGGACAGGTCCGCGTCCGTTGCGACAATGGCGATGGTCGTGGCGGTGCGCGGGGTGAGCTTGGTGACAAGCGGCCCGGCTGGGTCGAATCCGGTCACCGGACCGCGGTTGCCAAATTCACCCCCGATTTCGAAGGCGCTCGCCCAGAACTGGCCGTCGGGGCCAACCACGTTGCCGACCGGGTTCACGGCGACAAGCGCGCCGACGGTAACACCCGTGTCCAGCGTGAGAGAGGCAGAGCCGAGGCCGCCTTTCAATTCCGCTGTCAGCGCGCCCGTTCCGGCCCCCTGTGATCCCAGGTCGAAATCCGCGGAGGCAGCGGCGAGGGCAGTTTGCCCCAGCGCTTTATAAGGGTTGTCGGACCATGCCTTGTCGCCCCCGTTGATGAGATCGAAGAGGATTGCGCCCGGCACGATCGGCACGCGCTGGTCACCGACCTGGAATCCGCGTCCCTCGGCCCGGAGGGCATCGGCCACGCCGGAGGCGGCATCCAATCCGAAGGCCGATCCGCCGGAGAGCACGAGCGCGTCCACCTGTTGCACGGTCTTGTCCGGTGCCAGAAGGTCCGTTTCCCGTGTCCCCGGCGCGCCGCCCATGACGTGCACCGCAGCCGTGAAAGGCACGTCGCCAACAAGCACAGTGCTGCCGGTCTTGATCTTGTCATCACGGGCATTGCCGACGCGCAATCCGTCGACATCGGTGATCAGGTTTCGGGGGCCGGGTCGCATCAAATCCTCGTCTCTGGTTTCAAAATACCTCACGGGGGTCCGGGGGTGTGAAACCCCCGGCCCAGCGTCAGATACAGCGCCCGCCGTCCACTTCCATCACCACGCCGGTGACCATGCTGGCCTCGTCCGAGCACAGGAAGGCGGCGGCGTTGCCCATGTCCTCGGGGGTCGAGAAGCGGCCTAAGGGGATGGTGGACAGGAACTTGGCGCGCATTTCCGGGGTGTCTTCGCCCATGAATGACGACAAGAGGGGGGTTTCACCAGCCACCGGGGCGAGCGCGTTCACGCGGGTGCCGAAAGGGGCGAGCTCCACGGCCATGGTCTTGGTCGCGGTGATCATCCAGCCTTTGGACGCGTTATACCAGTTGAGGTTCGGTCGCGGGCTGAGACCCGCCGTTGAGGCCACGTTCAGGATTGCGCCGGAGCCTGCGGCCTTCATCAGGGGCACGATGGCGCGGGCGGTGAGATAGACGGACTTGGCGTTCACGGCGAAAACGCGGTCAAATTCCTCTTCCGTGACCTCTTCCATCGGTTGGGGAAGATGGGTGACGCCTGCGTTGTTCACAAGGATGTCGATACCACCCAGCTTGTCCTGCGCGGCAAGCGTCATGGCTTCGACCGAAGCGCCGCTCGCGACGTCGACGGTCGCGGCTTCGGCGCCCAGATCCTTGGCCGCCGCTTGTGCTGCCTCTTCGTTGAGGTCCGCGATCAGAACCTTCGCGCCTTCGGCAACGAATTTGCGCGCAATGCCAAGGCCGAAGCCGGAAGCGCCGCCGGTCACGATGGCGCGTTTGTTGTGAAGTCTCATGCGTCCTCCCGTTTTGTTGCGAGACTGCGCCCGATCACGGGCGGGGGCAAGTCCAAGTCACGTCGGCCAACCCTCCGAGGCGGGCGAAGCGGGCGAGTTCCGCGTCCAGGCGCGCGCGGCGACCCGCGCCCCAACGGGTTCCAGGTTCCGGCCAGAAGCCGGTGATTGTCAGCGTGTCGTTGGGTTTGTCGGCTTTTGCTTCCAGCCGCCCGACGAAACGGTCGGCTTCGAGGAGCGGATAGACGTAATAGCCGAATTGGCGCTTGGTCCGTGGCACGAACATTTCGTTGCGGTAGTGGAAACCGAAGAGACGCTGGGTTCGCGCACGATCCCGGAAAGCCGGGTCGAACGGGTTGATGATGCGCAGGCGGGTGGAGAGTTCGGGCGCGGCGGCAAGTCGTGACTCGATGTCCGGGGTGGCATGGGCTGGGAGCCATGTGCCCTCGGCGGTTTCGATGTCGACCGGGACGGTGTCGGCCATCGCGATCCATTCTTTGGCCTCGTGCGGGCGCGTCGCATCCCAGAAGCGGGCCAGCTCGCCGGGGGTGCAGAAGCCAAGCCGGGTTAGCGCGGCCTCATGAAGCGCATGGGCTTGATCCACTTTACTGATCCCGTGGTCGATTTGGCCAAGAACGCGTTCTCCGAGATCGTAGTATTTGACGAAGTTCTGACGATGGCAGGTGGCGAGGTCGCCCGCATACCACATTTGGTCCAGCGCCTTCTTGTGCGGCGGCCGCGCCCACATCTCGCGGCTTTCGACCTTGGTGTCAAAGGCATGGGTGGACAGCGGGCCTTCCTGCGAAATACGGTTGCGTATGGCATCTAACTCCGCCTTGCCGAGGCCGGATTGATACCAGTCTCCGCGCGCTGCCCGGGCACCCAATTCGTTGAAGCGCCTTGTCCAGTAGGGCAGCACGTCGCGCGGGATCAGGGAGGCATCGTGGGTGAAATGCTCGAACAGGTCACGGGCCGAAAGGGCGCGCCAGACCTGACCCTCGCGGTAGGTTTGAGCGCGGGACCAAAGGATATGATCCTGCGCGCGCACGACATTGCGGATCGTGTCGATCTGGAGAAATCCAAGATCGCGAATGATGTCCAGAACGTCCGGTGCGCGGGTCGGCGCGGCGGCGAGGCCGTGGGCGTCGAGCCAAAGCGCCCGCGCGGTGCGATTGTCGATGCGCAGGGTCATGGATTTCGCGCGGGGCGTGGCCCCGCACGACCAACCGGGAGGGCTCTGCCCTCCCGGACCCTCCCGAAGTATTTTTGAAACGAAGAAGTGGGGAGGGTGTCACGGGTCACGGGGATGGGCCGGGTGTCAGCCATGTTTGGCCGCGACGGTTTTGAGGGTTGAGAACCCATAAAGCGCCTCGAAGCCCTTTTCACGACCATGGCCGGACTTGCCAACGCCGCCGAAGGGGAGTTCCACGCCACCGCCTGCGCCGTAGTTGTTGATGAAAACCTGGCCCGCCTTGATCGCCTTGGCCAGGCGCATCTGGCGCGCGCCGTTCTCGGTCCAGACCGAGGCGACAAGGCCGAAATCGGTGCCGTTGGCGATGCGGATGGCGTCTGCTTCGGTGTCGAAGGGCATCGCGACCTGCACGGGTCCGAAGATCTCATTCTGCGCGAGCGGGTGATCTGGGGGCACGTCAGCGAAGAGCGTGGCGGGGACATAATGGCCGCCAGCAGGGGCGCCGTCCGCGATCGACCCCATGCCCGCGACGCGGAAGCCCTCGCCTTGTTTCAAAAAGCCCATCACGATTTCCTTTTGCCTGGCCGAAATCAGGGGGCCCAACGCACCATCGCTGTCGGCCGGGGCCGATATCATGGCGTCATACCGGGCAGCCATTTTCTCGATGACCTCCTCGTAGACCCCGCGCTGGATCAGGACGCGGGAGGAGGCGGAACAGGTCTGGCCCGCGTTCTGGATGCAGGCCCCGACCAGGAACGGGATCGCCGCGTCGATATCGGCGTCGTCGAAGACGATCTGGGGCGATTTGCCGCCAAGTTCGAGCGTCACCGGGGTCACGTTCTGCGCCGCCGAGGCTTGGACGAGGGTGCCAACCCCCACCGAACCGGTGAAGCTGATGTGATTCACGCCCGGGTGGGCGGTGAGGGCCGCGCCCGCCTCTTCCCCGAGGCCCGGGACAACGTTCAGGGCGCCGGGTGGAAGCCCCGCTTCTTCGGCAAGCGCCACGAAGGCAAGCGCGGTGAGGCAGGCTTCTTCCGCTGGCTTCAAGACGCAGGCGTTGCCCATGGCGAGCGCCGCACCGACCGAGCGACCGATGATTTGCATCGGGTAGTTCCACGGGATGATATGGCCCGTGACGCCGTGCGGTTCGCGCAGGGTATAGACGGTATAGCCGTCGAGATAGGGGATGGTTTCGCCCATCACCTTGTCGGCGGCACCCGCGTAGAATTCCATGTAGCGCGCCAGCGCCAAAGCGTCGTTTCGGGCTTGGGTGAGCGG
>DOUP01000289.1 GCA_003520545.1 Maritimibacter sp. | reverse complement strand
AAGCCCTTCTCGGCCCGCATGATGTGCATCGCTTCGGTGCCGTAAGGCGTGATGTCGTATTCGGCCCCCGCCTCGCGGATCGCCTGCCACATCTCGGCCCCGCGGCTGGCGGGAACGGCGATCTCGTAGCTGAGTTCACCAGTGAAGGAGATGCGGAAGACCCGCGCGGAAATGCCCGCCAGTTCGCCGTCCTGGTAGGTCATGAAGGGCATTGCCTCCTTGGACACATCCATTCCGCCCAACTTCTCAAGCACTTTGCGGGCATTGGGTCCAGCCACGGCGATCTGCGCGTATTGCTGGGTCAGGTTGGCCGTGTAGACCTTCCAGTCCCACCACTCGCACTGAAGCCAGTCTTCCATGTGGCCATGAATGCGATCCGCCCCGCCGGTGGTGGTGTGGCAAAGCCAGGTGTCCTCGGCCAGCCGCACGACGACACCGTCGTCCGACAAGAACCCGTTTTCCGAACACATCAGCCCGTAACGGCATTTGCCCACGGGCAGCGTCGACATCATGTTCGTGTAGAGCATGTCGAGGAATTTGCCCGCGTCCGGTCCTTTGACGAGGATTTTGCCCAGCGTGGACGCGTCGAGCATCCCGACCGAGTTTCGGGTGGCGAGGATCTCGCGGTTGACCGCTTCGTGCACGCTTTCACCGACACGCGGATATGCATAAGCCCGGCGCCAGTGGCCGACGGGCTCCCAGTCCACGCCGTTCTGCTCGTGGATCGCATGCATCGGCGTGCGGTCCAGGGGCTGGAACAGGTCGCCGCGTGCTTCACCCGCGATGGCCCCCATCGAGATGGGGGTATAGGGCGGGCGGAAGGTCGTGGTTCCGGTGCGCGGGATCTCTTGGTTCAGCGCATCAGACAGGACCGCCAAGCCGTTGATGTTGGAGAGTTTACCCTGGTCCGTCGCCATGCCGAGCGTGGTGTAGCGCTTGGTGTGTTCGACCGACTGGTAGCCTTCGCGCGCCGCAAGCTGCACGTCGGAAACCTTCACGTCGTTCTGGTAATCGAGCCACATCTTGGCGCGCTTCTCCGGGCCTGCCGACGTCGGCATGATCCAGACCGGTTTGATCGGCTGACGCTCATCCGCCGTGCCTTTTGGCGCGGCTTTGCGGGTCGCCTTGGCACCAGCCGCTTTCGCCGCTGCCTTGCCCGCCTCGTGGGCGTCGCTGAGACCCTTGTCGAGCGACAGGAACCCGGACGCCGCCCCGGCCGTGGTCACGAAAGCCTCCCCGTCCGCGCCCGTCGGGGCACGCTCCGGGTTCGGGCGGAACATGGCTTCGGCCTCGTCCCAGATCAGTTTGCCGCCGCAATGCGACCACAGGTGCACGACCGGAGACCAGCCGCCCGACATGGCGATGGCATCGCAGGCGATTTCGGTCGGGCTGGCTTTGCCGGTGAGGTCCGACACCATGGCCGCGCTCACGCGGCGCTTGCCTTTGACACCGACGATGGCCTTGCCGGTGTGGATCACGATGCCCTTGCGCCGGGCAAGCTCGGCCAACTCCCCGGCTGCGGTGGCGCGGGCGTCGAGAATACCGGCCACGTCCACGCCAAGCTCTTTCAGGATGAGCGCGGTGCGGTAGGCGTCGTCATTGTTGGTCACGATCAACACACGCTTGCCCGCGGCCACACCGTGGTTCACGGCGTAATCCCGCACGCCGCCCGCCAGCATGACACCCGGCACGTCGTTGCCCGGGAAGGAAAGCGGGCGTTCGATCGCGCCGGTTGCGGTGACGATGTGCTTCGCCCGGATACGCCACAGGCGGTGGCGCGGACGGTCGTCGCCCGGCGTGTGATCGGCGATACGTTCATAGCCCAGCACATAACCGTGGTCATAGACCCCGGCCCCCATGGTGGCGGTGCGCAGGGTCACGTTGTCCATGGCCCGAAGCTCGGCAACCGTGGCCTCGACCCAGTCCGCCGCGGGCATTCCGTCGATCTCGCCGCCATCGACGGGCGACCGCCCGCCCCAATGGTCTTCCTGCTCCAGGACCAAAACCTTCGCCCCGCCGAGCGCGGCCGATCGCGCCGCGGTGAGACCGGCAGCACCGCCGCCGACGACCAGAACGTCGGTATGGGCGTAGGTGTGTTCATAGCGGTCCACATCCGGGCCTTCCGGAACGCGGCCAAGCCCTGCGGATTGGCGGACGAAAGGTTCAAAGAGCTTTTCCCAGGCCACGCGCGGGAACATGAAGGTCTTGTAGTAGAACCCCGCCGGCAGAAACCGCGCGATGAGCTGGTTCACGACACCCACGTCGAAGGCGAGCGACGGCCAGACGTTCTGGCTGCGCGCTTCGAGCCTGTCAAACAGCGCCGTGGTCGTGGCGCGTTGGTTCGGCTCCAGCCGCTGCCCGGACCCGAGGTTCACCAGCGCATTGGGTTCCTCCACACCCGAGGCGACGACGCCGCGCGGGCGGTGGTATTTGAACGACCGGCCCACCATCATCACATCCGCCCCGAGGAGCGCAGAGGCAAGCGTGTCGCCCTGGTAGCCGGTGAAGGGCTTGCCGTCGAAAGTAAAGCGCAGTTTCTTGGAGCGGTCGATCAGCCGACCTGCCCCGTCGAGACGGTAGCTCATGCCAGCCCCTCCCAATCGGGTTTCTTCTTCTTGATCGCGTCGATGACGGCTTTTGGCGGCTCAATGGTCTGCGCCGAATAGGTGCCGAAGACTTCGAGCGTCACGGTGTCGCGGGCCGCGAGGAACCACTTGCCGCAGCCATAGGCATGGCGCCAGCGCTCGAAATGGACGCCCTTGGGGTTGGCGCGGTCGAAGAGGTAAGCCTCGAATGCCTCATCCGAGGACCCGACGGTTTCCCGCTTCAGATGCGCCTCGCCACCGGGGGCGAGTTCCGTTTCGTCGGCGTCCACGCCGCAATAGGGACAGTTGAGGATCAGCATGGGATGCCTCCTTCGAAGGTCTTGCGCGTGTCGTCGGGGCGGCGCGCGAAATCATGGGATGATTTCGGAGCGTTTTCGTGGGACGAAAACGCGTTGGGGCTAGGTCTTTGCATCAGTGCGCCACCCCCGCCGCGACGCTTTCGTCGATGAAGCGGCCTTCGCGGAAGCGCTCCATGCCGAAGGCTGCGGTCAGCGGCCCGTGTTCGCCCTTGGCCACCAGTTCCGCCATCGCCCAGCCCGAGCCGGGGATCGCCTTGAACCCGCCGGTGCCCCAGCCCGCGTTGATGAAGATGCCGTCCACCGGCGTCTTGGTCAGGATGGGCGACCGGTCGCCGGTCATATCCACGATTCCACCCCATTGGCGCAGCA
>DOUP01000198.1 GCA_003520545.1 Maritimibacter sp. | reverse complement strand
CGCCGTTGGTGATGGCACGCAGGCCCCTCCTGCCGCACCGTGACCAGTAGGCAGTCGCGATCACAATCCACCCTGAAATCAACGAGTTGCTGGATATGGCCGGAAGTTTCACCCTTCACCCAGAAGCTCTGGCGCGACCGGCTCCAATAGGTCACGCGCCCGGTCTCCAGCGTCCGCGCGATGGCCTCAGCATTCATCCATGCCATCATGAGAACATCACCGTTATCCGCATCCTGGGCGATACAGGGCACCAACCCTTTGTCGTCAAATCGCAAACTTGTGGGGTCGAAAGCCATGTCCGTTCCTTTCCAAACGCCTCTCGCCGAATTATCTACGGGTTAAGACCTCGGAGGAAAACCCATGAGCGACACCGATCTGATCAAGCTCTACTCTAAACGCATCCTGGCGCTCGCGGCGGATATTCCCCATGCGGGCAAGCTCGATGCCCCCGAGGGAAGCTCGAAAAAACGCTCGCCGCTCTGCGGGTCCACCGTCACCGTTGACCTGTCAGTCGAGGACGGCAAAGTTGCCGACTTCGCCCAGAACGTGAAAGCCTGCGCACTCGGCCAAGCGTCCGCGTCGATCCTTGGTCGCAACGTCTTGGGCCAGGATCGCGCAACGATCCAGGCGACCCGCGATGCGCTCGTCGCGCTTCTGAAAGAAGACGGTCCCACTCCGCCCGCACCGTTTGACGAGTTGGAAGTCCTGCGGCCCGCGCGGGAATACAAGAACCGCCACCCGTCGATCCTTCTGGCCTGGGACGCCACCCTTGCCGCGATGGACGAGGCCCAGGCCGCCGCATAAAAAAAACCGCCGCGCTCCCTTGGGAGGCGGCGGAAGGTATGCGGGGTATCGGGTCGCTCAGGGTCGAAAGAGGCAGAGACCGAGAGCGGGACAGAAAGCGTGGGGAACGCTTGGCATCTGATGTTGGGGACAGAAGATGCCGGACCCTTTTACCGCAGGCAGAAACTTGGGCTCAGAACACGACCGGCAGGTACAGAACAGCCACGAGACCGACCATGAGAGCGGTGCCACCGACGACGTCCTGCCAGATCGTGGCATGGGACCGGGTGAGGATACCTTTGATCTCTTTGAACATGGTTCGTTCTCCTGCTCTGCCGTTGTGCTACGTTTGTTCTTTGTTAACGCTTTGTTCACATATTCGAACATCACCTGGCAAGAACTTTTTGAGAACATACGAGAACTTTTTGTTCTCTTCTCCGTCAACCCACTGAAATTAAACGAATTGCTTCGTCCTGTTTCATGAGCCAAAGGAGAACACGCGCTGCCTCGCCACGCGGGCCGGTCAGATCAGGATCGTCATTCAACAACTTCCGGGCGTCTTTCTGCGCCACGGCCATCAACCCGGCCTGATGCTCCAGATCGCCGACCATGAACCGGGGCAACCCGGACTGCGCGGTCCCGATGACATCGCCCGCGCCCCGCATTTCAAGGTCGGCCTCCGCGATCTTGAACCCGTCCTCGGTGTCCCGCATGATCCCGAGCCGCTTCTCGCCGTTTTCACTGAGCGGGGATTGATAGAGCAGCAAACAGGTCGAAGCCGCCGACCCGCGCCCGACCCGCCCCCGCAGTTGGTGCAATTGCGCCAACCCGAAGTGCTCGGCCTGTTCGATCACCATGATCGTCGCGTTCGGCACATCGACCCCGACCTCGATCACGGTCGTTGCCACCAACACCTTGGTCTCGCCCCTCTGAAACGCCGCCATCGCCGCGTCTTTTTCCGGGGGGGGCATCTGCCCGTGAACCAGCCCGACGACCCCGTCACCCAAGGCCGCACGCAGATGCTTGAACCGCTCTTCCGCGGCGGTCAGCTCGCTCACCTCGCTCTCGCCCACCAAGGGACAGACCCAATAGGCCTGCTTGCCCTCGGCTGTCGCGCCGCGCAGGCGTTCCACCACATCCGCGGTCCGGCTGGTTGGAAGCGCGGAGGTTTGGATCGGCTTTCGCCCCGGCGGTTTTTCGTCGAGCACCGACACGTCCATGTCACCATATTGCGCGAGCGCCAGTGACCTTGGGATCGGCGTCGCGGTCATCACCAGAACATCCGCCGCCTGCCCCTTTTTTCCAAGGCGCATCCGCTCGGTCACGCCGAAACGGTGCTGTTCATCCACAACGGCCAACCGCAAATCGTGATAGTTCACGTCATCCTGAAACACCGCGTGGGTGCCAACCAGAATGTGGATATCACCGCGCGCAAGCGCCTCCAGCTTCGCGGCCCGATCCTTGCCCTTGTCCCGCCCGGTGAGCAGTTCGACCACCACCTCGGCGCTCTCCGCCAAGGGGCGCAGGCTCTCCAGATGCTGGCGCGCTAGGATTTCGGTCGGGGCCATCATGACCCCCTGCCCGCCAGCCTCGACCGCGACCAGCAACGCCATGAACGCCACCAGCGTCTTGCCGGCCCCGACATCGCCTTGAAGCAGCCGGTTCATCCGTTTCCCGTCCGCCATGTCGGCGGCAATCTCGGACATTGCCCGTTCCTGCGCACCGGTCGGGTGATACGGCAGGTCCGCGCGGACCTTGGCCTGCAAGACCTCGGTGCCAACCGAGGCCCGCCCTTTCCCGCGTCGAATACGGGACCGGGCCAAGGCCAGGGTCAGTTGATGGGCGAAGAATTCGTCATAGGCCAGACGCCTGCGCACGGGTGCCTGCGGCGACAGATCGTCCGGCCCCGCCGGCATATGCCCGAAACGCACCGCGTCATGCCAGTCTGGCCAGCGTTCCTGTGTTTTCAATCCCGGGTCAATCCATTCGGTCAAAGGTTGAACCCGCATCAAGACCTCACCCACCGCCTTCATCATCAGCCGCTGGGTGACGCTTTGGGCAAGGTGATACACGGGCTCGAATTCCGGGATAAGGTCCGCCTCGCCGGGCGGGACGATATGATCGGGGTGCACGATCTGGGCCACATTGTCGAACAGCTCGACCTTGCCGGACACGATCCGCCGCTGTCCGGTGGGAAGCTGCTTGGTGATCCAATCCGGGTTTCCGTGGAAAAACACGACAAGAAAGGTCGTCAGCGCATCATGCATTTCGACACGGTAAGGCCGGCCTTTTCCGGACGGGGGCAAGTGCCGACCGACCTCGGCCTCGACCGTCACCACGGCAGGTGCCTGCACCTCTGTGACGGAGGCGCGAAAGCTTCGGTCCACGCCGGAATAAGGGAGCGAAAACAACAGATCGCGCGGTTTTTCGATTCCCAAAGCCCCGAACGCCTTGGCGCTTTTGGGTCCGACGCCGCCCAGCGTTTCAAGATCCGCGAAAAGCGGGAAAAGGATTTCCGGACGGGTCGTCATGCCTCACCGATCAATGCAAGCCAGCCGTCTTCGTCGATCATCTCGACCCCAAGCTCCTCGGCCTTCTTCGCTTTCGACCCGGCGCCCGGCCCCGCGACGACGAGATCCGTTTTCGCACTGACCGACCCGGAAACCTTGGCCCCCATGCGTTCCGCCGTCGCCTTGGCTTCGGCGCGGGTCATTTTCTCCAAACTGCCGGTAAAAACAACGATTTTGCCGGCAACAGGGCTTCCATCAGTCGCCGGTGCTTCAACGGGTTGAATGTCGAGCTGCGCCGCCAAGCGATCAATCGACGCGCGCTCGCGGTCCTGGTGGAACGTCGTGACAACGGAGGTCGCCATCGTCTCACCGACCCCGTCGATGTTCAAAAGCTCTTCCCAAGCCGCCCCTTCGCCGGGGGTCGCTTGCGTCATCGCTGTTTCGAAGGTCGTCCAATCGCCGTAGTGACGCGCGAGCAGGTTGGCCGCGTTCTCGCCCACATGGCGAATCCCAAGCGCAAAGATCACGCGGTTAAGGTCGATGGTTCGGCGCTCGTCGATGGCATCGAAAAGGTTCGAGGCGGACTTTTCGCCCCATCCATCACGGTTCTTGAGCTTTGCCAAGGTCGCGCGGTCACGTTCGCGGAGCGTGAAAATATCGGCGGGTTCTTTNNTCGCCAGCACCTCGTCATGGTAGAACGCCTCGACCTGTTTCGCGCCCAAACCTTCGATATCGAATGCCGCGCGGGAGACGAAATGTTTCAGCTTTTCTACGGCTTGCGCGGGACAGATCAGCCCGCCGGTGCAGCGGCGCACCGCGTCGCCTTCTTCCCGGATGGCTTCTGACCCGCATTCCGGGCAGGTCTCGGGAAACACGTAGCGCGGTGCTCCCTCCGGGCGTTTCGCCAGATCCACGTCCGCGATCTTGGGAATGACGTCGCCGGCGCGGTAGACCTGCACCCAGTCGCCGACCCGAATGTCTTTGCCGCCGCGGATTTCTTCGCCTTTTGAATCGCGCCCGGCGATGTAGTCCTCGTTATGGAGCGTGGCGTTTGAAACGACCACCCCACCCACCGTGACCGGCGTTAGCCGCGCCACCGGAGACAAAGCGCCCGTGCGCCCCACCTGGATGTCGATGGCTTCGAGCCAGGTCCAGGCCAGTTCTGCCGGAAACTTGTGCGCAATCGCCCACCGCGGCGTGGTGGACCGAAAGCCAAGCCGGTCCTGCAGGGCGAGGTCGTTCACCTTGTAGACGACCCCGTCGATGTCATAGCCCAGCGTCGCCCGTTGCTCGGCGATGTCCGCGTAATGCGCGATCATTTCCTCCGGACCATCAACCAGTTTGGTCAACGGGTTCGTGGGAAACCCGAGCGCGGCGAGGCGGTCGATCGCGCCCATCTGGCTGTCAGAAAGCGGGTGAGACAGCTCGCCCCAGGCGTATGCGAAGAACTTGAGCGGACGAGAGGCAGTGATACTTGGGTCGAGTTGGCGCAGCGACCCGGCGGCGGCATTGCGGGGATTGGCAAATGTCTTGCCGCCACGTTCGGTTTGCCGGGCGTTCAAAGCCTCGAAATCCGCATGGCTCATGTAGACTTCGCCGCGCACTTCCAAGACCTCGGGCGCGCCCTCGATCTGTTGTGGAATATCGTCGATGGTCCGGGCATTTGCGGTGACGTTTTCACCTTCGCTCCCATCGCCCCGCGTGGCTGCTTCCACCAACACCCCGTTCTCGTATCGAAGGTTGAGAGACAGGCCGTCGATTTTCGGTTCAGCGGTGTAGGCAAGAGCGGCGTCGGGTCCGAGGCCCAGGAACGACCGGATGCGAGTGTCGAATTCCATGACATCGTCATCATCGAAGGCATTCCCGAGTGACAGCATCCTGACGCGATGACGGACCTTTCCAAAGGCTTCCGACGGGGCCGCACCGACCTGCTCGGTCGGGCTGTCTTCACGTTTCAGGTCCGGAAAACGGTTCTCGATCGCCGCATTGCGCCGTTTCGCGGCGTCATACGCGGCATCCGTGATCATCGGGGCGTCTTCACGATGATATGTGGTGTTTGCATGGGTCAGAAGATCGGCAAGACGAGCGAGTTCCTCGCGTGCCTGGGCTTTCGTCAAAACCTCGACTTCCAACTCCGATACATCCGACATCGCCGCCTCCTGACCTCACCTATCAACAGATAGATTTGGTGGTTCCCCGCGTCCAGCGGTTCGCCAGCGTTTGGCACGAAAAACCCCGGCCGGGGAGGACCGGCCGGGGTTCGCAACGGGTGTCTTGCGCTCAGGCGCCTATCGCCACCTGTGCGCCCATGTCTTCAACTTCCGGATCACGAAGCACATAACCGCGCCCCCAAACCGTTTCGATGTGGCTCTCGCCGCCCGTCGCCTCGGCGAGTTTCTTGCGCAGTTTGCAGATGAATACGTCGATGATCTTCAGCTCCGGTTCATCCATCCCGCCATAGAGGTGGTTGAGAAACATTTCCTTGGTCAGGGTCGTTCCCTTGCGCAGGGACAGAAGCTCGAGCATTTGGTACTCTTTGCCGGTCAGGTGAACCGGTTTCCCATCGACCTCGACCGACTTGGCATCCAGATTCACCGACACGCGGCCCGTCTTGATGATCGATTGTGAATGCCCTTTTGACCGGCGGATGATGGCATGGATCCGGGCGACGAGTTCGTCACGGTGGAACGGTTTGGTCATGTAATCGTCGGCCCCGAACCCGAACCCTTTCAACTTGTTCTCGGTGTCATCGGACCCGGACAGGATCAAGATCGGTGTATCGATGCGCGACAGCCGCAATTGCCGCAGCACTTCGTGCCCGTTCATGTCGGGCAAATTCAGGTCGAGCAAGATGAGATCGTAGTCATAGAGTTTCGCCAGATCGACGCCCTCTTCCCCAAGATCCGTGGAATAGACGTTCAAGTTCGCATGGGTCAGCATAAGCTCGATGCTGCGCGAGGTTGTCGGGTCGTCTTCGACGAGCAGAATTCGCATTGGTCAATCTCCAATCAAGGTCCCGTTCCGGTCGTCAAGACATTGGGTGCAAATGGTTAATGACGGGTTACCGTTGCGGAACTTTTAGCGCACTCGCTCTAAGGTTGTCTATATTTTTGCAAGGCTGTGGCTTTCAGAGCCGCTTCGCCGTGGGCATCAACCGCATGTTTCCATTCGGAAAACTCCTCTTCGGAGAGACCATACATCTCCATCGCCTCCCCCAACGACACCAGCCCATAGGTGACAGCACGAACCACCGCGGCCTTCCGTGACGCCACCCAGCGTTTCGTTTTCCCGGGGGGCAGATCGGCCCGCGTCATATGCGATCCATCCGGCAGTTTCACCGCACGCGGACCATCCACTTTCTTAAGGTACATCACTGCGTCCCTCGTTCATTGAGCCGGGACACTTTCGCGCGAGGGGCTTAAAGATGGGTGAAGTCCATCCTTGTTGTTATGTCGAATTTTCCTATATTGCGTGGCTCTCGACACCACCACGACACGCATGATGCGTCAGGAGCGGCCATGAGCCTCGATGATACCCCTGCCCTGAACACCCTCGGTTTTGCAAAAGCGCCGAGCGACACCCGCGTGGTCGTCGCCATGTCCGGCGGCGTCGACAGCTCGGTCGTGGCCGCGAAACTGGCGCGCGAAGGCTATGACGTGGTTGGCGTGACGCTCCAGCTTTACGATCACGGTGCTGCCTTGGCCAAGAAAGGCGCGTGCTGTGCCGGGATCGACATTCACGACGCCCGCCGGGTGGCCGAAGAGATGGGGTTCCCGCATTACGTTCTGGATTATGAAAACATCTTCAAGGAAGCGGTGATCGAGGAGTTCGCGGACAGCTACCTGGGGGGCGCGACGCCGGTGCCCTGTATCCGCTGCAACGAACGCGTGAAGTTCAAGGATCTGCTCGCCACGGCGAAGGACCTGGATGCCGATTGCATGGCGACCGGCCACTACATCCAACGCTTCGACGGTGACGCAGGCCCCGAACTGCACAGTGCTGCCGATGCGACCCGCGACCAGAGCTACTTCCTGTTTTCGACCACACCAGAGCAGCTTTCGTTCCTGCGCTTCCCCCTTGGCCATCTGAAAACCAAGGACGAGACGCGCAGTCTTGCTCGGGAGTTCGGGCTGGAAGTCGCGGACAAGCCCGATAGCCAGGACATCTGTTTCGTGCCCGATGGCAACTACGCCGGGGTGATCGAGAAACTACGTCCCGGTGCCGCGGAACCCGGTGAGATCGTCCATGCCGATGGGCGGGTGCTTGGCTCCCACGAGGGCGTCATCCATTACACCATCGGGCAGCGGCGCGGCCTGGGGATCGGTGGGCTTTCGGAGCCGCTTTACGTTGTGAAGCTCGATGTCGAAGCCCGCCAGGTGATCGTTGGCCCCAAGGATATGCTGGCGACCCGGATCATTCCCGTGCGCGAGATCAACTGGCTGGGCGACGCCCCTTTCACCTCACAAGACGAATGGCACCTGTCGGTGAAAGTGCGGTCGACCCGCCCGCCGCGCGAGGCCATAATCCGGCCGCTGTCCGAAACCGAGGCCGAAGTCGAACTCCTGACACCGGAAGAAGGTGTTTCGCCCGGCCAAGCTTGCGTTTTCTATGCGCCGGAAGGGTCGCGCGTGTTTGGTGGTGGCTGGATCTGGGCCGGACCCAAAACCTAGGGTCGCTGGCACACGCTCACCTGGTGCCGCGGGCGTGTGTCAAACCGACGTCCCTTCATCATGCCAAAAATATCCCGGGGTCGGTGCATCGCAGATGCGCCGTTCGGGGCAGCGCCCCGCGCGCGCCGCAGGCGCGCCCATCGCATCGCGGCGAGAGCCGCGGCGCAATACCTAAATTCCCGCATTGTCTGTGAATTGTTGCGCAAACGGACGTCCGGTACGCTCGCGCCGAACGCTTCAGCCCTGACCACCGGAGATGTCGATCATGGCGGAAAACTCGGCGGAGCAGGCAACCTCCCCATCCACGGTGGCCTTTCCCTCGAACTTCCAGATCTTGGAACCACCACGCACCGTGGTCACCTCCATCCGAAGCACATCGCCAGGCACCACCTTGCGGCGAAACTTCACCTTGTCGATGCCCATGAAATAGACCAGCGGTTCCTTGTCGACGAGATCCAGGGAAAGCGCCACCATCACCGCGGAGGTCTGTGCCATGGCTTCGACGATGGTGACGCCCGGCATGATGGGGGCTGCCGGGAAATGGCCCTGGAAATGCGGTTCGTTGAACGTGACATTCTTGATCCCCACGGCGCGTTCCTTCGCCACGATCTCTTCGACCTTGTCGATCAGGAGAAAGGGGTAACGGTGCGGAATGCAGCGTTGGATGAGATGGATGTCGGCGCTGGTGGGCACTTCGGTCATGGACGTTTCCCTTCGATCATGGGGCGGGTTCTGCGCCCTGCCCGTCTTTTGTTAATTTTGTGGCAAAGTCGGCCCGGTGGGGCAAGAGCATGCGGCATCACTCGGGCGTGGCCTCGGTGGGCGGGTCTTGCGGTTCCGGGTCCGCGCCCCCCGCCTGCCCGTTGTCGGTTCCATCACCGAGCGTCGAATCGATCCGCTCTATCGCATCCTCGGTGACGTCGATGGCATTGACCGACAGCAACACGCTGCGTTTGTCCATGATCACCACGGCGCCCCGTTCCTGCATCATCTGGCCAAGCACGGGGCCGATCTGTTGGAAGAAAGAGCGTTGCGCGTCTTCGTAGCGCTGAACGAAATTGTTCTGAGCCGTGTCGCGGTCGGTGCGCAGGGCAACGACCTTTTCATCAAAGGCATCGGCCAGCACCCGGAACTCCTCGGGCGTGAGGGTTTCGCGCTTCGCGGTCAGGCTCCGCTCTTCTTCCTCAAGAGCGGCTTCGATCTTGCGCGTTTCCTCGGCGAGCGCGTTGGATTCCGCTTCCAGATCGTTGGCGATCCGCTGTCCGAACCGGGTCTGGGCGAAAAGCGCTTCCCGGTCGATGGTCAGGACCGGCGAGACGACCTGGCCAAGCGTCTGGGCAAAAGACGACCCCGCCGGCATTGCCAGCAGGGTCATGAGAAGGAGTGAATAGATCAGGCGCATGGGGCACAGCCCTCGCAGATCAGAAGGAGGTCGAGATGGTCACTTCGAACCGGTTCTCGATGTCGTAGCCCTGCTTCACGACCGGGATCGAGTAGTTGAAGCGGAGCGGACCGATCGGCGTATCCCAGAACAGCGACGCACCAACGGTGGAGCGAAGATAGACGGCATCATCGACAGTGCCGCCAAGGGTGTTATCCAGGCCCCAGAGCGAACCGACATCGGCGAACACACCGCCCGAGATTCCGTATTCTTCTGGCAGACCGAGCGGGAACTGGGCTTCGACACGCGCCACTGCGAAGTAGTTGCCGCCCAGGGCATCGTTGTTCGCGGCGGTCAGGTCACGCGGACCGACCCCGTAGGGTGCGAACCCCCGCAACTGAGCGGGCGGGAGCAGATAACGGTCGGTGATCCGGCTTCCGTTGCCGCCGAACGAGTAGACCGCGCCGGCTTCCACTTCGCCGCGAAGGGTCACTTCGTCGTTCATGACGCGGGTCTGGACACGTGCCAGCGTAGACGCCTTGAAATACTGGTTGTCGGCGCCAAGACCGCCCACATCGGCATTTACGCGCAGGAAAGCGCGGGTCGACGGGTCGATCGCGTTGCGCGCGGTGTCGAAGGTGTAGGTCAGACCTGCACCGCCGCCGAACTGCCAGCCACGTGCGGCTTCCGCCTTGAGAACATTCGAGCTGCCGGGATCGACCTTTTCAATCAGGTTGCCCCGGACATGCGGACGAACGGAAAGACGGCTCGTCGCCGATACCGGAAACTCCAGGTAAGGTTCTACGCGGGCGACGGTGGTGTCGTATTGCGCGCGCGTGTTCGACAGCGTTTCCGTGTAGAATGCGTCAATCCCAAGGGCAAGATCGCGACCAAAGAGGTTCGGTTCCGCAAAGGAGAACTGGTAGTTGCGCGCGCTCACACCGCCGCTGAATTCGGCATTGATATACTGACCACGGCCCAGGAAGTTGCGTTCGGTGAAGGCGGCGTTCAAACCAAAGCCGGTCGCCGTCGAATAGGCAGCGCCGAATGACAGCGAGCCCGTGCCCTGTTCTTCGACATCGACATCGACCACGACGCGGTCGCTGGCAGAGCCTTCACGGGCTTCGACCTGCACATCGGAAAAGTAGCCAAGCGCCCGAATGCGTTCGGCCGACGCGCGGATAGCACGCGGGTTGAACGGGTCGCCTTCGACCGTGCGGAACTGGCTCCGGACGACGCGGTCAAGCGTGGTGCGGTTGCCTTCGATGTCGATCCGCTCGACGATCACACGCGGGCCACGCACGATGGCGAGCGTCAGGTCCAAGGTGCCTTCACGCTCGTTTCGCGTGATCCGGGGCTCGACCGTGACGAAGCTCATGCCTTCTTGCGCCAGCAAGCGTTCCATCCGGGCAATCGCCTGATCGACCTTGGTCGGGTTATAGACCGACCCGGTGCGCAAACGGGCGACACGCTCGATCGCGGCGGTATCGATCCCGTCCACCTCGGAGATCGTGTTGATTTCACCGAAGCTGAACTGCTGGCCTTCATTGATCTGAAAGGTCACCTGGAATCCGTCACGGGCCTGCGTGACTTCGCCGGCCACCGCCACGGCTTCGAAATCGACGTAGCCACGCGATTGGTAGAAATCCGTAAGAACCTGCCGATCGAACTCCAGACGGCCGGGATCATAGGTGTCGACCTGGACGAAAGCGCGCAGGATGCCCGCTTGCTTGGAGGTAAGAACCCGGCGCAGGCGCGAATCCGAAAAGCTGCGGTTGCCGGTGAACGACAGGCGCTCGATCTCGGCGTTCTTGCCCTCGATCACTTCGAAGACGAGATCGACGCGACCACCACCCCGGCGGATGATGCGTGGCGTCAGATCTGCGGCGATCCGGCCATCGGCGGCATAGGCTTCTGCAATGATCTGGGCGTCACGCTCCGCGGTCGAGGGCGAGAACACCTGACGGGAGCGGGATTGGATCAACGGCAGCAGTTCCTCGTCATCCTTGCGGCGGTTACCCTCGATATTGATGCGGCTGATCATCGAGTATTCCTGCACGCGCACAACGAGCGTGCTGCCGCGCGGCTGCAATTCGACAGTGTTGAACAGGCCGGAGCCGGACAGACGCTGGTAAGCGTCGTTCAATTCGGCAGCAGACACCGTCTGGCCCTTGCCGATTCCCAGATACGCTAGGACGGTCGAGGCTTCGATCCTGTCCGAGCCCACGATCTGGACCGACGAGAAATTGTAAGATTGTGCGTAAGCCGTGGTTGGCAGCACCACGGAAGCCCCTGACACCCCAAGGAAAACCGCCGTGGCGGCGGGGGCGAGGACGGATTTGCGCAGTGCCATTTTTCGGGCGGCGCGCTGCTCGTTATACGTCATGTTGTTATCATCCGCTCAGACATCCCAGTCCCTAGTGTGACTAACGACAATGAGAGGTGATGTCAAAGCGTGTGAGTGGCGAAAGGGCCGCACTATGGCGGCCCGGAAACAGGTTCGATCAACGCTGTGTCTTGCGGGCCATAAAGCCCGGCGAGAAATTCAATTCAGGATTGCACCCATCAGCGCACCACAACCGAGTGCAGCCGCGAGCGTTCCGATGTACAGAAGCCGGTCCCAGTTCAGGTCGAACAACAGATGAAGACCGCGGTAGCCTTGATGAATATGTTCCATGATACAGACCTCTCGGTTTGAATTGGAGACAGGTTCACCGGGGAATGGGGCCTAAGCTTTTCGGAATTGTGACGATTTCACGGCGGTTCCTGGGGTAAAACGCGGGAAAAGACCCGCCTGCCCGGTTACGGACAGAACAGGTCGTTCGTGACCCCGAGCAGCATGATGCCAATGACCAATGTCAGTCCGACCGTCAGTAAAATGCGCATGGCGCCATCGCTGGGTGGTCGACCGGCCACGGCCTCGTAGGCGTGGAACACGAGGTGCCCGCCGTCGAGCACGGGAATTGGGAAGAGGTTCAGAAGCCCGACGGCGGTGGACAACACCGCAACGAACCATATGAAACTCGCGATGCCCTGGCTTGCCGCCGCGCCCGAGGTTTCCGCGATCCCGATGGGGCCGCGCAGGTTGCAGCTCGAAATCGCGCCGGTGATCATGTGCCAAAGCCCGGAGAGCGACGACGTGATGATATAGCCGACCTGGTCCACGCCAGTCGTGAAAGCCTCGCCAATCGACGGGGCGCGAGTCGCAGGCTCGAAAATCATGCCGCCGGAGACGCCGATCAACCACCGGGTTTCAAAGCCGCCATCAGGAAGCGGAAGATCCACGCGACGCGGCGTGAGCGAAATCGCAACCTCCTCGCCGCCCCGGTTTATGGTCAGATCAAGCGTTTCGCCGTCACCGTTTCCGACGATGTCGCGCAATTGGTTGAAGGTCGAAACCGGCGTCCCGTCCACGGCAGTGATGAGATCGCCCCGCTCCAGACCGGCATCGGCAGCGGCGGATTGCGGCGTTACCGACCCGACGAAGGGCGGATAAGGAAAAAGCGTCTCGACCGTGACCTCTGAACCATCCCGCAGCACCACGTAGTCCAGCGGGCTTTCCTGTGGCAGGCTGTCAACGAAGTCCCCGAAATCTTCGAGCGACGGTGTTTTCTGCCCGGCAATGGACAGGATCTGATCGCCCGGCATTAACCCTTCGACGCCCGGCACGGGGGCGAGATCCTCGACCGTCAGCGGATCGGTTGCGATCCCCGTGTGAAACGCCATTCCGAAAAAGATGATCGCCGAGAGCACGAAATTGAACCCCGGACCAGCCGCTACCGTCGCGGCGCGCGCCCAAAGCGGGGCGCCGTGCATCGTGTGGCGCAATTCCTCGTCGCTGAGGCCTTCCATCGCCTCTTCGCCGACACCCGCCGACGCCGCGTTCGCATCGCCCCGGAACTTCACGTAGCCGCCGACAGGAAAGGCCGCGATTTGCCACTGGGTGCCGTGTTTGTCGGTTTTCTTCGCCAGAACCGGGCCGATGCCGATGGAGAACACATCCGCCTTGATCCCGGACCAGCGCCCGACGATGTAGTGCCCGTATTCATGGATCGCCACGATGATCGACAACGCGATGATAAAGGCCAAAAGCGTAAAGGCAAGATTGCCGAAAGACGGGATCAGGCTCGTCAGGTCCAAAGGTCTGCTCCATCGCCGGATCGTATCGCCCGGCTTGTCTGCGGGGGTCAGACCCCGGCGATGATTTCTGTTGCGCGCTGACGTGCCATTTGGTCAGCGGCGCGCACGTTATCAAGGGTGAATGCGGCGGACATGAGGCTCCGGTCGCGCGAAAGTGCGATCAGCACCTCCTCCACGACCTCGGACATCCGCAAGAACCCGATCTGGTGCGCAATGAACCCGTCGAGCGCACTTTCCTTGGCGGCATTGAACACGGCGCCGGCCATGCCGCCCGCTTCCATGACCTCGCGTGCAAGACGCAGCGCGGGCCAACGTTTTTCGTCCGGCGCGCGAAACTCCATGCTGCCAACGGCGGCAAGGTCGAGACGGTCGACGGGAAGCGACTTCCGCGTGGGCCAATGTAGCGCATAGCCGATGGCGTGGCGCATGTCGGGCGGGCCTACGTGGGCCATCAGCGCCCCGTCGTTGAAGCCGACGAGCGCGTGGATCAGGCTTTGGGGATGGACGATGACCTCGATCTTCGACGGGTCGACGCCGAAAAACTCCTTGGTCTCGATCAGCTCCAGGGCCTTGTTGAACATGGAAGCGCTGTCGATGGTGATCCGCTGCCCCATGTCCCAGTTCGGATGGCTTGAGGCCTGCTCCAGCGTGGCCTCTGCCAGCTTCTCGATGGGCCAGTCGCGAAACGCACCACCCGAGGCGGTAATGATGATCCGCTCGACCGCATCCATGTCTTCGCCAACAAGCCCCTGGAACACGGCGGAATGTTCACTGTCCACGGGCAGAATGCGCGCGCCGAACTCCTGCGCGGTGCCCATGATGAGCGGTCCGGCAGTGACGAGGCTTTCCTTGTTGGCCAGTGCAAGGCAGGCGCCCTCTTCCAGGGCTGCCAATCCGGGCGCAAGCCCGGCGGCCCCGACGATGGCGCTCATCACCCAGTCCGCCGGGCGTCGTGCGGCTTCCTCGATCGCTTGCGTGCCCGCCGCCGCTTCGATCCCGGTGCCCGACAAACGGTCTTTCAACTCGGCAAGGTTCTCGTCATGCGCGGTGACCGCGATGTCGGCTTTCAGCGCGCGCGCCTGTTCGGCAAGCCGCGCCACGTTGTGCCCCCCGGTCAGCGCGACCACGTCATAGGCTTCAGGGTCGCGTTCGATCAGGTCGATGGTCGACAGGCCGATGGACCCGGTGGAGCCGAAAATCGAAATGCGCCGGGTCATTGGGCCACTCCCAGTATCAAAGCGGCGGCCCCCGCCAATGCAGC
>DOUP01000200.1 GCA_003520545.1 Maritimibacter sp. | reverse complement strand
TCTCATGGACCACCTCGGAATCGACAAGGCAGCGTTCATCGGCACGTCGCGCGGCGGCATGAACGCGATGTTCATCGCGGCCACCCGGCCCGATCGCGTCATCGGTGTTTGCCTCAACGATGTCGGCCCCGAAATCGCCCGCGACGGGCTGGCCGCCATCGACAGCTATATCGGCCGGAACCCCGCAGGTGCGTCCCTTGAGGACGTGGCCCGCACCCGCGCCGAGATCGCCGTCGGGTTCGCGAACGTGCCCCTGTCGCGCTGGGTCGAGGAAGTCGAACGCAATTACGACGTGACGCCCGACGGCATCCGCATCAACTACGACCCCGCCCTGCGCGAAAGCTACCTCGCGGCGATGGCCGCAGGCGACGCCGACCTCTGGCCGCTCTTCGATGCGCTTGCGGGCAAGCCGCTCGCCGTGATTCACGGGCAAGGCTCGGACCTCCTGACCGACGCGGGCGTCGCCGCGATGAAAGCCAAGCGCCCCGACCTCATGGTCGCCGAAGTGCCCGGTCGCGGCCATATTCCGTTCCTCGACGAACCAGAATCGCTCGCCACCGTCCAAGACTGGATCGCCGCGTGTCGGTGACGCTTGACGACATTCACGCGGCGCGGGAGCGGATCAAGGGCCACGCCCGCGTGACGCCGCTCCTGTCCTCGCCCTTTCTGGACGAGATCGCCGGCAAACGCGTGCTCGTAAAGCCAGAATGCCTGCAAATCACGGGCAGCTTCAAATACCGCGGTGCAAGGTCTGCGCTCTCTGCCCTCGACACCGAAACCCGCGCCAAGGGCGTGATTGCCTTTTCCTCCGGCAACCACGCGCAAGGCGTGGCGCAGGCTGCGCGGGATTTCGGCGTTCCCGCGGTCATCATCATGCCCTCGGACGCCCCGGCTTTGAAACTGGCCAACACCCGCGCCCTGGGGGCCGAGGTCGTCACCTACGACCGCGCCGGCGAAGACCGCGACGCCATCGGCGCGTCTCTCGCCCAGGAGCGCAGGCTGACGCTTATCAAACCCTTCGACGATCCCCGCGTGATCGCGGGCCAAGGCACCGTCGGGCTGGAGATCGCAGAGCAGGCCACGGCCCTTGGAGTGACGGAGGCCGCGGTCCTGATCCCCTGCGGCGGCGGCGGTCTGACCTCCGGCACCGCGCTGGCGCTGTCTGACGCCGCCCCGAAGATGCGCGTCCACCCGGTAGAACCCGAAGGCTTCGACGACGTCGCCCGCTCGCTCGCCTCAGGCCATCACGAGGTCAACACCCGCCTCTCCGGCTCGCTCTGCGACGCGATCATCACGCCTTCGCCCGGCAAGCTCACGCTGCCCTTGATGCTGGCGCACTGTGGCCCCGGCCTGACCGTCACCGAGACCCAGGTTCTGGACGCAATGGCGCAAGCCTTTCTTCGACTGAAACTGGTCACCGAGCCTGGCGGCGCCGTCGCGCTCGCCGCGGCGCTCCATCACGCCGACCAGACGGAGGCGGAGACGGTGATCGCCGTCGTCTCCGGCGGCAATGTCGACCCGGATATTTTCACCCAAGCCCTTGCCACCCTCAGCCCTGCGGAGTGACCCATGGATTTCACCCTCGCTTCCTTCAACGTCAAGAACCTGATCGGCCCGGACAAGGAATATTACGAATTCCAAAGCTACACGCCGGAGGAATTCGCGTGGAAACGGGACTGGCTCGCCAACCAGATCCTCGACCTCGACGCGGATGTCGTGGGCTTCCAGGAGATCTTCGAGGAAGAGGCGTTGCGGGACGTGATCGGTGAAACCTCGGCCCGGGCGCACGTGCTGAACGACGCCGTGATCCCGTCCAAGGGCAAGCCCTATCACCGCAAGGTCATCTTCCGGAAACTCGGGGTGGAGCCCTATGACGATGCCGCACTCGCCTTCGCACCGAATGCCGCCGACACCGGCGAACCCGGCCAGCGCCGTCCGGGTGTCGCGGTGCTGTCGCGGCTTGGCTTCGTCGGCAAGCCGGAGGTCATCCAGGACTTGGGCGAGCCGGTGACGATCCCCTTCCAACCCCTGCGCGGCATGGCCGGGGACATGGACGCGGGCAGCTACACGCTGCGCCGCCTGTCCCGCCCGATCCTGAAAGTGCGCATTCCCGTCGGCGACCAGGTCATCACGCTCTTCAACTGCCATTTGAAATCGAAACTTGGCGAACATATCACGCCGGACGGGATGACATATGCGCCCGAAGAAGACCTGACCAACTACGATCCCGTCGGCCGCGCCATGGGCGCACTCCGCGCTGCCGTGCGTCGTATGGCAGAGGCTTGGGTGCTCCGACGCGAGATCGTCGCGGAACTCGCAATAGGCAACCCGGTCATCGCGGTCGGCGATTTCAACGATGGCGAACACGCGGTCAGCTCCGAAATCATTTCGGGCGAAGTGCCGTTCAGGAACTACGCCTGGATGCTGCGTCACGACGCGGAGAGCTATTCCGACCGTTATTCCGAAGAGGAATCAAAATCCATCACCGAACAGGTCGAGCGGAACCGCCTTCACTCCGCAGAGAAGCTCTTCGTGAAGAAATCCGCCCGGGACATGGTTTACACCACGGCCTTTGCCGGGGTGTTTGAATCCATCGACCAGATCCTGGTGAGCCGCCATTTCCACCCGGATTACGACAAACGAATCGCCGATATGCACTATTTCTCGGTGCTGAACGACCACATCACCGACGGCTCCCATCCCGAAGCGCCTTACAACAAGCTCGCCTCGGACCACGGCCAGATCAAAGCGCACCTGCGATTGCGGGAGGGATGAGGCAACGCGGCCGATTTGGTCTCGGTCGCCGACCTTGGCCGAGCGGCGCCCGCCATGATCAGGGTCTAAGCCCCGACAACCCAAGCACCGCACAAAGTTCGGCCCAGAAAACCAGAAAACCAGTTTCTGCCTTAGTCAACTGTTTTCAATATGTTTTTTCGATAAATGCGACTGGCATAACGATTAACGCGGCCCAATCGGACCGCGTCATATCACATCGCCTGATAACCGTGCCCTGCACTCAAACACCCACGCCGATCGGACAGGTCACACCGGTTCCGCCAATCCCGCAATACCCGTTGGGGTTCTTATGGAGATACTGCTGGTGGTAACCCTCGGCCCAGTAAAAGGGCCCGGCCATCTCGATATCCGAGGTGATGGCCCCGAAACCGGCAGCCTGCAACCGTTCCTGAAACACCTCTTCCGAGGCTTTCGCGGCCTCCAGTTGCCCGGGCGTCGTCGCGTAGATCGCCGAGCGGTACTGGCTGCCCCGATCATTACCTTGTCGCATGCCCTGGGTCGGGTCATGCCCTTCCCAGAAGATCCGCAAAAGCGCGTCGTAGCTCACCTCGTTCGGGTCATAAACCACGCGCACCACCTCGGTATGCCCGGTCTTGCCGGTGCATGTCTCTTCATAAGTCGGATTTTCAGTGAACCCTCCGGCATAGCCCGCCATCGTCGACCAGACCCCCGGTGTCTGCCAGAACTTGCGCTCGACGCCCCAGAAGCAGCCCATCGCGAAAATCGCGACCTCCATACCATCCGGCACATCCATGGTCAGCGGACGGTGAAACACCGCGTGTTCCGAGGCCGTCGGGATCGGTTGGGACCGCCCCGGCAGTGCGTCTTCCTTTTTCACCATCTCTGGTTTTTCGAACAATCCAAACATCGCGCGCCTCCTGTCTGCTTGCCCTCTATATAAGATGTTGCCACGCCGCCGCACAGGGGTGTCACGGGATCGCGATCACTCTGCCGGTGCCGCGATGCGCCCGGTCAGGACCGTTTCGTTTCCCTTGTCCGGATGCCGCGGAATGAGCAAAGCGAACATGAGCGAGACGCATGCCATCCCCGCCGCCAGCCCGAACACCGCTCCGGGCGATATCACCCAGAGATACCCCAGAAGCACCGGCAGGAACACGGCTGCGATATGGTTGATCGTGAAGGCCACCGCAGCGGTCGGCGCGATATCAGGAACATCGGCGATCTTCTGGAAATAGGTCTTGATCGCGAATGCGAGGCTGAAAAACAGATGATCCACGACGTAAAGCGTCGCCGCCAGGACCACGCCCCAGCCGAAATAGTAGATCCCGCCGTAGAGCAGGAAAACGACGATCAGCCCGACGTACTCGAAGGCCAGCGCATTGCGTTCCCCCCAAAACCCCACGGCCCGTCCCATCAGGGGCGCAAAAACCATGTTGGCCAGGAAATTGATGATGAACAGCGCGGTGACTTCATGCACCTCGAAGCCGAACCGTTCGACCATCATGAAGGCCGCGAAGACGGTGAAAATCTGCCGCCGTGCGCCGGACATGAACTGCAAAGCGTAATATAGCCAGTAACGTCTGCGCAGGACGAAGGTCTTCAACTGCGGCTCCGGGCTCTCGAACTGGGGATAGGCGAGGATCGCGAAGGCGACGAGCGCGAGGCTCACGCCGCCCGCCGTCAGATAGACGAAGTTGTAGCTCAGATCGAAGGCTTTCCACGTCATCACGAGCAGCCCGTAGGCCAGCAGCGACGCCCCCGACCCGACCGCCACCAGCCAGCCCAGAACCTGCGGCGCGCGCTTGCGGTCGATCCACTGGAGTTGAAGCGACTGGTTGACCGTCTCGTAGTAGTGAAACCCGATCGACGACAGCATCGTCACGGTGAGAATGCCGCCCAGGCTTGGAAACCAGGCGGTCACCGCCGTCGCAACCGCCAGCAGGCCCAGCGCCACAAGCGCCAGCACCTGTTCGCGCAGAAACATGATAAGCACGATCACCGCGATGGCGAAGAACCCGGGAATTTCGCGGACCGTGTGAAGCCACCCGATCTCGACCCCGGTGAAGCCCGCAGCTTCGATCACGAAGTTATTGAGCAGCGCATTCCAGGTGGCAAAGGCAATCGGCATCGCCGCCGCCATGACAACGAGCAAAGCGACGGGTTGCCGCCACAAGGGCAGTGTTTTCGCCTCTTCCAAACTGAGTTTCCGCAACGCCATGTCCTCCTTTAGCCGCCCGGGCCGCAGGGGGCGAGCGAGAAAACACATAGAAAACAACGAATGCGATCTGATTTGAATCAAGGCGCCGGATCGCTTTCTCGGGCAAGAACACGCAACCTTGGAGGATCGCGCGATGGATATTGTCCCCCTTATCGAATGGATCGGTGAATCCGAAACCGCCGCCCTGTTCGGCCTTGTCACCGGCATCACTTTCGGCGTTGCCGCGCAACGCTCGCGGTTCTGCCTGCGCGCGGCGACGGTGGAGTTCGCCCGGCGCCAGATGGGCGCGTCGGTCGCGGTCTGGCTCCTGACCTTCTCGACCGCGCTTGCCTGGGTCCAAGGGGCCGCGCTCCTTGACTTCATGCGTCCCATGGATGCCCGGATGATGGCCGTGACAGGGTCATGGTCAGGCGCAATCATCGGCGGCTTGCTCTTCGGCGTCGGCATGGTGCTGGCGCGCGGCTGTTCAGGCCGTTTGCTCGTGCTCGCCTCGACCGGGAACCTTCGTTCCATCACCTCGGGCCTGATCTTCGCCGTGGTAGCACAGATGTCGCTGCACGGCTGGCTCGCGCCCACCCGCGACAAGCTCGCCATGCTCTGGATCACCCCCGGGGGCACCAACGTAAACCTTCTGGACGCGCTGCGCCTGCCCGATTGGTCGGGCTTCGCACTGGGATTGGTTCTCGCCGTTCTCGCGCTCTACATCTCGCGCAAGAACCGGATCGGCGCGCCGCGCCTCATCTTTGCCTCCGGCGTCGGTTTCGCGGTGGCCTTGGGTTGGGTTCTGACCTTCAACCTCAGCCAGGTGGCCTTCGACCCGGTCACCGTGACCTCCGCCACCTTCACCGGCCCCTCGGCCAACACGCTGATGTTCTTCCTTGATTCGAACCCGATCCTGGAGTTCGATGTCGGCCTCGTCCCCGGCGTGGTCATCGGCGCTTTCGCTGCCTCCTACCTGAAGGGCGAGTTCAAATGGCAGGGCTTTGACAACGAGGGCAACATGCGCCGCGCTTTCACCGGAGCCGCGCTCATGGGCTTCGGCGGGATGCTTGCCGGTGGCTGCGCCATCGGTGCGGGCGTTACGGGCGGTTCGATCTTCGTCGGCACAGCATGGCTTGCGCTTTTCTTCATGTGGGTCGGCGCGATGATCACGGACCTGGTCGTCGATCAACGCGGCATGGCGGGCGTCCCGGCCTGAGGAAAGCGGGGGCCAGCCCCGCACGCAGGTTTAAGCGGGGGCCAGCCCCCGCACGCAGGTTCAAGCGGGGGCCAGCCCCCGCACCCCCGGGATATTTCTGGCACGATGAAAAGACGCGTCAGGCGTCAGTAGAAACTCTGCGGGTCGATATCGACCGAGAGGCGGATGTCGCCCTTGATCGGCACCCGCGCAAGCCAGTCGCGCAACGCGGGCTGCAAGGGTGCAGCCTTTGGCGCTTTCACCAGAAGCCGCACGCGGTGGCGCCCGCGGACCCGTGCAATCGGCGCGGGCGCGGGACCGAACACCTGCGCCCCGATGTTGAGCAAGGGCGCCTCGGCGCGCGCCAGCGCATTGCCCAACCCCATCGCCGCATCCAGGTCCGGCGCGGAAATGACGATCCCCGCCATCCGGCCATAGGGCGGCACGCCCGCGTGGCGACGTTCGTCTGCCTCGGCTTTCCAGAACCCTTCTTCATCCCCTGACAGGATCGCGCGGATCACGGGATGCTCCGGCTGGAACGTCTGCAACAGCGCCGTGCCGCGCACCGCGCCCCGGCCTGCGCGCCCGGCCACCTGGCGGATCAGCTGGAAGGTGCGTTCGGCAGCGCGCAGGTCCGAGCCCTGCAAGCCCAAGTCCGCGTCGATCACCCCGACCAGGGTCAAGAGCGGGAAGTTATGCCCCTTCGCGACGATCTGCGTGCCGATGATGATATCCGCCCCACCCCCCGCGATCAGCTCGATCTGCGCCTTGAGGGCGCGCGCCGAGGCGAAGAGGTCCGACGACAACACCGCGACCCGCGCGTCGGGAAACACCTCGGCAACCTCTTCGGCCAGCCGTTCCACACCGGGGCCAACCGGGGCCATTTTGCCTTCGACCTCACATTCGGGGCAGACCTCTGGCATTGGTTTCGTCTCGCCACATTGATGGCACACCAACCGCTTTTGGAACCGGTGTTCCACCATGCGTGCGTCGCAATGATCACAGCCCACCTGATGCCCGCAGGCCCGGCAAATCGTCACCGGGGCATAGCCGCGCCGGTTGATAAACAAGAGCGATTGTTCGTTTTTCGCGATCCGTGCGGTGATGGCGGATTTCAACGTGGGGGAAATCCAGGAATTCGACGGCAAACCCTCTGACCGCATGTCAATTGCCCGCATGTCAGGCAGCACGGCGGGGCCATAGCGGCTGGTCAATTCAATGCGGGTGTATTTCCCCGCTTGCGCATTGGCCCATGTTTCCAGCGACGGGGTGGCTGAGGCCAGCACCACTTGTGCGTCCACAATTGAGGCGCGCAAAACGGCCATGTCACGTGCGGAATACAGCACGCCGTCCTCTTGTTTATAGGAATTGTCGTGTTCCTCATCGACAATGATCAGGCCCAGATCACGGAACGGCAGAAAAAGGGCGGACCGCGCACCGACCACAAGCTGCGCCTCGCCTTCGCCAACCATACGCCAACAGCGCCTGCGTTCAGTCATGGTCACGCCCGAATGCCATTCGGCAGGCCGCGCGCCAAAGCGTTCTTCGACCCGTTTCAGAAACTCCGACGTCAGTGCAATCTCAGGCAGCAGCACCAGCGCTTGGCGCCCCTTGCGCAAACAGGCGGCGACGGCTTCCATATAGACTTCGGTTTTGCCAGACCCTGTGACGCCGCGCAAAAGCGTGGTGCCATAGCGACCCGATTTCACCGCTTCGGTCAATTGGCGCGCGGCTGCACCCTGATCTTCGGTCAGGGTCTTGCCCGGCTTAAGCGGGTCCAGGAATGCATAGGGCATGTCGCGTGGAGCATCCTCTTCGCGCAGCGCCCCCAGCTTGACCAAGCCCTTCACCACAGAGCCGGACACATCCGCCAGACCTGCGAGCTCAGTTTGCGTAAACGCCGCCCCCGGATTGTCATCCATCGCTGCGATCACCTTGGCGCGCGCATCGGTCAGACGGTTGGGGCGGAACCCGGTGGCGCGCAGCACTTTGCGCATCGAGGGCGGATCCATCAGCCCCGGTGCGCGGGTCGCCAGCCGCAACATGTGGTTCATCGGTGTGATGGTGTAATCACCCACACGGGTCAGGAAATCAGCCATTTCACCGCGCATCGGCGCCACATCCAGCACTTTGTTCACGGCGCGCAACTTGGACGCGTCAAACCCGGTCTCGCCCGGCCCCCAGACAACACCCAGCACCTTGCGCGGCCCCAAGGGGGCTTCGACATAATCGCCCCGAACACAGCCACCTTCGGGGGCCTTATAGGTCAGGATGCGGTCCAGCGGCTGGGCGGTCATCACCGCAATCCGGTCACCTTCGGCAAACTGGCGCGCAACATCGCGGTGAGGCATCCGGGGGTCTCATCTCATCAGGGGTTTCAGTCTGGGTTCTTTTTGCGCTATGACGACGCCAAGAACAAGCTGCCTAACCCGGATAGGAACGCGCATATGAAATTCTTTGCAGATACCGCCGACATCGACGCCATTAAGGACCTTGCCGCTTATGGCATGGTGGACGGCGTAACCACCAACCCTTCGATCATCAAAAAATCGGGCCGTGACATCATTGAAGTCACCAAAGAGATCTGTTCGATCGTCGATGGCCCCGTGTCGGCCGAAGTCACCGCCGTTGACGCGGAAACCATGATCGCCGAGGGCCGCAAGCTCGCCAAAATCGCCGACAATATCGCGGTGAAAGTACCCCTGACATGGGACGGGCTGAAGGCCTGTAAAACCCTGTCGGACGAAGGCACTATGGTCAATGTGACCCTGTGTTTCTCGCCCAACCAGGCGCTGTTGGCGGCCAAAGCGGGTGCGACGTTTATCTCGCCCTTCATTGGCCGTTTGGACGACATCGCGCTGGACGGGATGGAGCTGATTGCTGACATCCGCACCATCTATGACAACTATGGCTATGAGACCGAAATCCTGGCCGCCTCAATCCGCAATGTGAACCACGTGAAAGACTGCGCCATTGTGGGTGCTGACGTGATCACAGCCCCCCCTTCGGTCATCAAAGCAATGGCAAGCCACGTGCTGACCGACAAAGGTCTGGACGCGTTTTTGGCGGACATCGCAGCGGCAGACATCAAAATTCTGTAATCGCGCCCGCGTGAAAAATGTCGCGGCAGGGTCACGGCCTTGCCGCGTTTACGGTATCTTAACCAAAAATATGCGGTAATTGCCGCCAAGCTCGTGTATAAACATGGGCAACGTATAAAAAAAGAACAGACAAACCGAGGCAGTTATGAGCAATCCCGTTTCCATTGCGCCCGTTTCTATTGCAGATGACCTGCGCGACGCGTTGATCTCGCAACCTGAAGTCATTCTTGATGATCAAGGGCTTATGCATGCGTTGATCGCGGCAAACGAACGCGCGATGGGCACCAATATCGTTGATCTGCGCGGCATCGCCATGGACCGGCTTGAGGCGCGCCTTGATCGGCTGGAAGACACCCACCGTTCCGTGATTGCCGCCGCTTATGAAAATCTAGCCGGGATGAACCTGATCCACCGCGCTGTTTTGCGCATGTTGGATCCCGCCGAATTCGAAGACTTCATGAAAGATCTGGGCGGCGAAGTGGCCGAGATCCTGCGCGTCGACGCGGTGCGTCTGGTGCTGGAAACCGTGCAAAGCGACAAAAACCCCGCCGTGCAAAAGCTGGGCAAAGTGCTGGCCACCGCGCAACCGGGGTTCATCGACAATTATCTGGGTGGCCCGCGCGATCAAAACGCCCGCTCGGTGTTTTTGCGGCAAATTCAGGAACAGGACGCAACGATTTATGGCGACAGCGGGTTCTGGGTCCGGTCCGAAGCCTGCATCCGTCTTGATCTTGGCCGTGGTCGTCTGCCCGGCATGTTGGTGATGGGGGCCGAGGATCCACATCAATTCAAACCGGGGCAAGGCACAGATTTGCTTCAGTTTTTCGGCGGGGTATTTGAACGCGCCATGCGCCGCTGGTTGTCGTGACCGGGGGCAATTCTCTTGCAATCTCTGCCGGCGCGCGCGACGCGCTGGAAACCTGGCTTGATCATCTGCGCGCCCTTGGCGGGGCTGCAGATAACACATTAACAGCATACCAAACCGACCTGTCTGGGTTTCTGGCCTTTATGGCGCAACATTTGGGTGGCCCCCAAGGGCGGGCCGCTTTGGCAGAGGTTACGCTGTCAGATATGCGGGCTTGGATGGCCCATGAACGGGCGCGCGGGGTGGCGACACGATCCTTGGCACGGGCCTTATCCGCTGTAAAAAGCTTTTACAATTGGCTCAGCGAGCGGGATGGTTTTGACGCCACCGCCGTTTTGTCCGTGCGCAGCCCGAAATTCACCAAAAAACTGCCCCGTCCTTTGGCGCCGGATGCCGCCAAAGCCGTGTTGGATCTGGTTGGTGATCAAGCCCGACAAGATTGGGCGGGTGCGCGCGACATCGCGGTGGTCACCTTGCTGTACGGTTGCGGCTTGCGCATTTCCGAAGCGCTGTCATTAACCTGCGCCGATGCCCCCCTGCCCGAGGTGCTGCGCATCACCGGGAAGGGTGGCAAGGAACGCATCGTGCCGGTGCTGGAGGTGGCGCGCCGCGCGGTTGAGACCTATCGCCGCCAATGCCCCCACCCCGAAACACCGACAGCCCCGCTTTTTCGGGGGGTGCGCGGCGGAGCGTTAAACCCACGCAGCGTGCAGAAGGTGATGGAACAAACCCGCCTGCAACTGGGCCTGCCGTCCAGCGCCACCCCGCACGCGATGCGACATTCCTTTGCGACGCATTTGTTGAATGCGGGCGGAGATTTGCGCGCGATCCAGGAACTGTTGGGCCATGCCAGCCTGTCGACCACACAAGCCTATACTGCGGTGGACACCGCCCGCTTGATGGAGGTTTATGAGGCCACGCATCCACGGGCAAACCGCTCAACTTAAGCCAATCTTAGATTTTCCCTTTCTTCCAAAGCACAATTGCGGCACAAGGCGCCCATGAATATTCAGACCAAAGCCCTTCTCGTGCATCTTTTGACTGCAACAGGTGCCGTTTTCGCCATGCTGGCCATGCTGGCGGCCGTAGATGAAAAATGGGGGCTGATGTTTTTGTGGCTGGTTGTCGCCTTCGCGGTGGACGGTATCGACGGGCCATTGGCGCGGCATTACCATGTTAAAATCAACGCGCCGCAATATGATGGTGTGTTGATGGATCTGATCATCGACTATCTGACCTATGTGTTCATCCCAGCCTATGCACTGTTTAAATCCGGCCTGATGCCCGGATGGACCGGTTGGGTGGCGATCATTGTGATCACCTTTGCCTCGGTGGTGTATTTTGCTGATACGCGCATGAAAACAAAAGACAATTCTTTTTCCGGATTCCCCGGATGCTGGAACATGCTGATCCTTGTTCTCTTTGCAACAGAGCCTAATTTCTGGGTGATGCTGGCGTTGATCATCGCGCTTGCCGCCGGGATGTTCTTTCCGTTGAAATTCATTCACCCCACCCGCACGCTGCGCTGGCGGTTGCTGAGTTTCCCAATGGCCTTGGCGTGGACGTTTTTTGCGGGCTGGGCGGCCTGGGTCGATTTTCACCCCGAAAGCTGGGCGCATTGGGGATTGGTCGCGACGTCGATCTATTTGATCGGGGCGGGTGTGGCACAGCAAATCATTCCCGAGCGCACACCCGCGTAAGCGAGGCCGAAGGAGCGCTGCCCCTCGCCACAGGTGCCGGGCGTTATCGCGCCCAGCGTTTCAGGGCGTCTTCGTCGTTCACCTTGGCGTCAACCCACGCGGTTTTGCCCGCTTTGGTGAATTCTTTTTTCCAGAACGGCGCGCGGGATTTCAGGTAATCCATCAGATATTCTGCGGCCTCGAATGCGGCAACCCGGTGTTTGGCGGCGGTGGCCACCATCATGATCTGATCGCCGGGGCGCATGGGGCCATAGCGGTGGATGACCAGACATTGGGCCAGCTCCCACCGNNTCAAGCGAGCCATCATCGTCGCGCACAATGCCGGTAAAGCTGACCACGGCACCGACATCCTTGCGGCCACGGCCAAAACCTCGCAGCTCGGCACTTGGGTCGAACTCTTCGGCTTGTACGCGAACGTGATTTTGATCAGCCATGTTAACCGCCTGTCATCGGGGGGAAAAATGCCACTTCGCGCACGCCTTTCAGGGGCGCGTCGAAATCTGACAATTCTTGGTCCAAGGCCACGCGCAGGGCGGAAAGATCTTTGAAGGCTTCTGCATATCGCGGTTCACGAGCGCGCAGTTCTTCCACCAAATCCGCCACGGTGCTGGCCGAGGTTTCAACCTGTTCGCGCGGCTCGCCAATGCGTTCGCGCACCCAGGCAAAATACATCACATCAACCATTTTCAGGTTCCTCTCGCAGGAAAGGCATCGCCTTTCGGAAGTAATCCCAACCGGTGACCAAGGTCAGGATGCCGGCGATCCACAAAAGGGCCACGCCGATATAGGTCGACCAGATCAGGCCAGTCGTATAGAAATTCAGGCCCACCTCATCCGGGATCACCCCGTTATAGATGCTTTCGATCAGTTCTGCGTCCATGCCTTGCGACCGGTTCAGCATCGAATGTTCAAAGATACCGGTGGAAAACAGGACGGCGATGGCCACCATCTGCACGGTGGTTTTCCATTTCGCCAGATTGGTCACCTTCAGCGCACGGGCTTTGTCGCCCAAGGTTTCACGCAGGCCGGACACAAACACCTCGCGATAGATGATCAGGGCCGAGGGCAGCAAGATCCACGGTGTCACCCCCGCATACCCATTGATCACCAACAGCGCGATCAGCACCATGGCCTTATCCGCAATCGGATCCATCGCCGCGCCAAACAGGCTTTCCAACTTCCAAGCGCGCGCCAGATAGCCATCAAGATAATCGGTGATCGACGCCACGATAAACAGGATAAAAGCGTACCAATCCGCCCAGGGGCGGGCAAAGTACAGAAACATCACGGCGACCATAGGCGCGGCAAGCAGCCGGGCGATGGTCAGAATATTAGGAAGTGTCCATCTCATACCGCTATCCTTACAATGTCATGCGCGATCATGGAAGAAGCCATAGATGGTTTCGGCAAGACTTTCCGAAATGCCATCAACGGCTTTGAGGTCTTCCAACCCTGCGCGGCTGGCGGCCTTGGCGGAGCCGAAATGCTGCAAAAGGGCGCGTTTGCGGGTGGCGCCCACGCCGGGTACTTCGTCCAGCGGCGTGGCCCCTTGGGCTTTGGCGCGTTTGGCGCGGTGAGTGCCGATGGCAAAGCGGTGGGCTTCGTCGCGCATCCGTTGGATGAAGTACAGAACTGGGTCATTTCGTTGTAACGCAAAGGGGCGTTGGCCCCTGCGGTGGAATTCTTCTTTTCCGTGGTCGCGGTCGACCCCTTTGGCCACCCCAACCATGGGAATATCGGTCACGCCCATTTCCACCATGATCTCATGCACCGCACTGACCTGCCCCATGCCACCGTCGATGAGCAACAGATCCGGCCAATGGCCCTCTTCGCGGGTGGGGTCCTCTTTGATCAGCCGTTTAAAGCGGCGTTTCAGCACCTCTTTCATCATGCCAAAGTCGTCACCCGGCGTCAGGTCTTCGCCCTTGATGTTAAACTTGCGGTATTGGCTTTTCAGGAACCCTTCGGGGCCGGCCACGATCATGCCGCCCACGGCGTGTGCGCCTTGGATGTGCGAGTTATCATAGACTTCGATCCGTTGCGGCGGAGCCTCAAGCGCAAAGGCCTCGGCCACGCCTTTCAAAAGCCGCGCTTGGGTGGCGGTTTCTGACATTTTACGCGCCAGACTTTCGCGCGCATTCCGGTGGGCATTTGCGACCAGTTCCGATTTCTCGCCACGCAACGGCACGGCAATTTCGACCTTGCGGCCCAGACGGTCCGACAGCGCCTCTTCCATCAAATCCTGATCATCCAGCGGGTCCGAGACAAGGATCAGCCGCGGTGGTTCTTTTTGGTCATAAAACTGGCCAACAAAGGCCTGCAACACTTCGCCCGCGCCGACCGGATCTTTGCCGTTGCCAACACGCGGATAGAAATCGCGGTTGCCCCAGTTTTGATGGGCGCGGATGAAAAAGACCTGAACGCAGGCCTGCCCGCCCTCCATATGCAGCGCAACCACATCCGCCTCGCCCACGGTGCGCGGGTTGATCCCTTGGGATTGCTGCACTTGGGTCAGCGCGCGGATCCGGTCGCGTAACATGGCGGCGCGTTCAAAGGCCATCGCCTCAGATGCCGCCTGCATTTCCTCGGCCAGTTCTTCTTGCATCTTGGTGGTGCGCCCAGACAGGAAATTGACCGCCTCAGACACCAGTTCGCCATAATCTTCTTTGCTCACCTTATCCACGCACGGCCCCGCACAGCGTTTGATCTGAAACTGCAAACAGGGGCGCGTGCGGCTTTCGAACATGGAATCAGTGCAATTGCGCAAAAGGAACACTTTTTGCAGCTGGTTTAACGTGCGGTTCACCGCATCGGCGCTGGCAAAGGGGCCAAAATACTGGCCTTTTTCCTTGCGCGCGCCTCGGTGTTTTTTGATCTGCGGAAAGTCATGCCCCGTCAACAGAATCTGAGGAAAGGCCTTGTCGTCACGCAGTAACACATTGAAGTGCGGCTTTAGCTGTTTGATCAGGTTCTGTTCAAGCAGCAGCGCCTCTGTCTCTGTCTTTGTGGTCAGAAACATCATGCTGGTGGTCTGGCTGATCATGCGTGCAATGCGCGCCGTATGACCGGTGGGTTTGGCATAGTTCGAGACGCGCTTTTTCAGGTTGCGTGCCTTACCCACATAAAGCACCCGTCCCTTTTCATCGAGCATCCGGTAAACCCCCGGCGAGCCGTCAAGAAGGCGCAGATAAGACTGAATCACCTCATGCCCGGCAGGCACGGGCGTGTCGTCTTGTGCGGGTGCATCACGGGTCATTGAATATCCTTGCGATTCTCAACATGGCTGCAATCTTACCGGGTTTGAGGCAAGAGAAAACATGCCCACAAAAACTGTGGATAAGTCTGAGGATTTATCTGCTCAGCCATGGAAATTCCCTTGTTTTCAGCCTGCTTCGTTGGTTTGCCTAATTTTTAGGCACCGCGGTAATGCCTTGATTTTAAACAGTTTAAATATGAACAAATTGTAAACCAATGATTTCATTGCAAAAAATTACGGTTTACCCGGGGGAAGAATTGAACAGGTGTACAACTTTCCGCAGAGCGCGAAGAAGCCCCGCCGTTTTAAGGTGGATCACTCGACCCCGCGAATGTCCGGCGTTTGCCAGCCAAGGTGCTGGCCACCATCCACGGCAATCACCTGACCGGTCACAGAAGGTGCATTCAAGAAGTAAGACAGCGCTGCGGTCACGTCCTCGGCATTGGCACCACGGCCCAGAACAGTCCCCGCCCGCTGGCCTGCAAAATGCGCCTTGGATTGGCGGTGACCAATGATGGTGGGTCCCGGTGCAATGGCGTTCACCCGCACGTCTGGGGCCAGCCCTTGGGCGGCGGTTTGCGTCAACGTCCACAGGCCCATTTTGGCCCATGTATAGGTCGCAAATTCCGGGGTCAGCTTTTTAACCCTTTGATCTACCATATTCACCACAAGGGCTTGGGCTTTGGGTTCGCCCGCGTCGTCCGTCATCGCTTTGGGCGCTTGGGCCGCAAAGGATTGGATCATGAAAAACGGCGCGCGCAGGTTGGAATTCATATGCCGATCCCACGCGTCTTGGGTCGCTGTGTGGATATTGTCATATTCAAAGACCGAGGCGTTGTTCACCAGCACGGTGAGCGGCCCACCAAGGGCTTGGGCCGCCTGTGGCACAAGCGCCTCAGCGGCATGCATATCCAACAGATCTGCCCGAAGCGTTACGGCTTTACGCCCCAAGCCGCGGATCGCCTCTGCCGTTTCTTCGGCCCCGTCTGCCGAAGCGGCGTAATGCACGGCAACATCATAGCCCTGCCCGGCCAGCTCCAATGCCATCGCCCGGCCCAGCCGCGCAGCAGATCCCGTGACAAGAGCGCGTTTTTCCATCTCAGTTCACCAAAACAGCTGCGATATAGATCAGATATAGTGCGCTGAGGATGGCCCCCCAAATCCGGCCCATATGCCATTTCAAGAACACAAAGGGGGCAAGCAATGCTGACGCGCCAAGCATCACCCAGATATCAAACTGCAGAATGCCCGGATCCACAGGGATCGGCCCCACCATCGACGAGATGCCAATGATCGCAAGCAGGTTGAACATGTTCGACCCGATGACATTGCCCAAGGCCACCTCCGCCTGATTGCGCAGCGCCGCCATCACCGTCGTGGCAAGTTCGGGCAAGGAGGTACCAAGCGCCACCAGCGTGAGGCCGATCACCGTTTCCGACACGCCATAATGGCGGGCAATATTGGTCGAGGCATCCACCAAAAGGTCGGCCCCGAGCGGCAGGCCGATCAGGCCCAAAATCAGGAACATGATGACTTTCCACCATGGCATATCCGGATCCGCGCCTTCGACCTCGTCTTCGTCATCCGCACAGGCGGCTTCGGCATTCCGGCAATCGCGGCGGTGACACAGCGCATCTTTGAAGGCAGAGGACAGCATCAGGGCAAGCGCCGCCAGCAGCACCAGACCTTGCACCCAAGTGATCACCCCGCCCATGCAGAGCACGGTAAACAGGACCGTCGCGCCCATCATTTGCAGATAGCTTTTGCGGGTGTCGCAGCCACCGGTCGACAGACCCTTCATCAAGGCAGGCACGCCCAGAACCAACAGGATATTGGCGGTGTTGGATCCCACCACATTCCCCATCGCCAGCCCCGGCACCCCCTCAAGGATTGCACGGACCGAGATCAAAAGCTCGGGGGCCGAGGTGCCAAAGGCCACAATCGTCAACGAGACAATCAACGCCGGAACCCCAAGCCGCAACGACAGGTTCACCGCGCCGCGCACCAGACTGTCGCCTGCCAAAAGCAGTATAATCAGGCCAAGGGCCGCAAAAATCAGATCCAAGGACTAGCCCTTTCCCTTACACTCACATGTGGATTTCCCGATCAGGAATTTCCCACAACGCGGACATTTCATCGCGGCAATACGCGACTGGCCGGGATAGCGCAACTTTCCAAACATGGCCATCACGCCCATCGCGACCAGAAACAGGACAACAACTTTGATGACCATTTACAGCCCAAAGCGCGCAAACTCGGCCCGCTCCTCTAGGTTTTCAATGGCATCCGACATGAGGCGCACGCCAAAGCGGGACAACAACCCGCGACGGGGTCCAAACACGCGAAAACGCACTTTGTCGCCGTAGCGGTCCTTCATCGTTGGGATCAGATGGCCAATGCTATCCACCAGCCCTTTTTCGATGGCTTTGCGCCCCAACCAAATCTCGCCGGTGAACAGATCTTCACCTTCCGGCAGTTTGCCTGCGCGGCGCGTCTCAACATGGGTTTTGAAACTTGTGTGAATGTCGTCCAGCAGGCCTTTCAAACGCTCAACGTCCTCGGGGTTTTCTGCACGAAACGGGTCCAGTTGAGATTTCGATTTCCCAGCTGTGTAAACGCGCCGGTCCACACCGATTTTTTCCATCAGAACGAGGATAGAGGTTGGTGTTTGCTTCACGCCAATCGACCCCACGACTGAACTTTCATCGACGATGATCTCATCCGCCGCCGTCGCCAGCCAATAGCCACCTGACGCGGCCACATCTTCGACAAAGGCCGTGACGGGGATGTCTTTTTCCGCCGACAACCGGCGAATACGTGCGGCAATCAGGCTGGATTGCACCGGGCTTCCCCCCGGCGAATTGATCACCAGGGCCACCGCTTTGGGTTTACCTTTGCGAAACGCGCGTTCAATCGCGGACGCAAGGCCCGCGTCGTTTAACTGCCCGCGGCCACCAGTTGCGATCACACCCGACAATCGGATGACCGCCACGGTGGGGGGGCGTTTTAGAGAAGGGATCCAGTTTTGCATGGGGATGATGTAGTCTCCGCCGGGGTTTCTAACAAGGGTGCCAAGGGGGCAATCTTCCCCCCTGACCGTTTTGTCATTACGTCACCTTAACTGCGCAACCGCCATCCGGTGCGGAAAATCCAGCCAATGGCCGCCAAACAGGCCCCCATAAAGCCAAGAATTGCCACAACCGACCAGACCAGCGACACATCCGCCACGTCGAAAAACGCCCAGCGGAAGCCCGAGATCAGATAGACCACCGGATTAAACAGCGTGACCGTCTGCCAAACCGGCGGCAACATCGAGATCGAGTANNCCGATCACAATTTCAATGAAAGATATTGGCGCTGAGAGAAGCTCATAGACCGTGCCGATAAACTTTGGAAAATAGATCCCGAAACTGGCGTTTGATGTTGCTTGGGTCAGCACGGTTAGCATGATTAAACCCGGCACAATGAACGCGCCATAGCTTACGCCCTCAACCTGATCAATGCGCGACCCGATGGCGGCACCAAAGACGATAAAATACAGCGATGTCGACAGAACAGGCGAGATGATTGATTGCAGCAACGTGCGGAAAGTACGTGCCATTTCAAAGCGGTAGATGGCCTTGATTGCGTTCCAGTTCATTGGGTGCCCTCCTTCACGAGGTCCACAAAAATATCTTCAAGCGAGCTTTGACGGGTGGAAAGATCCACCAGATGCAGCCCCGCTTCGCGCAGATCAGCCAGCAATCCGGTGATCAC
>DOUP01000237.1 GCA_003520545.1 Maritimibacter sp. | reverse complement strand
ATAACGTGATGGGCGTGGCGAAAGCGGCGCTGGAAGCCACGGTGCGCTACATGGCCAACGATCTGGGTCAGGACGGCATCCGCGTGAACGCGATCAGCCCCGGTCCGATGAAGACCCTCGCAGGCGCGGCCATCGGCGGCGCGCGCAAGACCTTCCGCCACACGGAAACCAACAGCCCGATGCGCAAGAACGCGACGCTGGAAGCAATCGGCGGCACCGCCGTCTACCTCGCCTCCGACTACGGCGCCTGCACCACGGGCGAAATCATCACGGTCGACGCGGGCTTCCACGTTCTCGGCATGCCGCAGCCCGAGAATCTCTGATGCGCGCCGTCACCTATGACCGGTTCGGCCCGGCGGGTGAGGTGCTCACGCTCGAAAACCTGCCGACACCCACGCCGCAACCGGGCGAAGTGCTCGTGCGTCTGGAAACCTCCGGCGTGAATCCGTCGGACGCCAAGGCCCGCTCCGGCGCGCGGCCCGGCGTCACCAAGCCACCCTTTCCAAAGATCATCCCGCACAGTGACGGCGCCGGTGTGATCGAAGCGGTTGGCGAGGGTGTCGATGCGGCCCGGTTCGGCAGTCGCGTCTGGATCTGGAACGGCCAGTGGCAACGCGCCTTCGGCACCGCCGCCGATTACATCGCCCTGCCCGAGGCACAGGCCGTGCCGCTCCCCGAAACCACCAGTTTCACCGAAGGCGCCGTGCTCGGCATCCCGGCGCTGACCGCCGTCCATGCGGTTCTGGGCCGAGGCGGTGTCGCCGGGCAAACCGTGCTGGTCTCCGGCGGGGCGGGCACAGTCGGACGGCTCGCGATCCAGATCGCCAAGGCCCACGGGGCCGACGTGATCGCGACCGCGCGCGGCGCCGGGATCGAGGCCGCAAAGGCTGCCGGGGCGGATCACGTGTTGGACTACCGCTCGGACAGTCTCGCGGCCGACATTCTCGATGCGACCGGCGGCAGGCTGGTCGACCAGGCCATCGAAGTCGAATTCGGTCAAAACATCGACATGCTGGCCGAGGTCATGGCCCCGCACGGACGCATCGCCGCCTACGGCTCGGCCCGCAACCTCACCCCGGCTCTGCCCTACAACCCGCTCATGTTCAAAGCGCTGACCATCGACATGGTGCTGGTCTATATCCTGACCGACGCGCAACGTGCGTCTGCCATCACGGCGTTGACCGCGCTCCTGGAGGCCCGCGCCCTCGACCTGCGCATCGCCGCCGAGTTGCCGCTTGCGGAGTGTGCCAAGGCCCACGATCTCGTCATGAGCGAAGGACGCCAAGGCTCCGTGGTTCTCAAGATCTGACAGCCGACACGGCCAAGCGCCTCACTCGTGATCCTTGTCGATCACCAAAGGCCGCATTGCATCGCGGCCCTCGGTAATCTTCCGGCGACTGTCCGCCCATCTGTCCACGAAGTCGCATTCGTCCCCGTAGTCCATGAAGCCCCCATAGTGGTCATGCGCGCCCTCCCAACGGCGGGAATGCTTGATCGGGCACCAATAGGCCTCGGTCCGCGCTGCTACTTCCCGCGCATAGGAGACGACACCATTACCGTAGCCGCAGTAGAGGCAATTGAATTTCTGCACCCAGTTCAGATAGGGGAGCCGATGCCGGTCGATGACGATATGCTCGGCGCGGCGCACTTTCGGGATGCCGTAGACTGGAAAGCAGATCCACATGTAGAGCGTGATCCACAGATCCATCAGGACAAAAAGCACGATCAGCGAATAGATGACCGGCGCAGTAATTACGTTCTTCGGCCGGATCGAGGCGGCGTAGTCCCGGAATCGTTGCCGCGCCGCCCGTTGCCGGTCACGGATTTCCTGGTCAAACACCAATCGTCCCCGTTCAATGCGCCCACCCAGCGCCTCGCGTCGCCGCGCATATTCTTTTTCCAACGCATCACGGGTTTCAAACGCACGCGCGCGAAGTGTCTCCAAAGTCACGGACATCACGATCTCCCGGTCGATTTCAGCAACAATTAACAGTTGCTGGGCCAGTTTGATGCGACCTTGTGATGGAAACAATCCGTTTCCGCCTTAAACGTTGTCCAAATAAGGCAATTCAGACCATAAAGGGGCAAGGCCGCTCGTGATCCGGTTCATCTCTCCGAGCGGCCTCCTGTGAATTCTCGAGGTCACATGACCTTTTTTCTGCTCTCCATGGTTCTGGTCGTCGCTACGGTTTCCGTAGCGAGACCGGCCTTGGTGGGGCAGTCGCCCGTTCCTGTCACCGGCGTCACCGCACCCCATATGCTCGCCATCATGGCGGTGCTGATCGTGGTCGCGCTGCTCTTTGGTCCCGTCTCGGCACTCGCGCTCCTGACGGCTCACCTGCTGCACGAGCTGGGGCTCGTCATCGCGCACCGGCTCGCTGGACATCGCGATGTGCGGTTTCGCATGTTGCCGACGCCGCTTTCCGGCCCGGTCAGCGGCGAAACCCACGACACCGATCTGTCCGCGCTCTTTGTGCGCCTCTTCGGCACCGGGTTCAGCCTTGCGCCCATGGTCGCAGCCTTTGCGCTCGCCGACCTCACGCTGGCCAGCAAATTCGCGCCGCTGTCACCGCTCTTCGGATCGCTGGCGCTCTTCATCGGGGCTTACAATTTCGTGGCGCTTCTTCCGGTCTGGCCGCTGACCGGCGGGCATATCGTGCGCCTTCTCATGCGGCCCCAGGTCCCCAAGGTCAGCCCGCTCCCCGCCTTGGCCTTTTGTATGAGCCTCACGGCGCTCGCCTGGTCGTTGGGCTCGCTCCTTCTGTTTATCGTCGCGCTCTGCATGGCGCTGGCCTACCTCCTGCAACCGCCGATGGTTCTCGACCGGCCCGCCCTCTCTCTGCGCCACATGGTCCTGGGTATTGGGGCCTACCTCGCCACCCTGTCCGCCTTTTTCCTCGGCGGTTGGTGGGTGATCCTCTTGATCGCAAGCAGCGGCGCCTAACCGCTTTCCCTCGGTCCGCCTCCGTGCCAGTCTCGCCAAAAAGGGAGGCTCGCACGATGACCATCACAACATGTGTATTCGATGCTTATGGCACGCTCTTCGACGTGGCCGCCGCCGCGCGCGTTGCGGCCAGGGAACCAGGCGGCGAAAAACTTGCAGACACATGGCCGGCGGTCGCTGCGGACTGGCGGCGCAAACAGTTGGAATACACCTGGCTGCGCGCCGTGACCGGCGAGCATACCGATTTCTGGACCGTCACCCAGAACGGCCTGGACTGGGCACTGGACGCGCATGGTCTCGCCGAAGATGCAGTCCTGCGCGAACGGCTCCTCCAGCTCTATTGGGAACTCGAAAGTTACCCCGAAGTGCCCACAATGCTCGGCACGCTGAAGCAGGCCGGGCTTAACACCGCCATCCTTTCGAACGGCTCGCCCGACATGCTCGACGGCGCGGTCGCCTCGGCCGGGATCGGCGACCTGCTGGACGAAGTTCTGTCGGTGGAAAGCGTCGGCGTCTTCAAGCCCTCCGCCGCTGTCTACGCCCTCGTCACCGGCCGCTTCGGCTGCGCACGCGAAGAGGTACTCTTCGTGTCGTCCAACGGCTGGGACGCCGCGTCGGCCAAGGGCTTCGGTTTCACCACGGCCTGGGTCAACCGCGCGGGTGACCCCGTGGACCGTCTGGGGCATCCCCCCGACCACATCCTGACCGATCTTGCGACAATTCCCGACATCGCCAAAGGTGCCGCATGACCCAGACGTTCAAAACCCCCGACGGCCTGACCATCGCCTACGAGGACGAGGGCAAGGGCCTCCCGGTGATTGCTCTCGCGGGCCTGACGCGCACCCACCGCGACTTTGATTTCCTCGCCCCGCATCTGGAGGGCGTGCGGCTGATCCGGCCAGACTATCGCGGACGGGGCGGCTCCGACTGGACCGATTGGCAGGACTACACCGTGCCGAAAGAATCCGGAGACGTCGTGGCTCTCATGG
>DOUP01000159.1 GCA_003520545.1 Maritimibacter sp. | reverse complement strand
CCGGTGCGTGCCGTCTTACTTCAAAGCGCCCATCAAGAGCGGGCCGGGACAGGCATCCGTTGGAAAGACATACCCGTCATCCCGGACAGCCGGCATAGGCGTCTCGGGCGGCACACGGCTTTCCTCCAGCAGGTCACCGTCCAGGCACAGGTCCTGCGCCAGATTGCCAATGTTGAAGCCAAAGCCCCCGTCCCCGCAGTCGGTGCCGAAACCGTTCATGTTCCACTCCTGCGGGCTGGGCGAAAACGGCGAGTAGACCAGAAACCCGGGCCAGTGCGGGTTGAACGTGACCTGCCACGTCGTCTCCTCGGTCAACATCCCAAGCGCCCAGCGACCGATCGGCTCGCCGCCCCGCGATCCTTCGACGACGAAACATTTCAGGTCCGCCTCCGTCACTAGCCCTTCGCTGATCAGGGCTTCGTCGAACGACAGGGCCCCGTGCATCGCGTAGCCACCAGCGCCCTGCCACGAAAAGCTGAAGACCGCGTCGCCGGCCAGCCCTTGCGCAACGGTCCCGCTCCATCCGATGACTGCAAGAATTATCGCGCGCACGTATCAGCCTCCTCTAGATGCCATCCTCAACATAGGCACCCCCGCGCAACCCACAAGCGCGCGATCTGCGGTTTCCGAACCGCGACCTGCATGCTAGATCTTCGCCACGATCAGACCCTTGAGGAAGGCCACCCCATGACCGAGGTCAGCCGGTCGCAGGACTGCGGCAGAAGTCCCAAAAACGCCCGCGCCGAGGAAATTGCACTCGCGCTCATGGGGGTGGGCGATCTGCCGCCGGACATCCTTGCCGAAGCCGCGAGTTGGGAACGCCCCGAGGGCGCGGTGATGGGGCGCGAGGCGATTCTCAATGCCCGCGCGACTGATTTAGACCGGGTTGAAGTGGAACAGGTCGTCACGCATGGCAAAGCGGGCTCAGTCTCCGGGCGATTCACGAAAGCGGGCGAGACCCGGCTTTTCTGCCACGTGATCCGCTTCACCTCCGCCAGCGCCAATCAAGTCGGACAACTCGTGAGTTTCGAACATGCAGGATGACGCCTCCCCCTTCGACGTAGCCGCCCCGGAAGAAGCGCACCGTTTCCCCTGCGACCAGTGCGGCGCGGACCTCCGTTTTGATGCGGACGCGGGCGAACTGAAGTGCGACCATTGCGGGAACGTCGTGACGATCGAAGGCCACGGCGGCAGCGCGACTTCCATCGTGGAGCTCGACTTCAAGGTCGCGCTTGAGGCGAAACTCCCCGACGCCGAGATCGAGGAAACCCGCGTGTCCTCCTGTCCCAATTGCGGCGCACAGGTGGAGTTCGACGCCGACACGCACGCCGCCGAATGCCCGTTTTGCGCGACTCCGGTGGTCACGGATACGGGCACGCATCGGCATATCAAACCCAAGGGCTTGCTGCCTTTCGGTGTCGAAGAACGCGAAGCGCGAGAGGCGATGAACAAATGGCTGGGGCGGCTGTGGTTCGCCCCGAACGGGCTTCAGAACTACGCGCGCAAGGGGCGTAAAATGTCGGGTATTTACGTGCCCTATTGGACCTTCGATGCGGACACCAAATCGCGCTACCGCGGGGAACATGGCACGGTCTATTACGTGACCAAGACCGTGATGCGTGACGGCAAACAGGTGCAGGTTCGCGAACAACGCGTGCGCTGGCGGCCTGCTTCTGGCCGTGTCGCGCGGTTCTTCGACGATGTTCTGGTTCTCGCCTCCCGATCGCTTCCCAAACGGTTCACGGATGGATTGGCCCCGTGGGATCTGGCCGCGCTCGAACCCTACCGCCCGGAATACCTCGCGGGGTTCCGGGCCGAAGGGTATACGGTCGAGTTGACTGACGGATACGAAGAGGCGCGTCACCACATGGACCAAGTGATCCTGCGTGATGTGAAATTCGATATCGGCGGCGACCGCCAGCGGGTCCATTCCGTCGATACGACAGTAAGCGATGTCACCTTCAAGCACATCCTCCTGCCCGTCTGGCTCGCCGCCTACAAATACCGGGGCAAAACCTTTCGCTTCGTGGTCAATGGCCGCTCGGGCAAGGTGCAGGGGGAACGCCCCTGGTCGTGGATCAAGATCACTCTGGCCGTGATCGTCGTGGCGCTCGTTGCCGGGGCGATCGGCTTCATCGCCAGCCAATCGCAGTAAGCCCCGACAGGAGACCCGATGACCGACTACGACACGCTGCTGGACATCCTGACCGCGCGCCACTCATGCCGGGCGTTCAAGCCTGACCAAGTCGCCCGCGATGACATCGAAGCGATTCTGCGCGCGGCCCAGCGCGTGCCGTCCTGGTGCAACGCGCAGCCTTGGGAAGTGGTCATCACGTCCGGCAATGAAACCGGCGACCTGCGCGCCGCGCTCATGGACGAGGTTTCGCGCGGAAAGCCTTCGCCCGACCTGCCCTTCCCCGAAGGTTATTCCGGGGCTCACAAGGACCGCCGCCGCACCTGCGGTTGGCAGCTTTACGACGCGGTCGGCGTGGAAAAGGGCGATCGCGCCGGATCGGCCCGCGAAATGATGAAGAACTACGAATTCTTCGGCGCACCGCACGTGGCTATGGTTTCGTCCGGCCGCGAGTTGGGTGCCTACGGCGCGCTCGACACCGGGGGGTTTATCACCGGTTTCACCCTGGCCGCCCAGGCACGCGGCATAGCCACGGTCGCGCAAGCCGCGCCTGCCGCCTTTTCCCCCTTCCTGCACGAGTGGTTCGGTCTGGGCGAAGATCGCATCGCCCTTTGCGTGATCTCGTTTGGCTATGCCGACCCGGACCACCCCGCCAACAGGTTCCGCACCGAACGCGCGCCGCTGGAGGAATGGGCCACTTTCCGGGGCTGACGGCCCGTGGGAACACCCAGCGCATAAAAGAAAACGGGAGCACACAATATGAAAGCGGTTCTTCAACGTGTGAGCGAGGCCAGCGTCCGCGTCGATGGCGACATCGTGGGGGAGATCGGATCCGGCCTCCTGGTCCTGGTCTGCGCAATGCAGGGAGACACCGAGGCGAACGCCGACAAACTTGCCGCGAAGGTCGCCAAGTGCCGCATCTTCCAAGACGACGCGGGCAAGATGAACCGCTCGGTGCAGGACATCGGCGGCTCGGTCTTGGTGGTCAGCCAGTTCACGCTCGCGGCAGACACGGTGTCTGGCAACCGGCCCGGTTTTTCGCGCGCGGCGGCACCAGCAGACGGCGAGCGGCTCTACGAGTATTTCGCGGACCAATTGCGGGCGCTCGGGCTGACGGTTGAAACGGGTCGGTTCGGCGGGGACATGAAGGTGTCACTTCTGAACGATGGTCCTGTGACAATTCCGATGGAATTCTGAGCAGGGTCAGGCTGTCGGGACGGAGACCACCCAAAACTGGAAAACTGGAAAACTGGAAAACTGGAAAACTGGAAAACTGGAAAACTGGAAAACTAAACTCCGCAGCCGCACCCCTGTCAACCTATTGTTTTTCAATCTGTATCGCGACGTGATTTCCGCAACCGCTTCCTTTTCAGAAGCAATCTGTTAACACTCTGGCAGGAGGACCATCATGCAAATTGCCCAACTGGCGGATATTCGAACGCACTACGCGGACGAGGGGCCAAATGACGCGCCGACCGTCCTTTTCGCCAACTCGCTCGGCACGGATTTTCGCCTCTGGGACGGCGTGGTGGACCGGTTGCCGGACACTTTGCGCATCATTCGTTACGACAAGCGCGGTCACGGTCTGACCACGGCTCCGGACGGGCCCTATTTCATGGGTGACCTCGTCAAGGACGCGGGTCGTCTGCTCGATCACCTCGCCGCCAAAGATGTGGTTGTCGTTGGGCTTTCCATCGGCGGTTTCATCGCGCAGGGTCTGGCCGCGGAGCGGCTCGATATCGTGCGCGCGATGGTGCTCTCCAATACGGCCGCCAAGATCGGCACGCACCAAATGTGGGACGAGCGCGTGGCCCAGGTCCGCGCGAAGGGGGTCGAAGCCCTGGCGGATGCCACGATGGAGCGCTGGTTCTCGAAGGCGTTTCGCGCAGAGAACCCTGACACGGTCGGAGCGTTCCGCAACATGATGACGCGCCAGCCGCTCGAAGGGTATGCAGGCTGCGCCGCGGCAATCGGCGAAAGCGATCTTTACGAGTCGACCGCGCGGCTCAAATTGCCCACGCTTGGCATCGCGGGGAGCGAGGACGGCTCGACGCCCCCAGACATGGTGCGCGAAACCACCGATCTCGTCGCCGGGTCGAAGTTTCACCTTATCCGTGGGTCCGGGCATCTTCCCTGTGTCGACAACCCGGACACTTATGCCGACGTCCTCGTCGGTTTCCTCAAAGACATCGGACACCTCTAATGGCTCGTTTCCTCCTCGTTCACGGAACATCGCACGGCGCATGGTGCTGGCGTGATCTTGTCCCCGCGCTGACTGCCCTGGGTCATGAGGCGGTCGCCATCGACCTGCCCTCCCATGGCGGCGACACGACGCCGGTCAATTCGGTCAGGCTCGACGACTATGCCAAGGCGATCACCCGGCGGTTAACCGGACAGACGATCCTTGTCGGTCATTCCTCTGGCGGGTTCGCAATTACCGCAGCGGCCGAGCGCGACCCCACTAATATCGCAGGTCTCGTCTATCTCTGCGCCTATATCCCCGAGACCGGAAAAAGCCTCGTCGATCTGAAGAACGAAGCCGAGGAGCAGCCTCTCAAGGGCGCCTTCGACGTGGCCAGCGACCGCAAGTCCTTCCGCTTCAAACCTGAAGTCACAGGCGATCTTGCCTATCACGACTGCCCGCCGGGCACCGCGGAAATGGCACGGCATCTGCTGGGCTGGCAGGCGCTCGCACCGCAAACCACGGCTCTTACGCTCACCGACGCCTCCGAAGGCCTGCCGAAAAGCGCCATCCTGACCACGCAGGATCGCATCATCCCGCCCGCCCATCAGGCCTACATGGCGCGAGGTATCTCGGAGTGTCAGGAGATGAACACGGGCCACTCGCCCTTCTTCGCCGCGCCCGAAGACCTCGCCGCACGTCTCGCCGCCATCGCCGACGCAACGTAAGAGCTTGCGCCACTGGACGTCGGGGTCGCGTGGCGGCATCACTTCGCTCGCGTGCGAAACTACGTTTCACGACCGGGAGGAACCCATGGACACCATCAAAGCCGCCGTTTGCCACGAATTCGGGCAACCGCTTGTCATCGAAGATATCACTATGCGCCCTCCCGAAGCGGAAGAGATAGAGGTCGAAGTCCACGCCGTTGCGGTTTGCCAGTCGGATATTTCCTTTGCCGACGGTGGGTTCGGCGGGCCGCTTCCGGCCGTCTACGGGCATGAAGCGGCGGGAAAGGTAACCAAGGTCGGCCCCGGCGTCAAAGGTGTCTCCGAGGGCGACACGGTCGTCGTGACGCTGATCCGCGCCTGCGGGCACTGCCCGTCCTGCCAGACGGCACGCCCGGTGACCTGCGAAACGCCCTATGACGGCTACAACAATGGCCCGATCAAGACCGCCGAAGGCGCGCCGGTCTACCAGGGGCTCGAAACCGGGGCTTTTGCAGAGAAGGTCGTGGTGCACCATTCACAGGCCGTGAAGGTCCGGGATGATCTACCCATGGACAGCGCCGCGCTCCTTGCCTGTGGCGTGATCACGGGCATCGGGTCGGTTGTGAACGTGGCCAATGTCCGCCCCGGCCAAACCGTTGTCATCATCGGCGCGGGCGGTGTCGGGCTCAACGCGATCCAGGGGGCGCGGATTGCCGGTGCGGCAAAGATCATCGCGGTGGACATGACCGAAGAAAAGCTCGCAATGGCCAAGGAATTCGGCGCGACCCATGGCGTGTTGGCGACGGACGAAAAGCCCTGGTCACAGGCGAAGAAGATTGGCGGCGGTCGTGGCGCCGATGCTGTTTTCGTCACGGTCGGTGCCGCCCCGGTTTACGACGCTGCCCCCCGTTACCTCGCCCCCGGAGGTGATGTGATCATGGTCGGGCTTCCGCATGCGACGGAGAAGGCCAAGTATTCGCCTCTTGCCATGGGCAACGCCGCGCAGGGTATTCAGGGCACGATGATGGGAAACACGGTTATTTCGCGCGACATCCCCTGGATGGTCGACATGTATGACCAAGGGCGCCTCAAGCTGGATGAACTGATTTCAAATCGCTTCAAACTCGAAGAGATCAACGAGGCCATCGCCTCGACCAAATCCGGGAGTGCCAAGCGGAACGTGATCGTCCTGAAGTAACCTTCACCGCCGAAAACCGGGCGTCATGCGCGAATGAAACCGGACCGGCGCACCGTACCGCGCCTCTCCCGGTTCTGGCGATCCCTGAAGGACTCGAACCCTCAACCTGCTGATTAGAAGTCAGCTGCTCTATCCAGTTGAGCTAAGGGACCGCACGGGCTTTCGATAGCCCGCCGTCCCGCGTCGTTCAACCGCTTTACGAATTGAGCTTGCGCGCGACCAGCCAGGCGACCGGGATGGCGACCACGAACCCAATGACTGCGGCCCAGATGATCGGCTGGGCCGTCGTCATGCCGGCCGTGAGAGCCGCCACGATGAAAATACCGGCGAGCGAGGTTCCCGCGACAAAATAGAGAGCCAGAATCAAGAACATGGGTTTTCCTTCCACTCCGCGCGTTCGCGAAATCTGTATCGGAAGTGAGCCTTTGCTGTCTTTGATCTAAGTCATGCGGTTTACCGCATGCGTTTCGCAACGACGAAAGCCACCGGCCAAGCCGCCACATACCCCGCAAGAGCCGCGCCAAGCAGTGGCCACAGCCCGGTGACGCCAGACACCAGCGCCACCACGACGAAAACGAACGCAAGCGTGGAGCCGATCATGCTCCCCAGGAAAAGAACCAATCGGGTCATGGATTGGGCCGGACCATCCGCTCCATCACGTTGGATTTCAATACAAACTTCTGGAACAGGGCACCCGCGAAATGGAGACCCACCAGAACAAGCAGCACGGACTTCGCGATCTCATGCACCTCTCCCGCGCTTTGGCTGGCCAAGAACCAAGCGATCAAGCCCGATACGGGAACGAGGACCATGAGCAGGTACAACACAATATGCGTGAGATGCGCCGTGAGCTTCAGGAGTTTCGGTTCCTCGTCCGGCAAAGCAGGTGCTCCACGCCGCGCCTTGATGGAAAAGCGCCAGACGACGAGCAGCAGGATCGCGA
>DOUP01000165.1 GCA_003520545.1 Maritimibacter sp. | reverse complement strand
CGCCTCGGAGAGCGTTTTGGGGAGGGACTTGGTCTTGCCGGGGCCGGAGATACGCAAGGCGGGGTTGTCTGCCCGCCAGCCTTCTTCGAACGCGAAACGATAGAGTTGTTTGACGGCAGAGAGACGGCGCGCGCGGGTGGCCGTGGCCAAACCCTCGGCCTCGCAGTCAATCATGTAAGCTTCGATCATGGCCTTGTCGGCCTGTTCGAAATCGCACTTCCGGCTTTCGAGAAAATTCTTGAAGGCCGAGAGATCGCGGCCATAGGCGAGCAGCGTGTTGCGCGCGGCGTCCAGTTCGGCTGCCTGGGCTTCGAGAAAGGTGGAAATCCAGCGGTCGTCGTCGCTCATGCCCGTCGCTCGAGGATCAGGAACTCCAAGGCCACGCGCCGCGCGGTCGTCTCAAGCCCGACGCGGCGCAGAACCGCCAGCGCATTCGCCAGGTCGTCAAGGTCGCCCGCGAGCCCGGAGGCAAGGCGATCCAGCGCCTTCAGGATCGCTTCACCCAAACGGTTTTCTTCGAGCAATGCGGCGATGTCGGTGGGCAGGGGGGCTTGCGAAAACCCGTCTGCCACGGCGCGCGTCGCGCTATCCGGAGCGGTTACGCCGGCGAGGGTGCCTTGCGCAAGGGCAACAAGAAAACGGTCGAGGTCCGTGGTCGGCACGGCTCTCTGCGCCACATCTTCGTAGGCGTCTGACAAAAGCCCCATGTGAAGCGCGATGCGCGCGGCGGGCCCGTCCAGAGGAAAAGCCGCAAGCGCCGGTCCATGGACCCGGGCGATTGGCACCTCGGTCTGGGCTTTGGTCAATTGGGTCCAAAGCCGTGGCAGGAGGGTTTCCAGCGTATCACCGTCTTCCTCCTTCAACGCGGATTCGAGCGCCTGGACAGCGGAGACCCGGTCCCAGACACCGCCGGAGGCGGCCGGTTTTTGCTGAGTGTAGAGCCCAAGGAGCTGGTTGTCGGTCACCGCGCCGGTGCGCGCGAGCCGCTCGGCGGCCTCGACCTGTGCCTTCCAACCGTTGTTCGAGCGCAGGTCTGCCTGTGCGAAGGCAAGCGGAAGTCCCCGCGTCGGGATCGCCTGACCGATGGCTTCGAACAGGCGGAAGGTCAGCGGCGTGATCGGGCGCGGCGGGTCCAGTGGCGGCTCGCCTTCGAACAGGTCCGGGTCGAGGAACCGCGCCAAGAGCGCGTCTTCCTCCTCGTTGATGACATCCAGTGGCCGAGCGGTGCCAAGCAGGATAACGGCCCCATCCCAATCCCCGGCGCGCGCCATACAGAAAATACGTGTGGGATAGGTCGGCGACAGGTCGGGTTTCTCCTCCATCGCGCGGCAGACATCATCCTCCTGGCCGATCAGGAGTGCCGTGTCGAACCAGCGTCGGGTCACGTCGACGGATGCCGGGCCGGCGCGCTCCAGGAGGGCATGGGCCTGATCGAGCGCGCCCATCTCCAGAAGCTTGTCGACCCGGGCTAGAAAAACGGCATCGCCCGACGTGCCGTCGGGTTCCGGTGGGTCGGCTTCGGCCAGGAGCAGCTTGATGAGGAGTGCTTGCGCGGCGGGCAGCATGTCGGCCTGCTCTTCGCGAATGAGCCACGCCACATCGGGGGCGGTCGAGCCGGACCAGAGCGACGCGGGCAAGCCGGTCAGAGCCGGGGGAAGAAGGCCGATCGCGTCCGGCTTGGGGCCGTCGTCCGTGCCGAGCGGTTTCACGGTCACGGGAGACACGGTTGCGCCGCCGTCCACGGGCGCTTCGCCCGCCACCGTTCCGACGGTCGTTTGCGGTGCCGTGAGGCTATCGGACAGCCAACCGATCGCGGACATCGGGGCGTCCTGGGCCTGTGCGACCCCGATCAGCCCGGACAATAACGCCAAGGCCGGAAGAACGCCTGCCTTACCCATCTTCCAGAAAGATCGGCTGCGCATTCTGGGTCGCCGGCGGGCTCAGATCTCCGACAAGCGCGTAACCTGCGATCCCGATGGCTCCGAGAACCACGATCACCAGAATGAATTTCACCAACCGCCCAATCATCTCGACCCATTCTTCGTTTTCTTGTGCTCGGGCTTTTGCCCCGTGACCACTTCATATATGGCATGTCTGGCAAGGTCACGCCATGAGGCCTCACAAAAATAACAATGGGCAAGGCACTGCCGTTTTGACGTATCGATTGAAGAAACCGGTGACCGTGATCGGCATGATGGGGGCGGGCAAGACCGCGGTGGGGAAATCGCTCGCGACTCGGCTTGGTGTTCCTTTCATGGATAGTGACGCCGAGATCGAAACGGCTGCCAACATGTCCATTGCCGAGGTGTTCGATCGCGACGGTGAAGCGTTTTTCCGGGACCGGGAGGCCGAGGTCATTCAGCGGTTGCTGGATACAGGGCCGATGGTGCTGTCGACCGGGGGCGGCGCGTTCCTCGCGGAACGTAATCGCGCGGCGATTTCCAAGGCCGGTGTTTCGGTGTGGCTGCGTGCCGATCTTGATCTCCTGTGGCAACGCGTGCGCCACAAGACGACACGCCCGCTTTTGCGGACGGCCGATCCGAAACGCACACTGGGCGAGATTTATGCCGCCCGGAAGGATATTTACGCGCTGGCCGACTTGGTGGTGGACGCTGATCCCTCCTATTCCATTACGGCGATGCGCGACCATGTGATCCGGGTGCTTTTGACGCGGCCGGATATTTTGGAGGACAAGTGATGGAAACGGTTCATGTCTCGTTGGGAGAGCGCTCGTATGACGTTCGGATCGGGCCCGGGCTCTTGGCCGAGGCAGGCCAGCATATCGCGCCGCTTCTGAACCGTCCGCGGGTCGCCATCGTTACCGAAGCGCGTGTCGCCGGTCTGCATCTGGCCGCGTTGCAAGAGGCGCTCACGGCGGACGGGATCGAGAGCGAAGCGCTTGTCCTGCCGCCGGGGGAGGCGACCAAGAGCTGGGCGCATCTGACCGAAACGGTGGAATGGCTTCTCGATCAGAAGGTGGAGCGCAAGGACGTCGTCGTGGCGTTCGGCGGCGGCGTGATCGGCGATCTCGCGGGTTTCGCGGCGAGCGTGCTTCGGCGCGGCGTGCGCTTCGTGCAAATCCCGACCTCGCTCTTGGCGCAGGTTGACAGCTCCGTTGGCGGCAAGACCGGGATCAACTCACCCCATGGCAAAAACCTTGTCGGTGCGTTTCATCAGCCCTCTCTGGTCTTGGCCGATATTGACGTTCTCGGCACCCTGGCACCGCGTGATTTTCTCGCAGGCTATGGCGAAGTCGTCAAATACGGCGGTCTGGGGTCGCTGGCGTTCTTTGAATGGCTGGAGGCGAACGGACCCGACCTGGCCGCCGGTGATGTGGAGAAGCGGACCGAGGCGGTGCGCCGGTCTGTGCAGATGAAAGCCGACATCGTGGCGCGGGACGAGACCGAGCAAGGGGATCGTGCGCTTTTGAACCTGGGGCATACCTTCGGTCATGCTCTCGAAGCGGCGACGGGCTACTCGGATCGGTTGCTCCATGGCGAAGGTGTCGCCATTGGCTGCGCTCTGGCGTTCGAGACCTCCGCACGGATGGGGCTGATGAGCCAGGAAGCGCCGTCGCGGTTTCGCGAACATCTCGCGGCGATGGGGATGAAGCGGGATTTGTCGGACATCCCCGGCGAATTGCCGGATGCCGATGGGCTGATGGAACTCATGAAACAGGACAAGAAGGTCGAAGCGGGCAAACTTCGGTTCATTCTGGCGCGCGGGATCGGCGAGGCTTTCGTGACCGAAGATGTGGATCCGGGGCTGATCCGCGGCCTGCTCGAAGAAGCCCTGGCCGCGCGCTAACGGTGTCTTTCCGTGGCGGCCTGAAGCACCTCTCCGACCCGGGCCTGCGTTAGAAAGCCGGTCATGGTTCCGTCTTTGCTGACGACGGCAACCATCGGAGCACTCCCGACCAGACGCAGGGTCCGTGCCAGCGGCGTTTCGGGGGGCACGGCCGGGATTTGGCGCTGCATCACCCCTTCGACCGTTTCGTCGGAGTTGGCGTCGTCCAAGGCCTGTTCCGATACGACCCCGACGACCCGACCGCTTGCGAAGTCCTTGACGGGCAAGGCCGCATGACCGGACCTTTGGAGCGTGAGCCGCGCGACCTCGATACCGTCGCCGGGGCGTAGCGGGGTATACTCGGTGATCATCACGTCGCGCGCGACCATACCCTTGAGCCTGTCGCGAAGCGCCACATCGTTATTCTCGGCCCGCGCCGCCATGAAGATGAAGACGGCGATGAGGACGAGGATCAACTGACCTGTCCAGAGCCCGTAGGCGGCACCCACGATCGCAACACCCTGACCGACGAGCGAAGCGACCTTGGTGGCCGTAACCCGTGCCATGAAAATGGAGAGCGTCGCGCGCAGCACCCGGCCGCCATCCATCGGAAAGGCCGGGATCATGTTGAACAGGGCGAGGATCAGGTTCAGCATCGCGATCTGTTCAGGGAGGGTCGCAAAGCTCATTCCACCGGACAGCGGCGTGCGCGGGGACAGCCCGACCCAGAGCCAGAGCGCGAGGAAGATCACCACGTTGACCGCTGGCCCTGCGAGCGCGACGAGGATTTCGCGCCCCGGCTTTTCCGGCATCCGTTCGAGCCGCGCCATGCCACCGATGGGCAGAAGGGTTATGTCCGGTGTTCTGATCCCGAACCGCCGCGCCATCAGAGCGTGGCCATACTCATGGGCGATCACGCAGGCGAAGAGCAGCAGAACATAGGAGACATTGACGAGGGCGGCATAGGTGCCGCCCGCGCCGTAAGCCGTGACACCGACCCAGAGCAGGAGCAGGAAAAACGTCGCGTGGATGCGAAGTTGAGAACCGAGCAATCGCCCGATTGGGAAAGACCAAGTCATAACAGACTAACGCTCCGCGATGGGGGGTGTTCCGCATCCGTTACGGACCGGGGTCGGTCTGCGATAATCGGTGCGATCAGAATGGAATCTCGTCGTCAAAGCCTCCGCCACCACCGCCAGCCGGGGTCGAGCCGCCGCGATCGTCGCCGCCGCCGCCATAGCCACCCTGCGAGCCGTAGTCATCGCCGCCACCATAGCCGCCGCCGGACCCTCCGCCGTAGCCGCCACCTTCTCCACCGCCACCGCGGCTGTCGAGAAGGGTCAGTTCACCCTTGTAGGGGCGCAGCACTACTTCAGTCGAATAGCGGTCATTGCCGGACTGGTCCTGCCACTTGCGCGTCTCAAGCTGACCTTCGAGGTACACCTTGGAGCCTTTGCGCAGGTATTGCTCCGCGATCCGGCCCAGCGGTTCCGAGAAGATCGCGACCGAATGCCATTCGGTTTTCTCACGCCGTTCGCCGGTATTGCGGTCTTTCCAGTTCTCCGAGGTGGCGACACGCAGGTTCACGACCTTGCCGCCGTTCTGGAAGGTGCGCACTTCCGGGTCGCGCCCCAGATTGCCCACGAGGATGACCTTGTTAACCGAGCCCGCCATGAGGACCTCCCGAATCTGTAGAATTTGTTTCGACTTTTACATCACCCACGGTCGGTGAAGGAAAGGTTAAAATCCGCCAAGCACTTGGCGCCCGCTCTTCGGGGCCCACGCGGAAGGGTGGTGCAGGGCAGGCTCTTGGGCTATAGTTTGGCCAAGCCGGATAACGGAGAACTGGGCGGTGATGCGGAGTATTCTGACAAGCGTTTGCGCTTTGGGCCTCGTCTGGGCCGCGCCTGCTGCGGCAGATACCTTTTCGTCTTCCAATGGTCGCGCCAATTTCGAGAACGCGTTGAAGCTGCTCGATGGTCGCGCGTCCGAACAATACGCAGGATCGGTGAAGTACCAGCCGCGTCCCAAACAGGACCGTGTGCTGCCCTACGGCGGCAAATACAAAGGCATCTACCTTGAGATGGCCAAGGCGGCGGCGCAGAAGCATTCAGTCCCGGTGGACCTGTTCTTGCGCCTGGTGCAGCAGGAATCCGGGTGGAACCCCAACGCGAAGTCTCATGCCGGTGCGCTTGGGCTTGCGCAGCTGATGCCAGAGACGGCGACGCTCTTGGGTGTGGATCCGGTCGATCCGGAGGAGAACCTCGACGGTGGTGCCCGCTACCTGCGCGCGCAATACGTTAAGTTTCGCTCTTGGCGGCTGGCGCTGGCCGCTTACAACGCGGGGCCAGAAGCGGTCGTGAAATACGACGGCGTTCCTCCCTACAAAGAGACCGAAGGCTACGTCGAAGCGATCCTCGGGAGCTGACCCAAAAGCCTGGGCCAGATACGGTAAAGCGCCCCACGAGAGGGCGCTTTTCTTTGGGACTGATCAAATGTCGCTTATGCGCCGCGGCGGAACTGCGACGGGGTTCGGCCCGTATGGTTCTGAAATGCCCGCGTAAAATAGGCGGCGGAGGCAAACCCCAGCGACTTCGCGATGTCCTTGACCGGCAAATGGGTCTCGGTCAGCAGCCGCCGCGCCTCGTAATGCACGCGGTCCGCCAGAATCGCCGAAGCCGGACGCCCGCAAGCCTTGTTGCACACGCGGCTCAGGTGCGTCGGCGTCACGCCCAGATCCTTGGCATAATCCCGGACCGTCTTGGTCGAGTGGAAATCCTGCTCGACCAGTGCGCTATAGGCGGCGGCGAGGCGGGAGGAGGCATCCCCGTCCGGCTCTTCGATGTCCAGTTCGCGCATCTGGCGTTCGATCCAGACGGACAAAAGACCCGCGTGACAGAGCATCGCGCGATCGGAGGCAAGGTTGCCGCTTTCCAGCTCGGTCTGGAGGTTGTCGATCAGGCGGTTCAATTCGATGTGCTGATCGGCGTCATGCAGGCGCAGGTGAACCGAGTCTTCCGGCAGAGAAAGCTCGCGCTCGACCCCGACCGGGAAAACGGTGATCATGCCGTGCACGGTGGAATTCATTTCGAACCCGTGCATCGTGCCGGCCGGGATGAAGATCGCATTATGCGCGGTATAGCCGGAGGTCTTGCCGTTAATGGTGATCCGACCCTGACCACGCGTGAACCACAACAGAACCGGCGCGCCGTAGCTGCGCATCGCCTCGGTTCGCCAGCGACCGCCATTGGCCAGGCGGGCCAGCGGGATCACACGAAAAGGCGATGACAGTGTGTTGGCGGTGTTCATAGCGGTCGGTCTCCCACGTCATTCCGTCAAAGGCCTGGGAACACAGCAGGATGGCAAACCCCGATCACGGCTCGAATACCGTTGTTTCTTTGTCCCAAGTCGCGGCGGGTCCAGGCACCGGATCAACGCCACCCACAAGAGGTAGCCGATTCCATTTAACCTGTCGCGCGGGTTCTCCACAACCACAGGGTTTTCCTGTGGATAAGTTCGATGTGGTTTTCGGATGTTTCCGAAGAGCCACAGTTTGGCGCGTTTATGGGACTGGTGGTCTCTCGACATAGTGCCATTTCGACATGCGCGAACGGAACCAAGTGCGTTGGCGCTTGGCATATTGTTGGGAAGAGACAATTGATGCCGCGCGCGCATCTTCGAGGGAACACGCGCCGTTAAGATGCGCAATCAGCTCTTTCGCGCCGATGGCTTTCGACGATGGCGCGGTTGGCGACCATGTCGGAAGGTTCGCGCGCGCCTCGTCCAGGGCCCCGGCGGCGAGCATCATATCGAAACGGCGGGCAATCCGTTCGCGCAGGTCGTCGCGCGGGGGGGCGACCACGATCGGAAGGGTCTCGGACAGGGGCAGGCGCGGCGGCGGCGTATCGTCTTGCCACGCCGCCAACCCGCGCCCGGTGGTTTTCTGGACCTCCCAGGCGCGGGCCACACGAGCCGGGTTCAATGTGTCGATCCGGGCGCGTGTTTCCGCGTCGATCTCGGCCAGCATCGCGTCGATGCCTTTCTCGACCAGGAGCGCTTCGCCTAGAGCCCGCACCTCGGCGGGGGTTTCGGGGATCTCCGCGAGGCCTTCGGTCAGGGCCGAGAAGTAAAGCCCCGTGCCGCCGACGATGATCGGCCGCAGGTCCCCGATCAGAAACGGTTCGAGATCGCGCAGCCAGTGACCGACGGAATAGGGCATGTCGCCCGCGATATGGCCGTAGAGCGCATGGGGAGCGACTTCTTCTTCCGCAGGCGAGGGGCGCGCGGTGAGTATCCGCCAGTTTTCATAGACTTGCAGCGCATCGGCATTGACCACCACGCCGCCCTTCGTGCGTGCGATATGGAGCGCCAAAGCCGATTTCCCGCTTGCCGTTGGCCCCGCGATCAACACGGGCCGGCGTGCAGGCAAGCCGTCGAGCATATCGGCGAAAGCCGGGTCGTCCATGTCACCTCTTCATGCCACGTCTTTGGGGCCCTTCCGTCGGGGTGCGCGATCACGGATTGCACCCGCGTTCGATTTCCGACATTTTGCACAGCACATACATGACCCCCAAGGATGACGCAAAGACATGACCGAGGACGCCCAAGACGCTCCCGCCGAACCGCTCTACAACCGTGTGATGCTGAAGATTTCGGGGGAGGCGCTGATGGGAGACCAGGGCTACGGTCTGCATCCACCTACCGTCCAGCGTATCGCAAGAGAGGTCCAGTCGGTTCACGCCATGGGCGTCGAGATCTGCATGGTGATCGGTGGCGGTAACATTTTCCGCGGCCTCGCAGGCTCTGCACAGGGCATGGAACGGACCACAGCCGACTACATGGGGATGCTCGCGACCGTCATGAACGCGCTCGCCATGCAATCCGCTCTTGAAGGGCTTGGCGTGTTCACCCGCGTCATTTCCGCGATCCGCATGGACGAGGTGGCCGA
>DOUP01000053.1 GCA_003520545.1 Maritimibacter sp. | reverse complement strand
TCTTCCAGATGGACAAGAACCGGAAGCGTCTTGACGCTCAAACCCGGCATGACGTGGCGAAGCGCCCCGGCGTGGTCCATCGCGGCCAGCGCGGGCGCAGGGTCGGGGGCAGCGAGAAGCTTGAGCATCTCGGCACCGACACGTTCACGGCTCAGTGTAGCAATCCCGTCTGACAGATTGGCAATCGCGGCCAGGGCCTCACGGTCCAGTCCCGCGTCTTCATCTCCGTACCACGCGTGGAACCGAAAGAAGCGAAGAATGCGCAGGTAATCCTCGCGGATACGATCCTCTGCGTTGTCGATGAACCGGACGCGTCGCGCCTCAAGGTCGGGGAGTCCTCCGAGCGGGTCCACGATTTGACCGTCCGGGGCCGCGTAGAGCGCGTTCATCGTGAAATCGCGCCGATGCGCATCGTCTTCAAGTTTGTCCGCGAAGACGATGACTGCACGCCGACCGTCCGTTTCGACATCCCGGCGCCAAGTGGTGATCTCGAAGGGCTCACCCTCAACCACGACTGTCACCGTTCCATGTTCAATACCCGTTGGCACAGGATTGAAACCCGCGTCCTTGGCCAAAGTCATCACAACGTCCGGTCGGGCGCTCGTCGCGATATCCAGATCGGTGACGGGAACACCCATCAGGGCGTTTCGCACGCATCCACCGACAAAATGGGCCTGGTGACCGGCATTCGTCAGCATCTGGCAAACGGCCTGGGCGTTCGGGTCCCTGAGCCAAGAATCTGTTATGCACGCGGTGCCTGTCATTCGGCAGCCCTGTCCGCAAGGATGCGCAACATCCGCGCGGTTGCTCCCCATATATAGTAGGGGCCATAGGGCACCGTGAAGTATTCCCGGTGCTGACCGCGAAAATGGCGCCCTTCGATAATGTACTTCCGCGGGTCCAGGATGTGTTCGACCGGAACCGAAAACACCTCTGCCACTTCCCCCAACTCGGGGCGCCAAGCGAAGGGTTTTCGCACGCGTGCAACCACGGGCGTCACGCGAAACGCTGTGATCGTTTCATGCGGGGGCAGGGTGCCGATCACTTCGACATTGTCGGGGGACAGGCCGATTTCCTCCTGCGCTTCACGAAGAGCAGCGGCCACTTCGTCGGTATCCTGCGGATCGACCTTGCCCCCCGGGAATGCGATCTGACCGGGGTGGTGTTTCAAAGCCGAGGACCGCTGGGTGAGGATGAGTGACAATCCGCCCCGCTCATCTTCGTAGAAAGCCGCCAACACGCCAGCGGGGCGCAGGTCGCGGCCGATGGGGCGAACGTCTGGATTGAGATCGAAGTCAGAAGACCCGGTTCCGCCGCCACGGCGCACCGCGCGGTTCAGCGCCGCGAGAGCAGTGTCAGGATCAGTTCTCTCCACCCGACGCGTCCTTGCCCAATGTCGACGGATCGAATTCATAGTGGGCGCCGCAAAATTGGCAGTCCGCGGTGACGATCCCATCATCGGTGGTCATATGCGCGATGTCCTTCACAGAGTAGATCGACATGCTTTCGACCACGCGCTCGGCAGAGCAGGTGCAGCCAAATTCAACCGCTTGGGGGTCGAAGACACGGGGGCGCTCTTCGTGGAACAGACGCACGAGCATTTCGGTCGGCTGCACGGCCGGGCCGATCATTTCATCTTCCTTGACGGTATCGAGGAGGATATTCGCACGGCTCCAGTTTTCGAGCTCGGCACCGTCGGAGAACATGTCCTCGGCCGCAAGAAGCCCTTCGTCTCCGGTCGGCCCGTCTTTCATCAACGGCGAGGCTTTCGGCATCTGCTGAAGCATGACGCCTCCGGCACGCCACTGGTCCTGCGCTTTCTGGAAAGACAGGATGAAGCGGGTGGGAAGCTGTTCCGACTGGGCGAAGTATGTCTGAGCGCAATCCGACAGGCTGGAGCCGGCGACCGGTGTCAGGCCGGAGTAGGGGGTCGTGCCTTCTCCCTGGTCGATCAGGATGGCGAAGTAGCCGCGCCCGATTTGCTCGAACCCAGGCCCGCTCGGGTCAAGCCGGTCTTCATCGAAACTCGCATAGGCCCGGATTCGCGCAGGCTCTCCGTCATGCGCAGGTGCGTAGTAGTCGGTCGCGATCAGTCGCGCGGGGCCATCGCCGCGCACTTGCAGTGACAGCTTCCAGCGAAGTTTGATCGTCTGGCCGATCATCGCGGTCAGGAGCGTGGCTTCGGCGACGAGGTCTTCGATAGCCTGCGGGTAATTGTGCTGCGCGAGAACATTATCCAATACGCCATCCAAGCGCACGACCCGCCCCCGGACATCCGAGGCGTCGAGTTGAAACGGGAGGATCGTGTCGTCCCAAGCGATTTGAGACCCAAGGCTCATGTGCGGTTTCCCTTGCTATTTTGGCGTGGCATACCGCACCCATATAAGGTGGGCAACACGAGGTCCAAATATGCGCCGGTTCGGTGACCCGATCGTGAAGAACCAATATTATCGTCCACGTCCGGGCGCTTACGCAATTCTTCCGCGTGAGGGAAAGCTTCTCCTGACTCATCAGGACGAGCCGACACCGGAGTTTCAGCTGCCCGGCGGCGGAATCGATCCGGGCGAATCACCGCTGATTGCGCTCTACCGTGAAGTCCGCGAAGAGACCGGCTGGCATATCGCGCGACCGCGGCGATTGGGGTTTTTCCGTCGGTTCGCATACATGCCGGAATATGACCTCTGGGCCGAGAAAGTCTGCCACGTTTTTGTTGCGCATCCGGTTCGCGAAAAGCATGAGCCGACGGAACCGGGGCATGAAGCGGTTTGGATGGATCCGGAGTTCGCTGTGTCTCTTTTGGGGAATGCGGGCGATGCCCAATTCACGGCAGACTACTTGGCAGGCGTGCTTCCCCGATAGGTGACGACAGCGCAGGAAAGGTCATCCGAGAAATCCGTGTCGCCCTTGAAGTCATCCAGATCCCAAACCAGGGCCTCGACGAATTCCGAGGATTCGAGTTCCACGTTCTTGCGAAGGATACGCGCAAGTCCGACCTCTTCCAGTTCTTCTCCGAGAGATCCCAGGCACTCGGTGAACCCATCGGAATAAAGGAGCAGTCGATCCCCGGGTTGGAGCATCAGATGGGTGTTGTCGTAGCTCGCATCCACGATCAACCCGATAGGGAGACCTCCGGCGCCGTGAAAACCGACATCCCCACGCGCGTTCATGACTGCAGGGTGAGGATGGCCACATTGGGTCATGACGACCTCTCCGGTGCGAAGGTCGACGTAGGCCAGTGTCAACGTGAAGTAGAGATCGGATTTCACCTCGGACAGCATCAGACGATTCAAAGCGAGCGCGACCTGCGCGGGCGGTTGCGGGACATAGGCTCCATCGGCATCGGGAACGAACGCGATGTTCTGGGCGGGAGCGCCGCCGGACAAGTACCCGGCGAGACGCGCGGTCAGAAGCGCCGACGCAACGCCATGTCCGGAAACGTCGATTCCGTAGACCGCGATTCGGCCATCTCCAAGATCGAATGCGCCGACAAGATCCCCTCCGACGTGCCCGCAAGGCTTCAGCAAGAGCGCCACTTCTGCCCGGCCGAAATCAAGCAGTCGGTCTCGGACGAGGGCCTGCTGCATCTTACGTGCTTCGATCAGGTCGCGATCCAGCGCGTCATACAGACCTGAAATCTTGTCGAGCGTTTCAATTACGAGGCGGTTTTTTTCGAAAAGCTCCCGCTCCATGCGCAGAATGCGTTCGCCCGCAGAGATCCGTGCACGAAGTTCTTCAGGATTAACCGGCTTGTTCAGGAAATCATCAGCCCCGATATCCAAACCTTGGGCAACTGCACCTTTCTCACTCTTCGAGGTCAGAAGAATGAAGTACCCGTAGTGGTCGCGTGGAATGTCGCGAAACTGCCTGCATAGCTCCAACCCGTCCATCTCTGGCATCATCCAATCGGAAATCACGAGATCGATGTCAGAGCTTCTCGCAATTTGAAGCGCCAGTGAGCCGCTTCCGGCTTCGACCACGTCGAACCCGAGACGCGAAAGCGTTGCGACCAGAACGCGGCGTTGGGCGCGGCTGTCGTCGACCACCAATACGCGGCGAATGACACGCTCGTCATATGGTTCGAATGTGACGTTGGTTATCTGCTTGGCTGAAGGCACGGCGACCCCGTTCGACACCGGGCGTCCTGCGCCCGTACCTTCAATAGCGCTGCGCCAATTAACGGCGGTTTAAGAGTAAAACTTGATACTTTTGCCGTCTCATAACCCGCTGTTAAGCCCTGCGAGGCAACAAGTGGGCAATGGAGGTGGCGATGATAGATTGGTCCCGCATCGCAGATTTGAAATCCGAGATCGGCGATGAAGACTTTGCCGAGGTCGTGGATATGTTTCTCGAAGAGGTTGAGGAGGTCATCGACAAGCTCCGCACCGCGCCGGTGAAGTCCGAGCTGGAAAACGACCTGCATTTTCTCAAATCGTCAGCTCTGAACCTGGGCTTTTCCGAGTTTGCAAGGCTTTGCTCCGAGGGAGAGCGGGCTGCCGCCGCTGGTGACGGGGTTACCCTGGGCCCGGTGATCGACTGCTACCTGGCGTCAAAGGCCGATTTTGCCTTGGGCGAGCGGGTGAACTGACGCACTCGCTTGCCCTTGTGTCGCCTTGCCGATAAACCGCGCCGGACAGTGAAAAATGGGAGCGATCCATGTCCGCGCCGAAAAAAGTCGTGCTTGCCTATTCAGGCGGCCTCGATACCTCGATCATCCTTAAGTGGCTGCAAACCGAATACGGGTGCGAGGTCGTGACCTTCACCGCGGATCTCGGCCAAGGCGAAGAACTGGAACCGGCGCGCGAGAAAGCCATCATGCTCGGGATCAAACCCGAGAACATCTTCATCGAAGATCTACGGGAAGAGTTTGTGCGTGACTACGTAAACCCGATGTTCCGGGCGAACACGGTCTACGAAGGGCAATATCTCCTCGGCACGTCCATCGCACGGCCGCTCATCTCCAAGCGGCTTGTCGAGATCGCGGAACAGACCGGAGCCGACGCCGTCGCGCATGGCGCGACCGGCAAGGGCAACGACCAGGTGCGGTTCGAGCTGGCCTGTTATGCGCTGAACCCCGAGATCAAGGTGATCGCCCCTTGGCGGGAATGGGACCTGACATCGCGCACGAAGCTGATCGACTTCGCCGAAAAGAATCAAATCCCGATTGCAAAGGACAAGCGCGGCGAAGCGCCGTTCTCGGTCGATGCAAACCTTCTGCATACCTCCTCCGAAGGCAAGGTCCTGGAGGACCCGGCAGAACAAGCACCGGACTACGTTTTCCAGCGCACCGACGATCCGGTCAAAGCACCTGATGAGCCGGAATACATTGAAGTGACCTTCGAAAAAGGCGACGTGGTTGCCATCGACGGCAAATCCGTGTCCGCCGCTGAAATGCTGACAAAGCTGAACGAGCTTGGCAAGACGCACGGTATCGGGCGTCTCGACTTCGTGGAAAACCGCTTCGTGGGCATGAAATCGCGCGGTATTTACGAAACGCCGGGTGGCACCATCCTCCTTGAAGCGCACCGTGGGATCGAACAGATCACGTTGGATAGCGGCGCGGGACACCTGAAGGATTCGCTCATGCCCCGGTATGCCGAGATCATCTACAACGGTTTCTGGTTCTCGCCGGAGCGCGAAATGCTGCAAGC
>DOUP01000010.1 GCA_003520545.1 Maritimibacter sp. | reverse complement strand
TGAGGTGCCCCTAGATTTGTAGACGCTTTGCTTGGTAATTTTGGAACCAAGGAGAGACGAATATGAACAAGGGAATACGGTTTACGGACGAGTTCAAACAGGATGCTGTGGCGCAGGTTGTTGAGCGTGGATATGCGGTCAGCGAGGTGGCGGAACGGCTTGGGATCAGCACCAAGTCGCTGTACACTTGGAAGGCACAGTTTGCGAAGTCGCCGCGTGTGCGGTCTGAGGTGGCGGAACAGGCTGCTGAGATTAGGCGGTTGAAGCGTGAACTGGCGCGGGTGACCGAGGAACGCACCATCTTAAAAAAGGCGACCGCGTACTTCGCGCGCGAGTCTCAGTGAAGTACGCGTTTATTGAGAGACATCGTGCGGAGTTTTCGGTGCGGTCGATGTGTCGCGTTCTGGCTGTGCATTTCAGCGGTTTCTATGCATGGCTTAAGGAACCGTTAAGCCAGCGTGCGCTTGAAGACGCCCGCCAAACTGATCTGATCCATCAGGCGTGGGCGGACAGCGGCAAGGTCTATGGATATCGCAAACTGCATGATAATCTTCTCGACGCGGGCGAGACTTGTTCAGAGAACCGCGTTGCACGTTTGGCCAGCTTGGCAGGCATCGCAGCACAGATTGGCTATAAACGTCGCCCCGGCCGTTATGGCGGCAAGCCTGCTATCGTCGCTGACAACACGTTGGACCGGCAGTTCGAGGTGGACGCGCCAGACACAGTTTGGGTCACAGACATAACGTATATCAAGACGCACGAGGGCTGGTCCTATCTGGCCGTTGTGATTGATCTGTTCTCAAGGCGTGTTGTCGGATGGTCGATGCAGTCACGCATGACAACCGACCTCGCTTTACAGGCCCTGCTGAGCGCCGTTTGGCGGCGCAAACCTCAAGCCAAAGTTATGATCCATTCCGATCAAGGATCACAGTTCACCAGCAAGGAATGGCAATCGTTCCTTGGCAAACACAATCTGGTTGCCAGCATGAGTAGACGTGGGAATTGCCATGACAACGCCGTGGCCGAGAGTTTCTTTCATCTGTTGAAGCGGGAACGGATCCGGCGGCAGACCTACCTCACACGCAAAGCTGCAAGGCAGGACGTGTTCGATTACATCGAGATGTTTTACAACCCGACCCGCAAGCACTCGAACAACGGCATGCTGTCGCCGGTTGACTATGAAATCAAACAACAGAGAATGAACGAGGCGGGCGTCTAGGAAACTAGGGGCACCTCATATGTTTAACCGCGCCTCGGTCAACACTAATGCAAGTTTATTATCAACTGAATACCTCCAATCTTGGTATTGCCCAATTGACGTTGGCCCAAGAACGTTCATGAAGCAAAAAGGGCCCGCAAATTGCGAGCCCTTTCGTGTTTCTAACGTCTTAGATTAGTCGTTCGACCAGCCCGACACGGCTTTCACTTCAAGGAAATCTTCGATCCCCAATTCGCCGCCTTCGCGCCCGTTGCCGGACTGTTTATAGCCCCCAAAGGGTGAGCCAGCAGCACGTGAGGTGCCGTTCATTTCCACCATGCCTGACCGCATCTGACGGGCCACGCGGTTGGCGCGCGCGCCGTCTTGGGTTTGGACATAGTTGGTCAACCCGTATACCGTGTCATTGGCGATCTCGACCGCCTCTTCTTCGGTGTCAAACGGGATCATCGCCATCACCGGGCCAAAGATCTCTTCGCGCGCGATGGTCATGTCGTTGTTCACATCGGCAAAGACGGTGGGTTTAACGAAATAGCCTTTGTTCAGCCCTTCGGGACGTCCGGTGCCACCGGCGATCAGGCGAGCGCCTTCGTCGATGCCCGCTTGGATCAGGTCTTGGATCTTGTTCCACTGAAGTTCTGATACGACCGGGCCAATATGGCGCCCTTCCTTTGAGGCCACATCCACGGCGGTCTTCTCGGCCGTTTCACGGGCAATCTCAACAGCTTGGTCATAGACGCCACGTTGCACCAACATGCGCGAGGGGGCGTTACAGCTTTGGCCGGTGTTTTGCATCATGTGACGCACGCCGCGCACCACGGCTTTGTCATCGGCATCGTCAAAGATGATGTTGGCGCCCTTGCCGCCAAGCTCCAGCGACACGCGTTTCAGCGTATCGGCAGCGGCTTTGGAGATTGCAATGCCTGCGCGGGTGGAGCCGGTGAAGCTGACCATATCCACGTCTTTATGGGTGGTCAGTTGCGATCCCACGCCCACGCCGTCGCCGTTGACCATGTTGTAAACACCCGCTGGCACGCCGGCCTCATCCATGATCTCGGACCAGACGATGGACGACAGCGGCGAGACCTCGGATGGTTTCAAAACCATGGTGCAGCCTGCGGCCAATGCGGCCACAACCTTCAGCGACACTTGGTTCATCGGCCAGTTCCATGGGGTGATCAGCGCGGTCACGCCGATGGGTTCGTAAAGAATACGGTCATTGGGGGCGTGGTTGCCCAACATGCGGTCGAACTCAAATTCTTCAAACGCCTTGATGAAGTTTGAGATGTGCCAGCTGCCTGATCCGACTTGGCTTGTGCGGGCCAGATCAATTGGTGCGCCCATTTCAAGGCTCATCGCTTGGGCCAAATCCTCGGCGCGTTTGCCATAGACCTCGTTGATGGTCTTGATCAGCTCAAGACGCTGGGCTTTCGGAGTGAAACCCCAGGTGCCAAAGGCAGATTTGGCGGCGGCGACGGCGGCGTCTGTGTCGGCTTGGCCGCCCAGTGAAATCACCGCGCAGGCCTCTTCTGTCGACGGGTCGATCACATTGCAGTCGTTGGGGGTCGCGGGGGCTACCCACTGGCCATTGATATAAAAGTCGCGTTTCTCAATCATATTACTGACTCCTTGGACGGGTTTGCGGGCACTCTCGCACCGCAGTTTGGCGGGCGCAACCCCCGGCATTTGTAATTTGATCAAATTATTTTGCGAAGAAATCAACCCCCCGTCTTACAAATCGTCAAAACAGGCGTACCTTAGGGGTAGGAATTTAAGAAAGGGAGCCAGAAAATGGGCCTTCGGATCAATGAAACCGTACCAAATTTCACCGCAATGACAGATCAAGGCGAGATCTCGTTCCACGATTGGATCGGTGACAGCTATGCGATCTTGTTTTCGCACCCAAAAGATTACACGCCCGTTTGCACCACCGAATTTGGCGCTGTGGCACAGCTGGCGGATGAATGGGCCAAGCGTGGCACCAAAGTGATTGGCCTGTCAGTGGACGGGGTTGAGGACCATAAGGGTTGGAAATCTGACATCGAAAATGTTGCAGGCACCACCGCTGGTTTTCCAATCATCGCAGATGAGGGCCTAGAGGTCTCTAAAGCGTTTGATATGCTGCCCGCTGACGCCTATTTGCCCGACGGTCGCACGCCTGCTGACAGCGCAACCGTCCGTTCGGTGTTCATCATTGGGCCAGACAAGAAACTGCGCCTGTCGATGACCTACCCGATGTCGGTCGGCCGGAACTTCGCCGAGGTGCTGCGTGCGCTTGACGCCGTAATGAAAACCGACAGTGCGCCGATCGCGACCCCCGCGAACTGGACCCCCGGCGACGACGTGATCGTGGCTCTTTCGGTGTCGGATGACGACGCGAAAGCCAAGTATGGCGAGGTGGACTTCAAACTGCCCTACCTGCGCACGATCAAGGACCCTGCCTGAGCCAGGATTTGCGCATAGCCCGGCAAAGCCCCGCCCATCGGCGGGGCTTTCTCGTTGAACAAGCACCCGGGGCATCGCGTTTAGAGTGTGAAAGGAGGCCAATTATGATCGACACGAAACTAATCGGCACCACCATGACACTCACGCTTGATGGCGTGGTCGAAGCACAAGATGTCCGCGCCACGCATGAGGCCCTCGAAACGGCCTTCCTGGGTCAAAGCAACCTGAACCTCGTCGTGGATATGAGCGACTGGACGGACATGACAGAGGACGCCATTCACGAAGATATGGCGCTGGAACTCAAACTGCTCGGCAAACTCGGGCGGATCGACCGCATCGCACTGATTTCCGACAAGAATTGGATTGGCGCGGTGGCAAACCTCTTTGAGCCTTGGCTGCCCGGCACCGAAATGTGCCGCTTCACGACTGCCGCGCGTGACGAAGCGCAGACTTGGGCCATGCACAAGAAAGACGCGGCCTGATACCTTCTCTGGTTTGAAAATACCTCGGGGGGTCAGGGTCGCCGTGCGACCCTGACATCGGGGGCAGCGCCCCCTCTGCATCGCGCGTGAGAACGCGCGATGGGCCTCGTGATGCGGCGCAGCCGCGCCTTTTGTTGGCGCGTGCTTTGGCGTAGAGCATCGGCATGGATGATCTCGATTTCTTCGCCGTCTGCCCCCCGGGGCTGGAACGTTACCTCGCCGCCGAAGCGCGTGAAAAGGATTTTCAGCGTGGCAAACACGAGCCGGGCGGGGTCAGTCTTCGCGGATCGTGGTCCGAGCTTTGGCGCGCCAATCTGGAACTTCGGGGCGCGACGCGTATCCTGCTTCGGATCGGAGCGTTCCGTGCGGTCCATTACAAACAGCTCGAAGCGGAAACGGCGGCCTTCCCGTGGCACGACTGGCTCGACCCCCAGGTCCCGCTGCGAGTCGAAGCGGCGACCAACAAGTCGAAGCTCTACCATGCGGGCGCGGTGAAGACCCGGCTCGCGGAGGCGCTCGGGCGGGCCGGGTTCACGGTTGATCCCGAGGGCCCGGTGACCCTGAAACTCCGCCTCGACCAGAACCTTGCGACACTCTCGATCGACACCTCGGGCGAGAGCCTTCACAAACGGGGGCAAAAGGGGTTTACGGGCAAGGCGCCGATCCGGGAAAACCTAGCCGCGCTGTTGTTACGGGCCTGCGATTATGACGGCACCGAGCCGCTCGTCGACCCGATGTGCGGCTCCGGGACGTTTCTCTTCGAAGGCGCCGGGATGGCGGGCGGCATTCAGCCCGGTCGCGTCCGCTCATTTGCGTTTCAACAGCTTCCAAGCTTCGACGCAGGAGCTTTTGCCAAGCTTGTTCGTCCCAACCCTGCCCGCCCGGTTTCGGCCCGATTTTTCGGGTTTGACCGTGACGCGGGCGCCATTCGCGGCGCGCAAAGCAATGCCGCCGCCCATGGGTTGGCCGAGGCAATCCACCTCGACTGCCGCCCGGTGAGCGATCTGTCCTGCCCGACAGAGACACCTGGACTGATCATCGTGAACCCGCCCTACGGGTCACGCATCGGGAAAAAGGGGCCGCTCTTCGCGCTCTACGGCACGCTCGGTAGACGGCTGAGCGAACAGTTTTCCGGCTGGCGTGTCGGGGTCGTGACCTCGGACGGGGGGCTGGTGAAGGCGATGGGGCTGGCGTTGTCTTCGGGTCCGGTTCTCGACAACGGCGGGATCAAGGTAAAACTCTATCAAGGCAAGATCGACTAGGAGACAAGGATGCTGCGAATTTGCATGGCGGGCGCGACGGGGCTGTCGGGAAGCGTGATCGCACAGGGTGTGGTCGATGCGGCGGACATGGAGCTTACCGCCTGCGTTGCACGCAAGACCGCGGGACAGAGACTGCACGGCGCCCCCTGCTTTGCGAGCGTGACGGAGGCTTTGGAAACGGCTGAGTTCGACGTGCTCATCGATTACACCGCGCTGTCGGTCGTGAAAGAGAACACCATCGCGGCGATCCAGGCCGGTAAGGCCGTCGTGGTCGGCACCTCGGGTCTGACAGCCGCCGATTTCGAAGAGATCGACGCGGCGGCGAAAGAGCACGGTGTAGGTGTGATCGCATCGGGCAATTTTGCTTTGACGGCTGCGCTCATGACCCGGTTCTCGCTCATGGCCGCCGAATATCTCGACTGGTTCGAGATCATCGACTACTCGCGCCCGAAGAAGACCGATGCGCCCACCGGGACCGCGCGGGAGTTGGCCGAGCGTATGGGCGCGGTGAAACAGCCGAAATTCGAGGTCGATCCGGCGACAGTGAAAGGTGAGCCGGGGTTGCGCGGCGGCACCATCAACGGGGTGCAGGTGCATTCCCTGAGGATGCCCAGCTATTCGGCCACCGTCAGCTCGACCTTCGCGAACGGGAACTCGCGCCTCACGATCACACATGATGCGGACAGCCATTCCGCCGACATCCTCGTGCCCGGAACGCTTCTGGCGGCACGGAAATCGGTGGACCGCGTCGGCCTGACGCGCGGGTTGGACCAGATCCTCTAGGGCCGGTCACGTTAACCAAACCTTCAAAGACCTGCCGACCACCGCAAATGCTAACCGCGCTTTAACTCCGGGGGCGTATCTCTTTGCTCGGGTGAAAAGAGAGGTGTGGTGGGATGAGTGCGCAAGGGAATGCGCCCATCATCATCAAGAAGGTGAAAAAAAGTGGTGACGCGGGTCACCACGGGGGCGCGTGGAAGGTGGCTATTTCGTCTTTTCCTTCAGTCAGTCGGCGAGTTCCGCCGGGTTTAGAGGTCCGCCCGCGAAGAGCGGGTTCCAGAGTCATTCTGACCTCTGCGAATCATCGCATTCGCGACCCGCGCCACCCCCTCAGGATGCATCGGCACCATGAGGCTGAAGTGCTAAAAGAACGGTGAATACCTGCGTTTCGATTGTGTCGGATTTTAGGTGAAAGCGAGGTGTCTTCGCGGCCGTTCAAGCGCGCTTGTTGAAGTCCCGCGCGGTCTTTCCGAGTTGGGCAGTCTGCCCGTCCTGTCCGTAGGTCTTAAGCGTGGCCGGTGCATCCGTCAGGCGGCGAAGTTGGTCCTGGACCGCGCGAAAACCACGGGCGGACGCCCGCAAGAGCCGGTTGTTACGCTCGGCCCGGTGGCGAAGGTTCGTCAGCATCGAACGCTCGATCCGGAGCCTGCCGAGTTTGGCAAGCAAGCGTTCTTTTTCCTTGGCCAAACGCGCGACCCCATCGATATCGCCCCGCAGGATCAATGCCTTTTCCTTGTCGAGAAGAACCTTGAAAGCATCGACCGTCCCGCGTCCGTCAAAGAGACCCATCTGCTTGCTCCTTCATTGCCTCGAACAGTGTTTCCGCGAGTCCGATCCCTCCGGCTTTGGTCATTTCCTTGGCCTGTTCGAGACGGAGGAAGGATGAGAATTGTTCCTCCCCCGCGCCGCCACCGAAAGCATCGGGCATAGTGCCAAGGCCTGCGTATTTCAGCATCTCGGCCAAGAACGTCGCCTCCAGTTCCCGCGCCGCCTCCCGCAAGGCAGAGACGTCTGTGCCCTTGTCAGGCGCAGCCGGCAAGGGCGCGGAGACATGCGGTGCGATCGGGTCCATGGGCTATCCATCGAATTGAAACGATTATTCGTACTCTGACGCAGAGCGGTAAAGATTTCGGTAACGGGAATAGGTCAATGTGGATGCATTCGGTGGCAGAACACCCGGAGTATTTATGGATACGTCTCAGATCGCCTTTGCGGCAGTGACCAACGCGCCTTCGCCGCCAAGAGCGACAGGTTGGAGCGAGTCGCGGCTTGCCGAAAACCGCGCGCGCAGCGGGTTTGCGGATACCTATGACGCGTCGCGGGAACATGGTGGTGCAGACCGCCAGGGGCGAGACAGCGACGACGCCGGTGAACCCGAGCCAATCGTATCGCCCGCGCCCCCGCCGAAGGAGGGCCAGCGATCCAATCCGACCATTGTTGACGCGGGGACGGCCGCTGTTTCGGGGCAAGAGATGCCTCCTACGCGTGGCCCGGTCGAGGTGACAGACGCGGGCGTCGCAGCCGGCACCCCAACCTCCGGAGAGGAAAAGTCCCTGCAAAATGTGGCCCCCTTGGATGGCGCCGGTCTCATGTCCCGTCTTGCCCCCGGGACACAGGGAACCGAAGAGCCATCGCCGCAGGGCCAAGCCGGACGCCAAGGCATGTCGCACGTCGCTGCGGTCCGGACCGGCGACGGTTCGGATCGCGTCCCGGGACCCGCCGTGACGCAACGGATGGCCTCGAAGGCAGACATCGAACCCGGCGCGCCTTCGCCGGAGCCGGAGATGCCAAACAAGACCGGAGCCCCCGAAACCGCCGCTGCGCGCCGCGACGCGGCGTCTGGGCCTGCCCATGATGACATGGACATACCGACACGCGGGAGCGCGCCGACAGAAAGCTTACGCGAAAGGGCGCTGCGGTCCGCTACTCCCCCGGCAGAGGGCCCACTCAAAGGGAAAACCGACGCCGCAAGACCGACCCTGAACTCCCGGGTCGTACCGTCCGCGAGCCACACCGGGACCATCCCGAATGCGCTTGGCGCGACAATGGAACCCGCCGCCGCGGGGAAAGATGGGGCGGTTCGTGACGCGGCTCCAGCCGCCGTCCCGGCATCAGCGACGACGCAACAGAGCGGTCCACAAGTCGGCTCGTCCAGCAGCGATACAGTCACGCCCTCCGCGGGGGCGGACGGAGACACAATCCATACCCGGTCGCGGCCGGACCCGGATGGGAGGTCTTCTCCGTCCGAATCGGCACACAGGTCCGACAGCCCCAATTCAGCCGGGGTGGCGACAGATACTGGGAAGGTGATGCCGAACACCGCTGCTTTGGAGACGGAGAGCATTCCGCCACAGGTGTCCACCGAGGACGCGGTTGACCCGGTGAGTGCCGATATCGCCGCAACGGACGGTTCTGGCGCGGACCGGACGAGTGCATCGACCATGACGACGACCGCGTTGACCCGACCAGACAGGGCGCAGTCGGTCGCTGGGCAAATCGCCGATGTCGTCCGCACCGGCGGTGACGGGAAGATCGAGGTCACCTTGCGTCCCGAGGAGCTCGGACGGCTGAGCCTGACCTTGTCCAACGACGGGCGTGCCATGCACGTGACGCTGGCCGCAGATCGCCCTGAAACGCTCGACCTCGTGCGGCGCAATATCGACCTCCTTGAACGTGAGCTTCTGGATCTCGGCTTCGACACGCTGAATTTCGACTTCAGCGACACGCCGGGGGGGCGTCCGGATCGGGACCCACCCGGGACCATGGTCCCGGACCCCGGAACGATGGCGCAAACCACGAATAACATGCCTCCCACCCCGCATATGACCGCCTCGGGCCAATCCGCCCGGGCGTCCAGCAGTGGCGTGGATCTCAGGCTATGAGGAGAAGATGATGGATGTGACCCAAACCGGATCCAACGTGTCCTACGCCAGTTCGGCACAGGGCAGCGGAGCAACTCAGCAAGGCACGATGATCTCGTCGGATTTCGAGACGTTCCTCAAGATGCTGACCGTACAGATGGAAAACCAGGACCCGCTCAACCCGATCGAGAGCTCCGATTATGCCGTTCAGCTCGCCACCTTCTCGGGCGTCGAACAACAGGTGCGGACGAACGATCTGCTCAGCGCGGTTCAGAACCAGTTGAGCGTGATGTCCATGTCCGATCTTGTCGGTTGGGTGGGCATGGAGGCGCGGGCTGCGGCGCCGGCACGGTTTGCACTTGAACCGATCGAGGTGACGCCGAACCTGCCCTCCGGCACGACCGAGGCGTTCATGGTGGTGCGAAACAGCGCGGGCCAACAGATCGACCGGGTGTTGCTGCCGCTCAGCAACGAACCGGTGGACTGGGCCGGGCTGGATGAAACCGGACAGTTGTTTCCCGAAGGCAATTACACGTTCCACCAGCAGGCTTACGGTGCAACCGGGCTCCTGTCGGAAGAACCGATGGCGGTTTACTCGGAAATCGTCGAAGCGCGTGTCGAGAACGGTGAAACGATCCTCGTTCTCAACGGCGGCGGCGAAATCTCCGCCGGGGCGGTGGACGCGCTGCGCGTTCCGCAGAACTGATCCTGCGGCTTCGGTCTTTTCCTTCACGCGGGCTCGGTATAGGTCGAGCGTGAGACAAGGAGAGGTCGATGTTCGTTACCACACTGCTGTGCGCGCCGGGTCGTGCCGCTCTCGATGCGACACTGGTTGAGAACCTGATGGGCGCTTGGGGCGGCGGTGACGCGCGCTGGCTTGCCCGCGACGAAGCCGCCGAATTCACGATGAACCGGATCCCCGACACGCGCTGGACTGTCTGGGAGGATATGCAGGCCCTGGGCATAGACCTCGTCGTGCAACCCGCGGATGGACGTCGCAAGCGGATGCTTCTGGCGGATATGGACAGCACGATGATCCAGCAGGAATGCATCGACGAACTGGCAGCAGAATCGGGTGTCGGCGAACGCGTGGCGTCGATCACCGCACGGGCTATGAACGGCGAGCTGAATTTCGAAGGCGCTCTGCGTGAACGGGTCGGTTTGTTGAAGGGTCTCCCGGCATCTGTGATCGACAAGGTGCTCCGGGAACGCATCACCCTCATGCCCGGCGGCGCGGCGCTTCTTGCCACGATGCGGGCAAATGGAGCCTATGCCGCTTTGGTGTCCGGCGGGTTCACTGCGTTTACCGCGCGGATCGCAGAGGAGCTTGGGTTTGACGAGAATCGTGCGAACACGCTCGACATCAAAGATGGTGTCCTGACGGGTGAGGTGGTGGAACCAATCCTGGGGCGGGCCGCGAAAGTCGCCGCCCTCGAAGACATCAGCGCGCGTCTCGGACTTTCCCTCGACGAAGTCATGGCTGTCGGAGACGGGGCGAACGACCTGGGAATGCTGAACTTGGCTGGGGCCGGCGTCGCTCTTCACGCCAAACCTTCCGTGGCGGCGGAGTGCGATATCCGGGTGAATCACGGCGACCTCTCCGCGCTTCTTTACATCCAAGGGTATGCCGCGCACGACTTCGTCACCGCGTGAGGCCCCCAAGACCCGGCAAGCCTATGCGCAATAGCGGTTTTCCGCCAACGGGGCTTTCAAACTGCCGCCGAAACACGCTAAAGTTACGTCATTAGGTTGAATCGAGGCCTGTCCCGTGAAAAACCGCTTCAGACGGTTGAGGGAAGTGGCCCAAGAGGCAGAGCAGCTGGAGGCTGTGATAGACATGATTTCACGCATCGCACGGGGTCTCGGTATCGTCGCGCTGTCGCTGACCGCGACCCACGCCATGGCACAGGAAAGCACCAACCGCGTCGCCGCGAACACAGACTGGAGTGTCTTTGTCGACGGTGATCCGAAAGAGTGCTGGAGCGTCTCGAAACCCAAGCAGACGGTGAACACCAAGGATGGCCGATCCGTCGCAGTGCGGCGAGGCGACATCCTGTTGTTCGTTTCCTACCGCGATGGAAGCTCGACGGGTGAAGTCAGCTTCACCGGCGGCTACCCCTTCGCGAACGGCTCGACGGTCAAGTTGACCGTTGGGAGCGACACCTACGATCTGTTCACCGACGGTGAATGGGCCTGGTCGAAAGACCCGCAGGCGGACGCCACGATCATCGCCGCCATGAAAGGCGGGGCGAACGCGGTTCTCGTCGGGAACTCGTCGCGCGGCACCCGGACCGAGGATACCTTCTCGCTCATGGGGTTTACGGCCGCTGTCGAGGACGCAGGCACGCGCTGCAAGTGACGCGATAGACCATCGTCGGCTTGATCGCGCCCCGGTATTCCGGGGCGTTTTCTTTTGATTTATTGGGAAAAGCGCCTATATGGGGCGCAATCCCACAGGAGTTAGACCCATGACGGCTTCGGCCCCGATCACGCAGGACCTGGTGACCATCCCCCGCAAGGACGAGGGCGGAACCGGCAAGGTGAATCTCGTCGGCCTCACGCGCGATGGCCTCCGCGATGCGCTGATCGACGCGGGCACGCCCGAGAAACAGGCCAAGATGCGCACCGGCCAGCTTTGGCAGTGGATCTACCAGAAAGGTGTGCGCGAATTCAGCGAGATGACCAATCTCGCCAAGGATTACCGCGCCATGCTGGACGAGGCCTTCGAGATTCGGATCCCTGAACTGGTTTCGAAACAGGTATCGGAAGACGGCACGCGGAAATATCTTGTGCGGATTGCGGGCGGCCACGAGGTCGAGGTGGTTTATATCCCCGAAGAGGACCGCGGCACCTTGTGCGTGTCGAGCCAGGTCGGCTGCACGCTTACCTGTTCGTTTTGCCACACCGGAACGCAGAAGCTGGTGCGCAACCTGACGGCCGGCGAAATCGTCGGTCAGATCATGATGGCACGCGACGATCTGGAAGAATGGGTTCCCGCGGGCAAGGGCATGGGCGAAAGCCCGCGCCTGGTGTCCAACATCGTGCTGATGGGCATGGGCGAGCCGCTCTACAACTTCGACGCGGTTCGCGACGCGATGAAGATCGCAATGGATGGTGAAGGGATCAGCCTCAGCCGGCGTCGCATCACGCTGTCGACCTCCGGCGTCGTGCCCGAGATCGCACGCGCGGGCGAAGAGATCGGCTGTATGCTCGCCATCAGCTTCCACGCCACAATAGACGAAACGCGCGACAAACTGGTTCCGATCAACAAGAAGTGGAATATCGAGACATTGCTCGATGCTCTGCGGGAATACCCGAAGTTGTCCAATTCCGAGCGGATTACCTTTGAATACGTGATGCTCGATGGGGTGAACGACAGTGACGAAGACGCGCGGCGGCTGATCAAATTGATCGAAGGCATTCCTGCCAAGATCAACCTGATCCCCTTCAATGAATGGCCCGGCGCGCCCTACAAACGCTCGTCGAACAACCGGATCCGGCGCTTTGCGGACATCATTTACAAGGCAGGTTACGCCTCGCCGATCCGCACGCCGCGTGGCGAAGACATCATGGCGGCCTGCGGTCAGTTGAAGTCGGAAACCGAGCGGGCGCGCAAATCACGTGCCGAGATCGCGAAGGAAGCCGGTCTTTAAGGCATAACTTGTCAGGGGACGATTTTTCGAGAGGCTCTCTTTTCTTGCGCGCGTCCGCGGCGGTGCCGAGTGCAGAACCCAGTTCTCTACGCAAGTGGTGCTCGAAAAAGGCACTCGGCCAGCGTTATTCGGAATACTGCGTACCCATCGCAAATGTTACAAATGCTTGGGGTCCGCGATTAGACCTATGGACCCATGGTCAATACGGACAACATCCGACACACTGCATGGAACGAATGCGCCGACTTGGGGGACTTCGGAATGTCCGAAGCCAAACAAATCATCGCCTGTCCGGTCTGCGATACGCTCTACGCCATCGATGACGAGATCGCCGCCGTTCCGACGAATTGCCGCCGCTGCGGACACCGGCTCACCTATGGGGAGCGGGCTGCAATCGCGGGCGTCGTCGGCATGGCCTTCGCGTCGGCAACCTTGATGCTGGTCGCTCTTTTCGTGCCGTTTCTCGAACTCAGCAACGGCGGGCGGACAATCTCGACGTCGCTTGTCCACGTGGTTGCGGGGTTTTCGCGCGGCATCATGGTCCCCCTGGGTTTTGCCGTCCTCGGCTTCATTATCTTGCTGCCGCTTCTCCGGTTCCTGCTTCTGATCTTTTCGCTCGGCCCGGTCGCGTTTCACAAATCGGCGCTGCCCGGGGCCGCGATCGCGCTCCGTATCGCAATCGCTCTCAAACCCTGGGCAATGGCCGAGGTCTTCATGGTCGGCGTCGCCGTGGCGCTCGTCAAACTCTCGGACCTGGCCTTCACCGATGTCGGGGTCGGCTTTTGGATCCTCGCCGTCGCCGTTCTCATCACTGCCTACCAAGAAACCTTCATGTGTCGTCACACCCTATGGACCGAGCTGAACAGAGCCCAACAATGATCACCGCCCGCTCGGCTGGGCTGGTGGGATGCCGAAGCTGCGGCCTCGTGGCTCCTGCGGACCAGCTGACCTGTGCGCGTTGCGGCGCGCCATTGCAAAGCCGTGACGACACCTCGCTTCAGCGGGTTTGGGCGTGGTGGACCGTTGGCCTTCTGGCTTACATCCCGGCGAATATCTATCCGATGCTGCTCACCACGCAGGTGTTTCGAACGAAGGAAAGCACGATCCTCGAAGGTGTGCTCGACCTCATGCAGCACGGCGACCACCTGGTCGCGATCATCATTTTCCTCGCCTCTGTGTTCATCCCGGTCGCGAAATTCGTCACGATCGCCTTTCTGGCCGCCACCCTTGCGCGTCCGCACAAGCGTGAAACTCACCAGCTCCTGCGCCTGTATGACATTGTCGAGTTCATTGGCCGGTGGTCGATGATCGACGTGTTCGTCGTGGCGATCCTGTCGACCCTTGTCCAATTCGGAAGCCTCGCGTCGATCAATCCGGGGTTTGCCGCTGTATCCTTCGCACTCTCTGTCATATTCACTATGCTTGCGGCCCAAAGCTTCGATTCTCGTATGATTTGGGACCAATTGCAGGACGGACCCGCGAGATGACGATGGAGAACCTCCCAACGCCGGACATGAACCGCCCGAAGCCCCGGCTGTCCTGGGTCTGGCTCATGCCGCTCATGGCCGTGTTCATTGCGCTTGCGGTTCTGTGGCAGGTGTATTCGGAACGCGGTCTCCTGATCGTGGTAACCTTCCCGACCGCCGCAGGCATC
>DOUP01000275.1 GCA_003520545.1 Maritimibacter sp. | reverse complement strand
GTGGTCAGCAACACCGGGCGAATACGGCTTTGGGCAGTACGCACAATCGCATCAATCCGCGGCATGTACTGGCTGTATTCCTGATAGGTATCGATCAGAACAATGTTGTTGTTCACCACAATCCCAGCCAGCGCCACAATACCGGTGCCGGTCATGATGATGGAGAACGTTTGATCCATCACCAACATACCGACCAGAACACCTGCCGTGGACAGAACCACCGCCAGCAGCACGTGCACGGAATTGTAGAAGCTGTTGAACTGCGCGAGCAGGATGATGAACATCAGGAAAAGCGCGCCTGCGAAGGCCTTGGACAAAAAGGCCATGGACTCCGCCTGATCCGCGAAGTCGCCGACCCATTCGGTTTCGACACCGGCGGGCAGGGGGTTCGTATCCAGCCAGGCATTGATCGTCTCGATCCGTTCCGTGGCGTTGACCGGCGTGAGGGTGAGGTCACTGTCCTCCTCCACCAGGGCGCGGCCTTCGGCCTCCGGGACGACGCGGGTGTCGCCGCCGGGGCTTGCGACGGCCACGAGGCCCGCGGTCACGCCCGCTTTCACGTCGAAATAGCGGCTTTGGTCCACCCGGTCGATCTGCGCAAGCGTCGGCACCGGTTTGCGCTCCACGAAATTGGAAATCGGCACCAGCCCCTGCGCGGTGCGCACACGCAGCGTGTCCAAGGTCGAGATCAGGCGGTCTTCTTCCGGGAAACGCACCCTGATCTCGATTTCTTCGTCCGCGCCGTCGATCCGCATGGTGTCGAGCAGAAGGCCGGTGGTCACGAGTTGAACCATGCCACCCACGGTCGCCACATCGGTCCCGAAACGACCGGCTTCCTCGACGTCGATATCAAGCTCCCAGTCGATGCCGGGGAGGGGGCGCGTGTCCTCGACCTGTTCGAGCCCGGCCATCTCTTCGAAATGATCGAAGGTCTGGGCCGTCGCGTCCATAAGCGTATCGCGGTCGTTGCCCTTGAGGCGCAGGTGCACCGGTTTCGTGGAGGCCGGGCCGCCAGCGATCCCCGCGACTTCGGTCGGGATGCCGTGCAGTTCGGACAGGTTGTCCTTGAGCGTCTGCACCACGACCTTGCCGCCGTAGGTCTCATCGCGGACCGTGCGGGTGTAGGGGATGAAGCCCAGAAGATAGGCGTCTTCGGTGTAGAAGGGGCGATCCTCGAAGGTTGCGATTTCGACCTGCACCTGGCCGATCATGTCGCGCGGACCGGCCGCGCCGCCGGTATTCTGGTTCAGCCCGCCTTCACCCGCAAAGGCAAAGGCGTTCTTCACGCCGGGGGTTGCGAGCACCACGTCTTCGACCGCGCGCACCATCGCGTCCTTCTCGGCGACCGAGAGGTTACCGCGTGCGCGCACGTAAACGATGGCCTGTTCCGGGGCGGTATCTGCAAAGAACTCGACCCCCTTGGAGTTGCGGCTGAAATCCATCCCGATCCCCGCGACAAGCGCGATGACGGCGAGGATGGTAACGAAAGGCATGACGGGGTTGCCGACGATGGCCTTGATGATCACGCCAAAGCCGGTGCGCCGATAGCCACCTTCGATGGGCTTGGGTTTCGGCTCCGGTTTGGCGGCGTCGATCAGCAGCGTGGTCAACATGGCCAGCGCAACGAAAAGCGCCGCGCTTGCGATCCGGTCGACCGGTGAGGGCAGGGGATTGCCGCCCGCGCCAAAGACATAGTCCGGGTTCACGAGCTGTATCGCCGCCACGAAGAGCGCGACACCCGAGGCAAGCGCCATCACGATACGCAGCCAGAGCGGTTTCGGGCGCAGCACCTGGCTGGCCCGGTCCAGCGAGCGCGAAATGCGGCCTGCGACGCCGCCCATGACCGGCAGGTAAATGAGCGCGACCAGAAGCGAGACGGACAGAACGTAGATCAGCGTCTTGGGCAGCATCTCCATGAATTCGCCCGGAATGCCGGGCCAGAAGAGCATGGGTAGAAACGCACAAAGCGTGGTCGCCGTGGAGGACACGATGGGCCAGAACATCCGCTTGGCCGCTTCCGTGTAGGCCGACATCGGCCCGACGCCTTCGGAAATGCGTTTGTCGGCAAATTCCACCACGACGATGGCGCCGTCGACCAGCATCCCGACGGCGAGGATCAGGCCGAACATGACGATATTGTTGATCGGCGTGCCGAGGACCGCGAAGAGCGCGAAGGTCAAAAGGAAGGAGGTCGGGATCGCGAAGCCGACGAGCAGCGCGGACCGCATCCCGAGCGAGGCCAGCACCACGATCATGACGAGCGCGATGGCGGTGATGACGGAGCCTTCAAGCTGACCCACCATCGACGAAATCACGTGGCTTTGGTCGTTGGAATAGCCGACCTGTACCGCGTCCTGAAGGTCTTCGGGCCATTCCGCCTGCGCGTTGTTCACGACCGTTTTCACCTGGTCCACCGTGTCGATCAGGTTGAACCCTTTTCGCTTCACCACCTGGAGCGCGACCGTGGTTTCGCCGTTGAACCGTGCCGTGCCCGCCCGGTCCTCGAACGTGAGCCGGATTTCCGCCAGATCCCCCAGCGTGACGACGCTGTCGCCGTTCACCTTGACGGGCAGGGTGTAGATGTCTTGCACGTCCGAGAAGCTCGACGGGATCTTGAGCGCACTGGCGCCCGTGTCGGTCGAAACCTCGCCCGCCGCGATCAACTGGTTGTTGTTGACCACCACGTTGATCAATTCGCCTGCGGTCACGTTATAGGCTTCGAGCTTCAGGGGGTCGATCAGGACCTCCATCATCTCGTCGCGCGCGCCGGTCAGCTGCGCTTCCAGCACCGCGTCGATGCCTTCGATCTTGTCCTGGAGCTCCTTGGCCAGCCGCACCAGGGTGCGCTCGGGCGCGGTGCCGGTCAGCGAGACGTTGAGGATGGGGAATTCGGAAAAGTTGATCTCGTTGACCGAGTATTTGTCGGCCCCGTCCGGGAAATTGGCCTCGGCCGAATTCATCGCGTCGCGCACGTCCGCGATGGTCGCGCCGCGATCCCAGCCGAATTCGAATTCCAGCGTCACGTTGGCATAGTTCTCGGCCGCGACGCCGGTCATCTTTTTCAACCCGTCGATATCGGCGAGCTCGTTTTCCATCGGGCGCACGAGCAGGTTTTCGGCGTCCTGCGCCGAAATGCCGGGGAAGGGGACCGAGACCGACAGCATCGGGATCTCGATGTCCGGCTCACCTTCCTTGGGCAGGCCGACGTAGGAGGCGATACCCGCGATCAGTGACAGCGCGACAAACGCGATTATCATCCGCGCCCGGGACGCGGCCCAATCGACCATACCCGTCATGTGCCGCTCTCCTGAAGCTTCACATCGACGAGAACCCCGTCTTTGACGTAGTCCTGCCCGGTCACGATGACCTCGATGGTTTCAGGCAGCCCGGCGACATAGACGCCATCGGCGCTGTCGCGCACCAGTTCGACCGGCATGAACCGTGCGACCGTGTCACCGTCCTGGTCGCCCACGACGCGCACCCCGAGGTCGCCCGCATCGTTCAGCGTCAGCGCCGATTGCGGGAGAAGATGTGCCCTACGCCCCTTGGAGGCGATCAGCATTTCGACCGTCTGGCCAGATCGAATGGCGAGATCGGGATTGGGGACTTCGGCTTCGACCTTGAAGGTCCGGGTGACCGGGTCCGCGCTGCGACCGATAAAGGTCACCTGTCCCATCATCTGTTCACCCGTGGCGAGCCGGGCCCCGACCTGGGCGCCGGTGTCGATGCGCGACACGTCGACCTCGGCCACGTAACCGACAAGCTGCATGGGATCGAGTTGAACGACCGTTGCACATTGGCTGCCGGGTTGCAAAAGCGCCCCAAGCTCGGCGGTGTCGCCGTCGATCAGCCCGTCAAACGGTGCGCGAATGTTCACGTCGTCAAGCGCGGCTTCGGCCTGTTCCAGGGCGGCTTGCGCGGATTCGAAGGCCGACCGCGCCGACAAGACGCGCGTCTCGGAGGCGAACCCGTCACGCGACAGTTTCTCGGCGTTGCGCAGGTTTTTCTCGGCTTCCGCCAGCGACGCACGGGCCTGCGACACAGAAACCTCTCGCGTGCCCGGGTCCAGTTTGCAGATGACGTCGCCCTCGGCGACCTGCGCGCCCTTTTCGACCGGTTCCTCGATCACTCGGCCCGAGGTTTCGGCCAGCAGCGTCACGGAACGTTTGGCCTGTGTCTCGCCCCGCAGGATGACGCCCGTGTCGATGTCTCGCGCGGTGGAGGCTTTTGCGATGACCGCGACGCGGTGTTCCACGTCCTGCTGCGCCGGCAACTCTGCAGTTTCGGTGTCTTCGGAAACCGCCTCCGTCGGCGCGCCAAGGCCCGCGAAATCGCGCAGCGCCTCACGCTGGAAGACGAGCATGAAAAGGATGGCTACCGTCAGGAGCGCCGTGAGGATCGGAATCGGTCGCATCGTTGCTCGGTTCCCCAGTTCGTTAATTGTCGATCAAGTTAATTGCCGACCAAATAGTCACAGGACACTTGTGAAACAAGGCGTCGCCTGCACCCTATGCGGATTTGAGGGAGATTTGGATCACTTTTGTTCCGGCCCTTGGCAAAGCTTGCCCTCTCGCGGTAAAGAAGGGCAACAAAACGGGCGGAGGCCGAGTAATTGAGCAATCCCGAAAGCTTCATCGACGAGGTGACCGAAGAGGTCCGCCGCGACCGGCTCTATGCGAGTTTGCGCAAGTATGGTTGGATCGGGATCGTCGCCGTGCTCGCCATCGTGGGCGGGGCCGCTTACGTGGAGTGGTCCAACGCCCGTGACGCGCGGCAGGCGCAGGCGGCCGGTGACGCCATTCTGGAAGCCATGAACGCCTCCGAATCCGCCAGCCGGATCGAGGCGCTGGAGGGGCTCTCCGTCGAAGGCGATACCCAGGCGGTCGTCGCACTCATGGAAGCAGCGGAAGCGCAGGAGCCCGCACAAGCGGATGCGACCCTCGCGGCCATGGCCGACAACGCAGCCCTTCCGACACTCTATCGTGACCTCGCGACGCTCAAACGTGTGCTGATTGCCGACAGCCCGATGTCCCCCGAGGACAAGATCGCGGCGCTGGAGCCGTTGACCCAGGGCGGCGCATTCCGCGTTCTGGCCGAAGAACAAACCGCGCTGGCCGAGATTGCCGCCGGCGACACCGCATCCGCGCTTGAGCGATTCACCGCTTTGATGGATGATGCAGAAAGCTCCGACAGCCTGCGCCAGCGGGCCGAGGAAATGATTGTCGCGCTTGGCGGCGAAACCGAATGACAAGAAGCCGGACGCGCATTGGCCGATCCGGCAACGTGAACGAGCAGAGCTTGGGGGGCAAGCGAGTGACGGGACATAAACTGATCGGAATGCTGCTCATGGGCGCGGTGGCCGCGCTGTCGGCCTGCGATGAGCGCGAAGTCATTTTCCAGGGCAAACGCGAAGCGCTGTATTCGCCGGACCCGGAAGTGGTCGGTGAAAAGGCCGCTGCCAATTTCGCCCGCGCGGAAGCGGAAGCCGAGGCCAACAAATCGGTTCCGATCAAGCTCGCCGGTCAAAGCTCGCTCGGGTCCTGGACCCATGTTGCGGGCAGCGCCACGCATAATGTGCCGCATCTCGCGTTTTCGTCTCAGCCGCAGGTCATGTTCCAGGTGCCCATCGGGCAGGGGAATGGCCGCAAACACAAGATCACCGCGGAACCCATCGTGGCCGATGGCCGTGTCTTCACCATGGACAGCCAGTCGATGGTCGCCGCGCATACCACCGGTGGCGGCGCGCTCTGGACCGCTGACCTCACGCCCACCTCCGATAGCCAGGGCGATGCGACCGGCGGCGGCTTGGCCTATATCGGCGGGGCGCGCCTTG
>DOUP01000062.1 GCA_003520545.1 Maritimibacter sp. | reverse complement strand
AAAAAGCCCCGGCGTTTCCACCGGGGCTTTTCCTTGTCTCGAAGAGGGGACGATCAGTCGTCGGCCTTCTCGGGCGCGACTTCTTCGCCGGTCTCCTGGTCGACCATCTTCATGGCGAGGCGGACCTTGCCACGGTCGTCGAAGCCCAGAAGCTTCACGAAAACCTCTTGGCCTTCTTTCAGCACATCCGACGGATGGTTCAGGCGGCGGTTCTCGATCTGGCTGACGTGGACGAGGCCGTCACGCTTGCCGAAGAAATTCACGAAGGCGCCGAAGTCGACGATCTTCACGACCTTGCCCTTGTAGATCTGGCCTTCTTCCGGCTCTGCCACGATCGCGTGGATCATGTCGTAGGCCTTCTGGATGGCGTCGCCGTTCGGGCTTGCGATCTTGATGATGCCGTCGTCGTTGATGTCGACCTTGGCACCCGAGACTTCGACGATCTCGCGGATGACCTTGCCGCCCGACCCGATAACTTCACGGATCTTGTCGGTGGGCACCTGCATCGTTTCGATACGCGGGGCGTGAGCCGAGAACTCGGTGCGGCCAGCGGACAGCGCCTTGTTCATCTCGGCAAGGATGTGCATCCGGCCGTCTTTCGCCTGGGCGAGAGCCTTTTCCATGATCTCGGGCGTGATACCCGCGACCTTGATGTCCATCTGGAGCGAAGTGATGCCGTTTTCGGTCCCGGCCACTTTGAAGTCCATGTCGCCAAGGTGATCTTCGTCACCAAGGATGTCGGTGAGAACGGCGTAGGAGCCATCGTCTTCGAGCACGAGGCCCATGGCCACACCGGCAACCGGCGCCTTGAGCGGCACGGCGGCGTCCATCATGGAGAGCGAGCCACCGCAGACCGACGCCATCGACGACGAGCCGTTGGATTCGGTGATCTCGGACACCACGCGGATGGTGTAGGGGAAATCGGTTGCGGCAGGCAGAACCGCCTGAAGCGCACGCCAGGCAAGTTTACCGTGACCGATTTCACGACGTCCCGGAGGGCCCACGCGACCGGCTTCGCCGACCGAGTAGGGCGGGAAGTTGTAGTGCAGCAGGAAGTTCGACTTGTAGGTGCCGGTCAGCGCGTCGATCATCTGTTCGTCGTCGCCGGTGCCGAGCGTCGTCACCACCAGGCCTTGCGTTTCACCGCGGGTGAAAAGCGCGGAGCCGTGGGTCCGGGGCAGGATGCCCACTTCCGACACGATCGGGCGCACTTCGTCGAGGGCACGACCGTCGATGCGCTTGCCCTCTTTCACGACCGAGCCGCGCAGAACCACGGACTCGAGCTTCTTGAGCGCGGCACCGAGGTTCGGATCTTCGAGCTGTTCTTCCGACAGGCTTTCCTTGATCTCGGTCTTGGCAGCAGCCACGGCAGCGGTGCGTTCCTGCTTGTCGGTGATCGCGTAGGCGGCGCGGACCTTGTCCTCACCGGCGGCTTTCACGGCGTCGAACAGGTCGTCATAATTCGGCGGCTGGAAGTCGAACGGCTCTTTGGCTGCTTCCTCGGCGAGGTCGATGATGCAGTCGATGACCGGCTGGATCTGCTCGTGCGCAAAATTCACGGCACCGAGCATTTCGGCTTCGGACAGCTCGTAGGCCTCCGATTCCACCATCATCACGGCGTCCTTGGTGCCGGCGACGATGAGATCGAGGCGCTGATCGGGGTTTTCCCGCAGCTTGTGCATATCGTCCACGGTCGGGTTCAGGACGTATTCGCCATCCTCGTAGCCCACGCGGGCACCGGCGATCGGACCCATGAAGGGGGCGCCCGAGATGGTGAGCGCGGCGGAGGCGGCGATCATGGCGACGATGTCCGGGTCGTTGACGAGGTCGTGCGACAGCACGGTACACATCACGAGCACTTCGTGCTTGAAGCCGGGGACGAACAGCGGGCGGATCGGACGGTCGATCAGGCGCGCGGTCAGCGTCTCTTTCTCGGTCGGACGCGCTTCGCGCTTGAAAAAGCCGCCCGGCACTTTACCGGCGGCATAGTATTTCTCTTGGTAGTGAACCGTCAGCGGGAAGAAGTCCTGACCCGGCTTCGGTTCTTTCGCGAAAGTCACGTTGGCCATGACGGAGGTCTCGCCCAGCGTGGCGATGACGGATCCGTCGGCTTGGCGCGCAACTTTCCCGGTCTCCAGTGTGAGCTCTTCTTCGCCCCACTGGATGGATTTTTTCACTTCATTAAACATTTGGCGTATCCTTCTGGGAGCACTCCCGCCCCTGCGGGTCTCCCGTTGTCATGGTGGCCCCATTGCCACCGACCCCTCTATCCATGTCATGCGCCGGGGTCAGAGCGTCACGTCTCAGATGCCGCGCACATACAGGAAATGCGCGCCTGTGGAAAGCGTTCAGTTTTCCGAGGATTGGTGGTCGATCACGAAAGTTTTGGCCTGTTTGCCATGCACGTGCGTAGAGTGATCCAAAGGGAGGGTTGCCCAATGTTCAAAACACTATGTCTCTGCGCCGGGCTCATTGCCCTGCCACTTACCGTGATGGCCGAACAGATCGCCTATCGTCTCGATGCTGCAAGGTCGCAGGTCGCTTACGAAGTCGCTTTCGACAAGGATATCATACGCGGGAAAATCCCGATCAATACCGCCGATGTGCGGATCGACTTTGCCGGTGGACCGTCGAGCGTTCGGGTCACGCTCAATGCCGCCGGGGCGACGTCGAGCTTCCCATTCGCCGAACAGGCGTTGAAGGGGCCGAAGGTGCTGGCCACCGGGAGCTACCCGCAGATGACCTTTGTCGCGGACAACTTCCGGGTCGGGCGCACCACGGCGCAGGTGCCGGGGCAGGTGACGATCCGGGGCGTGACGCGGCCCGTGACGCTTTCGGCGCAGCTTTACCGGCAGCAGGGGACCAACGCGGGCGATCTGTCGAAAATGTCCGTGCATATGTCCGGCGCGGTCAGCCGCGCGGCCTTTGGCGCCACCGGATGGGCCGACATGGTGGATGACACCGTGCGCATCAGTATCGTCGCGCGGCTGGATCGGCAATGAGCCTGACCAACGGACCCGACCGTTTTGGCGCGGGGACGCGCGTGATCCATTGGGTGATGGCGTTGGGCATCATCGGGATGCTGGGGTTCGGCACCTATCTGGCCCGGATGACGGTGAACATGTCGAATTTCCACCTGTTCGCCTGGCATAAATCCTTCGGGATCACGCTTCTGGTCCTGGCGTTCGTGCGGATCGTCTGGCACCGTTTGACGCCGCCGCCCGCGCCGCTGCCTTCGGTGCCGTGGCAGGACCGGCTGGCGCGCGGCGTGCATTACGGGTTTTACGCGCTTTTGCTGTTGGTGCCCCTGACCGGCTGGATCGCGAGCTCCGCGACCGGGATCGACGTGCAGCTTTTCGGTCTGACGCTGCCGCATATCGCGCCGACGTCCGAGGCCTGGGAAGACCTTTTTTTCGCCGCGCACAGCGCTCTGACCAAGCTTCTCGCCGCATTGGTGGTTCTGCACATTGCAGGGGCAGTGAAGCGCAGGGACGGGACGCTTCGTCGGATGGTGCGCGGGCGGGACTAGGGACCACGGCGGGCACGTTTTGCGGACAGAGTTGGCTTCCCGGTCTGACGTCCAAAACGAAAAACGCCCGCAACCTTTCGGCGCGGGCGTTCTTGGTTCGGATGAACCGAATACCTTAGCGGCGGATGCCGAGGCTCTTGATGAGCGACTTGTAGCGCTCTTCGTCCTTGGCTTTCAGGTAGTCCAGAAGCTTACGACGACGCGCAACCATTTTCAGGAGGCCACGGCGACCGTGGTTGTCCTTCTTGTGGGTCTTGAAGTGCTCGGTGAGCGTGGCGATGCGCGAGGTAAGGACGGCAACCTGAACTTCGGGCGAACCGGTATCGCCTTCCTTGGTTGCATATTCCTTCATCAGGCGTTCTTTGTCTTCGACAGTGATCGACATCGGGGTCTCCTTGGTCAAAGGGTTATGGCGCGAGCCGGGATGTCGTCCAGCAAGGCCCATGGAGAGAGCGCGCATCACGCGCCCCAAGTGAAGCCGCGCGTATAGGCGGATTCCTTTTAAAAGAAAAGGGTTTTGTTACCGTGACCCGCCGGTGTCCTCGGTGGCACCTTCGGCGTCGTCGGCGCCGGTCGCGGTTTCGCTGTCTCCGTCCCCGTCGATACCGTAGCTCTCGGCATTGTCCGCGTCGATTTCCCTCGCGATGTCGGTCGCCCAGTCACCGATGATCGGGAGGAAGTCTATCTTTGACAGCAGGAAAGCCGCGACAGAGACGAGGATCGTCGCGCCGAGGACGGAACCAAGGCCGAAGGCCAGACCGCGATAAAGCTGGAACAGACCGAGTTTCACGACCGAGTCATGGAGTTTGATGTAGCGATGATTGTTCAGCTTGCCGACTTCGGTGCGGAGCGACCGGACCTCTTTTACAAGCTCGGTGTCCTGGTTCTCTTCGGTCATCTTGTCCCCTTCACCAACTGTCCCGCCGTCCACAGCCGAACGCCCATTTACCTAAAATGTTCCGTATTTTGAAAGGCGAGGGAACCCGCAATCGTGGTATGACGGTCTGTCTTTTTGGACTTGGGATGTTTGGGGCAGGTGCGAAGGGGTCGCCGTAATGGGCTTCGCTCTCATATTACTGGGCTTGGTGCCGCTGTTGTTCATGGGCGACGGCCTGTTCGGCGCGTCTGCGGATGCCGAGACGGATGACCTGGCCGAACCGGAGGGTCTGCCTACGCGGAACCTGACGGAACTGGGCGAGGTTTTGCAACCCGTGACAGGGGACGAAGAGCCTGTGCCGGGCGCCCCGGTCGATCCGGACACCGTCCTGTCTCCGAATGTCGAGGACGCAGCACCCGTGGAAGGTCTTCCGGTCGACCCGGAAACCGTGCTCGACCCGGTTGACGTGCCGGGCGAGGGGTATGTGGCCGGCGATGGAACCACGCTCCAGATGCTGATCGACGAAAGCTCCGATCTGGATGTCGGTCTCGATTGGCTCGGTGACCAGATGGACAATGTAGACGAGACGTTGGTGGCGACAGATATCGACGTGTTGTCCCTGCCTGATGACGGCGTCGAAAGCACCGGCGAGGGTCTGCTGGCCGATTGGGACGGCACCCCGATCATTGTGACCGAGGGCGCCCTCCACGTGGTCGATGGCGGCGCGGGCGACGATGTTCTCGCCGCAGGTGACGAGGCAGCCTATCTCTTCGGTGGCGACGGCGATGACGTGTTGCGCGCCGGAGAGGGGGCGGCAGCGCTTTTTGGCGGCGCGGGGTCCGATGTGCTCTCGTCCGACACGACAGGGGCCTTCCTCGATGGCGGGGAAGGGGATGACGTAATCGCCGGTGGGGCCGGTGACGATGTGATCTTCGGCGGTGCCCATGCGACGGAGAACGCGGACCTTCAAGACAACGACATGATCGACGGCGGCGCGGGAAACGACCGAATTTCGGGCGGCTACGGGGCCGATGTGCTTCTGGGCGGCGACGGGGACGACGTGATCAATCACCTCGGCCATGTCGGAGAAGAGGTGTCGTGGGAGCGTCACAGTTTTGACTGGCACCTCGACGGGGCCAGCGATCACCTCGACGGTGGAACCGGAAACGATGTGCTGACCATGGATCGATCCGACCGCGCCAGTGGGGGTGAAGGGATCGACACGTTCTGGGTCTATTTCGACATGAACGGGGCGGAAGGTTTTGCAGATGTGCAGGACTTCGAGACCAGCGTCGACTTCCTGCGCGTGACACTAAACCCCGGTCTGGATGTCGATGCGATGGAAGTCGATGTGCAGCCAAGCGCTGACGGGTTGGACTCGGTTGTCACGTTGAACGGCGAGGTCGTGGCGATGCTGCGCGGTGCGCCGGATGCGACGCTGGCCGACGTGATGTTCGAAGCCCCGCTGGACGTCTTCGCCGGGTAACTCTGTCCGAAAGGTGCGGGCTGTCGCCCGCGCAGGTCTTGCGCGGTCCCACCTGCGGTGTGTCCGCGCGTGTTGCCTTCGGCGGAAGTATTTTTGAAACGGAGAAAAGGCGGTTACGCCCAGGGTTCCGGCTGCTGGGTGTAGGCGATATAGAGCGGGTGTTTCGGGTGCCCGGCTTTCGACAGTCCGAGGTGGTAGAGCGGCTTTCCCGTTTCGCGCAGGAGTTTTTCGACTTCGGGACCACGAGCGAGGTGTTCGCCGTGGGTGCCCCAGGCGCAGATGACTTGATCTGCCCAGCCAGTGCTCTCCACGATGGCCGCATCGTTTTCCGGACCCACGGGATCCTTGGCTTTGCGCATCTTTCGCGGATCCGTATCGCGCCAGGCGAAGATGTTGAGCACCCGGAAGCTTCCGAACCCGAGCGCCCGGGCCCGGCGTTCGCAACGTTCGACCGTTGGGTCGTTTTGCACTTCGGTGGCGGTTGACGGGTTGAGCATGATGAAGAGGGCCCGTTTGCCGGACGGGTCCCATGTCCGCGTCAGCATGTAGCGATAGCATTCGCAGTCGGAATAGACCGCTTCGGACGGCGCGTCGTCCTTGATATGGGTGCGCGTGATCATGCCGGGGTTTTCGCCCGACTTGCCGGCGTGCGCAAGCGACGCTTGCGGTTTTTGACCAATCGGTCAGAGTGGCCCCATGTTGATATCCGAAATCATCCGCAAGAAACGCGACGGCGGCACGCTGTCGGACGACGAGATCGCCACGCTGGTCGCGGGCATCACCTCTGGGGAGGCGGCCGATGAACAGGTCGGCGCCTTCGGGATGGCGGTCTATTTCCAGGGCATGGAGGCTGACGAGGCGGCTGCGCTGACCCTCGCAATGCGCGACAGCGGCGACGTTCTGACATGGGACCTGCCGGGCCCCGTCGTGGACAAGCATTCCACCGGGGGCGTGGGCGACAACGTGAGCCTGATGCTCGCGCCCATCGTGGCGGCCTGTGGCGGCTATGTTCCGATGATCTCGGGGCGGGGACTGGGGCACACCGGCGGCACGCTCGACAAGATGGAGAGCATCCCGGGTTATTCGGTGACGCCGGACAACGATACCTTCGAGCGCGTGGTGCGCGAGGTCGGCTGCGCCATCATCGGCCAGACCGGGACCATCGCGCCGGCGGACAAGCGGTTCTATGGTATCCGGGATGTGACGGCGACGGTGGAGTCGATCCCGCTCATCACCGCCTCGATCCTGTCCAAGAAACTTGCGGCCGGGTTGGATGCGCTGGTGATGGACGTGAAGGTCGGGAACGGGGCGTTCATGCCGACATACGAGGCGTCCGAGGAATTGGCGCGCTCCATCGCGCGTGTCTCGACCGCGGCGGGCGTGCCGTGCAACGCGCTGCTCACGGGTATGAACCAGCCGCTCGCCTCGGCCGCGGGCAACGCGGTGGAAGTGCGCAATGCGGTGGAGTTTCTGACCAACGTGCACCGGGACGTTCGGCTGGAGTGGGTCACGCTCGCGCTGGCTGCGGAAATGCTGACCATCTCGGAGATCACCGAAAACCGCGACCTGGGGTTCTCGGTCGCACGCGCGGCTTTGGAGGATGGCCGCGCGGCAGAGGTCTTCGGCAAGATGGTCGCCGCGTTGGGTGGCCCGGGCGATTTCATCGCGTCCTATGATTCGCATCTGCCAAAAGCGAAACTGATCCGCGATGTGCGCGCCCCGAGCGAAGGTCATGTCTGCGAGGTGGATACGCGGGCGATCGGCTTGGCGGTGGTGGAGCTGGGTGGCGGGCGCAAACGCTCATCCGACGAAATCGACCCCGCCGTGGGAATCACGGGCTTGGTCGATCTAGGCCAGGCCGTCGCGGAAGGAACCGCGCTCTGCACGCTGCACGCCCAGACCGAGGATCAACTGGACGTCGCAGAGGCGCAGGTGCGTGCGGCCTACCGGCTCGGCGATCCGCCGGAATTGAGCGAGCCTGTGCTGGACATCATTTCCTAGCCTGTTTACCGCCGATTAAGGTTAACACGCTACGCTTCGGGTGCGTTACAGGCTGAAGAGCCGATGGACGTAAACGGAGAAGCCCCGGCTTCGGCCGGGGTGGACCTCTGCTTCTCTGTTTCAAAAATACTTCGGGGGAGGCGTTGAACAGCTTGCTGGTCAACGCTGGGGGCAGAGCCCCCTTCGGACGTTACAGATTGAAGACGCGGCTGGGGTGAAGTTCGCCCGCTTTGTAGAGGCCCACGGCAACCGGCACCCCGTCAAACGAGGCCCAGGCCTCGTCGCCGTATTCGACATCGGAGGCAATCACCATGCCAGGGTTGCCGTGACGCAGCCGGGTGGCGCCTTCGGCCGTGCATTTCAACTCGGGGAGCGAGGTCAGGCCCTCGGAGAGGGGGAGAAGCAGCGCGTCGATCTCTTCGGATTTGGCAAGCTCTTCGATCCGCTCCATGGTGACACCCTCTTCGGCCAGGAATGGGCCGGACCAAGTGCGCCGCAGGTCGCGGACGTGGCCATGGCAACCCAGCGCCTCGCCCAGATCGCGCGCGATGGCGCGGACATAGCCGCCTTTTCCGCAGATCATCTCCAGGGTGACGTGGTCGGCATCGGGCCGGGCGATGAAGTCAAGCGCCTCGACGAAGAGCCGGCGTGGCTCGATCTCCACATCCTCACCGTCGCGGGCGAGTTTGTAGGCGCGCTGACCGTCGATCTTCACGGCAGAGAACTTGGGCGGAACTTGCTGGATGTCGCCGACGAAGGCTGCGAGGGCCGTCCGGATCTCGTCGTCGGAGGGGCGGGTTTCGCTCGTCGCCACGATCTCGCCCTCGCCGTCATCGGTGTTGGTTGCCTGACCCAGCCGCACGGTGAAGCGATAGGCCTTCATCGCGTCGGTGATATAGGGCACCGTCTTGGTGGCCTCACCCAGCGCGACGGCCAGAACGCCGGTCGCCTCCGGGTCCAGGGTTCCGGCGTGTCCGGCCTTCTTGGCGTCGAAACACCAGCGCACCTTGTTCACCAC
>DOUP01000059.1 GCA_003520545.1 Maritimibacter sp. | reverse complement strand
TGCGGGCCGAGAAGGGCTTCATCATGATCGGGGACGAGAGCGACGGCACCGTGATCCCGCAGGATCTGGGCCTGCACTGGGCGATCTCGAAGAAGAAAGAGGACTACCTCGGCAAACGCGCGCAGCAGCGCCGCGACATGGCGCGGGACGACCGCTGGCAGCTCGTGGGTCTCAGGACGCTCGATGGCGGCGTGATCCCGGATGGTGCCTACGCGCTTGGCGAAGGCAAGAACGCCAACGGCCAGCGCAACATGATCGGGCGCGTGACCTCGACATACTATTCTCCGACGCTGGAGAAAGGCATCGCCATGGGTCTGATCGTGCATGGGCCGGACCGGATGGGCGAGGTTGTCGATTTCGCCACGCTCGATGGCACCGGCACCGTCATCAAGGCCGAGATCTGCGACCCATGTTTCTATGACAAGGAAGGGAGGAAGGCCGATGTCTGACCCCATCAGCGCCACCCCGGACGCCCGATACCAAGGCTTCGCAACGGTCGCCGACACCGGCCCGCGCGGTATGATCATGGTGCGGGGAGAACCCGCAACGCTGGCCAAGGCTGCCAAGACCGCCGGGCCGGACATGCCCAAGGCGCGCGCCGTCACCGGCAAGGGCGATGTCTCGCTGGCCTGGATGAGCCCGGACGAGATTCTGGTCCTGTGTGACTATGCAGCCGCCCCCGCGCTTGCCGACAAGATCGAGAAAGCCCTGGGCGCCGAGCATAGCCTCGTCGCAGTGGTGTCCGATGCCCGCTCTGTTTTCCGGGTCGAGGGCGACAAGGCTGACCAGGTGCTTCGCAAGCTGACGCCGGCGGACATGGACGCCCTGGGTCAGGGGGAAATGCGGCGCACACGGATTGCCCAGACCGCTGGCGGCATCTGGAGCCCGGCGCCGGGTGTCTACGAGGTCATGTGTTTCCGCTCGGTTGGACAGTATGTGTTCGACCTTTTGGCCAATGCCGCCAAATCCGGCAGCGAATTGGCATAGGGTCGTCAACGTCTCAAAGCGCGAAAAGGTTCCCCGCACATTTCCTGTGCGGGGATTTTTCTTGTGTCGGCCCAATAACGGCGGAGCGGCCCTTGACCTCACCCGGCCAAGAGGCCCATCTAAAGGCCAACAGACACGCAGAACAGGGGGATTACCCATGGCTTTTGAACTTCCCGACCTTCCTTACGCCCACGATGCGCTCGCCGATCTGGGCATGTCGAAGGAGACGATGGAATACCACCACGACATTCACCACAAGGCCTACGTCGATAACGGCAACAAGCTGATCGCAGGCACCGAGTGGGAAGGTAAACCGGTCGAAGAGATCATCAAGGGCACCTACGACGCAAATGCTGTCGCTCAGAACGGTATCTTCAACAACGCCTCGCAGCACTGGAACCACACCCAGTTCTGGGAAATGATGNNATGGGTGCGACGTGTGGGAACACTCCTACTACATCGACTTCCGCAACAAGCGCCCGGCCTACCTGTCGAACTTCCTCGACAAGCTGGTGAACTGGGAAAACGTCGCCTCGCGCATGTGATCCCGGCCGACGCCGAAAAAAACAGCCCCGTCGCAGATCGCGGCGGGGTTTTTTCGTGCCGGAACCCGTGTCGCTCCGCATGCGTTTTCTTACCGAACCAATGATAGGAGGACGCGATGGCCGAGCGAGGCAAATCGAAGGACGGACGCTCCGAGACCGAGGAGATCCTCGGCGGAAAGCCCGAAAAACCGGATGAAGCCGTGCAAGAAGGATCCACCGGTGGTAATCTTCAGCGAAAGGTCGGTACCCGTGACGAAATGAAGAAGGTCGATGAGACCTCAGCGGGGAATACGCGGCCCTTGGCCAAGGACCAGGACGGGTCCGGTGATAAGGAGAAAATTTGATGGCGCATATCGACACGGATACATGGGTGCTCGTCGCAGACAGCGAAAAGGCGCTGTTTCTGAAAAACGTGGCGGACGCGGAAAACCCGCATCTTGTCGTGATCAGTAAGGAAGAGCAGGACAACCCTTCCAACTTCGCGCAATCGGCGAACCGTCCGGGCCGGATGCCCGATGCAGGTCACAGCCAACGGTCCGCGCTGGATGATACCGATTGGCATGAGCTGGCCAAGGATCGCTTCGCGTCGCATCTGGCCGAGTTGCTCTATGAAAAGGCGCACCGGGGCGATTACGACAAGATTGTCCTTTGCCTGCCGCCGCAGGTCATCGGGCGAGTGCGCGACGAACTTCACAAGGAAGTGGAGCAGAAGGTCGTTGGCGAAGTGACCAAGCTTCTGACCAAGCACCCGATCGCCGAGATCGAAAAGATCCTGAAAGACGAGCTCGAAGGGACGTAAACCGCGCACCGCAGTCTATCCGAATTGTGGCCAAGCCTCCGGGCGCGGCCACTTTTTTTGTTTGGCGTCGCGTCATTCATACGCGCCACCTCTTGACCCTCGCGCCGAACCCTGACCCTCTCCGGCTCACAGTGGGCCAGTTTGGCCGAAGCGAGGCGCGATGAGTGAAACAGTCAAAGGATTGCTTGCGATGGTTGGGGCGGCCACGATCTGGGGCCTGTCGTCGCTCTATTACAAGGCGCTCGACCATATCCCGCCGTTGGAAGTTCTGTCGCATCGGACCTTCTGGTCCTTCGTCTTCTTCACGTTTGTCCTGATTGCGCAGCGCCGGATCGGCGAGTTGGGTCGGCTCCTGACCAGCTCCAAGGTCTGGCAAGTGGCGCTGGCTGCCGTGATGATCTCCATCAACTGGTTTTTCTTCATTTTCTCGGTGCAGACGGGGCAGGCGCTCGGGGCCTCTCTCGGCTACTACATCTTCCCGCTCGTGGCGGTTCTCCTGGGGGTGGTGATCTTCCGTGAAACGCTGGGTGGATTGCGCGGTGTCGCCGTCGGCCTGGCTGCCATCGCGGTGGTGATCCTGACCGTCGGTCTTGGTGTCGCGCCATGGATTTCGCTGACGCTCGCCTTCACCTTCGGCATGTATGGCGTGGTGAAAAAGGGGCTCGACGCGGGGCCCGTGGCAAGCGTGACCGCCGAGGTGGCGCTGGTCGCGCCGCTTTCGCTCAGCTGGCTTGGCTATCTCTACCTGGCGGGCGGCGGGGCCGCGGCAGACGGTGCGAGCGACATCGCGCTCCTGATGTTCTCCGGCGTCCTGACCGGCCTGCCGTTGATCCTGTTTTCCTATGCGGCCCGGCGGTTGACCTATGGTCTTGTCGGGTTGATGCAATACATCAACCCAACGCTGCAATTCCTTGTTGCGTCACTGATTTTCCTGGAACCCGTCACGCAGGCCCACCTTGTGGCGCTGCCCCTGATCTGGTTCGCGCTTGCGCTCTACTCGGTCGCCACGTTCCGTCAGGAAAGAGCCGCCTCCAAACGCGCGGCCAGTGCAGGAACGTCCGGGACCACGGTAAGGTAATCGAGGATCGAACGATCCGCGAAACCCTGTTCGATCACGTGATCCATCAGCGTGAGCAGCGGTTCCCAATACCCCTTCGTATTGAGCAGAATGATCGGCTTTTCATGTAGCCGCAGTTGGCGCCACGTGAGCACCTCGAAAAACTCGTCCAGCGACCCGGCACCGCCGGGCAGAAGCACGATGGCATCCGAGTTCATGAACATGACCTTCTTGCGCTCGTGCATGTTCTCGGTGACCACGAAAGAGGTCAGGTCGCGCTTGCCCACCTCCCATTTCATCAGGTGTTCCGGGATTACGCCGAAGGTGTCCGCGCCCGCCGCCTGTGCCGCGTTGGCGACGGTGCCCATCAGCCCCACGTCGCCCGCGCCGTAGACCAGTTGCCAACCCTTCGCGGCGATCATGTCACCTGTCGCACGGGCGTCGGTCTCATAGGCAGGCTCGGTTCCCATGCGCGAGCCGCAGAAAACGCAGACGGAACGGGGAGGCTGAGACATAAAATCGCCCTTCACAGAAGTGTTTTGACCGTGCATAGCCCGGTTGCTAAGGTCTCTCAAGCGCTGAGAAACGGCGCAGGGGATGCCGGGGGACGGCGAAAGGGTAATTATGAGCAGCTTGCTTTCAGGTTGGCTGGGCTGGGCGCTTGGCGCGCTGGCCGCAGTTGGTGTATTCATCGCTGTCGTGATCGGACTTCAATCGATGACGGAGGATGACGCGCTTGTCGCGACACGTCCGCAGATCACGGCCACGGATTTCACGGGTGAGACCGCGAACGTTTCCGGCTCCGCGCTGCCCGGAAGCAGGATCGCGGTGCAGATAGATGGCGAGACCGTCGCCACCACGGAAACGGGCGAGGACGGCGCCTTCGGCTCCGTTTTCGACCTCGCGCCTTCGGATGTCGAGCGCAGCCTTCGGGTTGTGGGCCTGAACGAGGCGGGCGCCCCGGTCTATTCCGACGTCGTGACGCTCGCCCCGGCGCCCAAGCCGGACGTGGATGAACAGGACAACGACGCTGCCCAAGCTCTCCAGGAGGACGCGACACAGGCGGATGAGCCAAAGGCAGAGGACGCCGCCAGCGCCGACCAATCTGAACCGGTGGACACGGCCCCGCAGCTTCCATCGCCCCCGGTCTTCGATACCATCCGTTTCCCCGCCGACGGGGTCGCCGTTGTCGCGGGCTTTGGCGACGCGGGGTCCGACGTCGTCGTGTTCCTCGACGGCACCGAGGTGGCGCGGGAGGCGG
>DOUP01000022.1 GCA_003520545.1 Maritimibacter sp. | reverse complement strand
CCAGAAGGTTGGTTTGGAAGGCAATCCCGTCGATCGAACCGATGATGCGCGCAATGTCTTCAGAGGTGGTCAGGATTTTTTGCATGGCTTCAACCGCACGGGCGACCACGTCGCTGCCTTCCTTGGCATTGTCGCGGGTTTCCGTCGCCGCGCGGCTGACATCTTCAGCGGCCTTTGTGTCGTTGCCGATCGAGCTGGTGATGCCGTCGAGCGCCTGCGCCGTGGTTTCCAGCGTCGCGGCCTGTTTTTCCGTCCGCACGGCCAGATCATTTGAGGCGGCGGCGATCTCGGCAAAGATGTTGCGGATCGTCTCGGAATTGTTTGAAACGCTTTCAACGGTGCCGCGCAGTGCCAGAACCGCCGAATTGAAGTCTTTCCGCAGTTTCTCGTATTCAGGCGGGAAGGAGGCGGTCAATTCGACCCTCAGATCGCCTTCGGCCAGAGCATGCAGCGCATCGCCAAGATCCTGCACAACTTTTTGCTGTTGCTGACGCTGGCGTTCGCGCTGTTCGCTGCGTTCGGCTTCTTTCCTGGCTTCTTCCTGCAGGCGGTGCTGTTCCGCTTTCTGACGTTCCATTTCCTGATGTTCGGCTTCGCGTTCGGCGGCGCGTTCGCGTTCGGCGCGCTCTGCATCTTCTTTTCGCCGGGCGTCTTCGGCCTGGCGTTTTTCCTGTGCCATCCGGTCGGCTTCGATCATCGAATCTCGGAACGATGCAAGAGCCTTGGCGAGCGTCCCAACTTCATCTTTCCGCTTGGCGCCCGGGATATCGACATCTTTTTCACCCTCTTGCATCCGTTGCACCGGCTGGATGATTTTCAGGATCGGGCCGGAGACGCTGATCGCGATCAGGTAGAGCACGATGGCGAAAGCCACGAATGAGACAAGCCCCACGATTGCCGATTCGATACTGGCATCATGGATCGTTGTATTGATGGGTTCCCGGCTGAAGGCGACGACGAGCCGACCCGCTTCTTTGTCGCCATGTTTCAGGTCAATCAGTTTCAGAACGGGTTCGCCAAGCTGTGTTTCGGGCGTGTTGAGTTTCAGTGCCTCGCTGATTTGCTGATCCCAGTCCGGGTTCCAGTCTTCCGCAGCCGAAACCGAAGCGAAGGTTTCGCCGGAAACGATCACCCGTGCGTAGAGGAACGAATCCAGCGTTTTCAGGCTGTCGAGCTGGGCGTTCGCCGCGTCGGCGTCGAAATTCCAAGCGGCCTCGGTGACGGGCTCATAAAGGAGAATCTGTGCCAACTGAATATTTTGGTCAAACCCGCTTTGCAGGGTCAGGGCCAGCCTAGCTTGCCAGAACACTGTGCTGGCAACAATCAGCATGACAAGCCCGATCAATCCGGGCACGAGCAGCTTCAACTTGATACTCATATTACGCAACATGGCGTACTCCGTAGAGGGGGCTCTGTTCTTGGTAGCTGGCAATTGTTGAGAACTGGATAATCGCAGCCGGATTCTCGTGCAGGGCCCGATCTTTTTTGGATGGGGCGCCGGATGTGCCGCCGAGGCCGGCAGAGATTGGGACTGGACAGAGGCGGCAAAATTCTGAGGCCATCCGCCCTGAAGGGAGCGCGCCCCCGCGCAGCGGTCTGAGCTGGGGCGCCTTTTGGGTTGCGGGCAAGGCCCGCGTCAGGGTCAGGGCAGGATCTCGGCGATCGCGCCTTCGTCTTCGAGTTTGTGGAACGCGGCGTTGAATTGCGACAGGAACGCATCACCGCCGTCCATATTCTTGCTCACCAGCAGAGACATCGGCGCCTCCGCAATCGGATCGGGCAGAACCGCCAGATCGCTTTCCGCGATGCCATTCTTACTGGCAACGTCCAGGAGCACGGCCCTGGCGTCGATCACCGCATCAACGCGGCCGGCTTGCACCTGTTTCAGGCAGGCCACCAGATCGGGCGGTTGCGCCAGCGTGATTTTCCCGGCGTCGATCATGGTCTGCACATCGGGAACGACCGAATAGCCTTTCGGGATGCAGACGCTCTGACCGTTGAGATCGCCGAGGCCATTCAGGCCGTCGGCTGAACCGGCTTTCATCACCACCACGGTTTTCACCACGATCAGCGGGTCGGTATAATTCACCTCGGCGCGCCGTTCGGGCGTATCATACCAGATGAAGGTTGCGTCGTAATTTCCCGTTACGGTCATTTCATAGGCGCGGGTCCAGGGCACGACATCAATATTGAAGTCGCCTCCCATTTCTTCCAGCACTGCAGAGACGACCTGGTTGGCATATCCGCCGCCCGCCATCTGGCTATCTGCGAAAGGCGGCCAGTCGTCGCCGGTTGCGACGCTGATCGTTTCCGCCTGGACCGAGGTGCCAAGTGCACACAGGGCAACACAGACAGGAACAATCTTATTCTTCAGAGCCGACATAAATACCTCCAAGGTTGTTGGGCCATACTGATCTCGACACCCCTTATCCGGGCAAACGTTTGCAATCGGGTTAACAGCCCTGCGTGTCAGAAGATGTGCCGCGGAGGTGACGGCGCTGAACCCGCCGCCTTGTATTGACGAGGCGCGTGGCGGACTAGACGCTTCTGCCCTTGTCCGCAGCCGCGAAGGACCTCGCCCTAAATGAGGCGCGTGGTTCGCCATGCCAGAAGACGGAGCATACCTACCGTCTGATCGAGAGATCGGACATTTCGCGCCAGAACATCGGGGTCAGGAGCACAAACACCGTCAGCAACTCCAATCGGCCGAGAAACATGCCGAAAACCAGTATGAACTTTACCGGATCACTAAGCGAAGCGAAGTTCCCTGCGGGTCCGATGGTCGAACCGATACCCGGCCCGACATTCGCAAGCGCGGTGAGTGCCCCACTTGCTGCCGTCGCGATGTCGAGACCAAACAGTGACAATGTGATTGCCAGTGCTCCGAAAGTCGCCAGGTAGATCACGAAAAATGAGACAACCCCGCTCATCACATCGTCATCAACCCGTCGACCTTCGTACTTAATGGTAGTGACCCGGCGCGGAGAATTGACGGTTTGGATTTGCGCGATGACTGCGCGGCCGAACAGGAGCCATCGCATGGCCTTGGCGCCGCCTGATGTTGAGCCGGTGCAGCCGCCAACAGCCGTCAGGATGAAAAACGCTGCGACCGCGAATGGTCCCCAGAGCGTATAATCTGTCGTTGCATAGCCGGTGGTTGTGACCACAGAGACCACGTTGAAGGCAACAAGCCTCAGGGCTGTAAACGGGTCGGTCCCGTTGGTGGTCACCAGCCAGATCGTCATGCCGCCGATGACGAGGCTCAGGCTCCAGATCATCGCCTTGACCTGCTCACTGCGAAACTTTCGGCGATAGATACCCCGGATATACCAGGCGAATGGCAAGGCACCCAGCAACATGAACAGGATAGCAGACCATTGCAGGAACGGGCTTTCGAAGTAACCGAACGATGCGTCGTGGCCCGAATACCCGCCTGTCGAGAGCGTGGTCATGGCGTGGGTGATCGCGTCGAAGGCACTCATGCCGCCAACGAAATACACCAGTGCGCAGAGCGCCATCAGTCCGAGGTAGACCTGCAAGGTTGCTGAGGCGAACATTGCGGCATTCCGAAGCTCTTTCTCGCCTTTGTCCGAGCTTTCGGTCCGAAAGAGCTGCATTCCGCCAACCTTCAGGATCGGCAGAAGCGCGATGCCAGTCACGATGAACCCGACACCACCAATGGCTTGAAGCATGGACCGCCACAAGATCACCCCTCTCGGGGTCGTGTCCAGGCCACTCATGACGGTGGAGCCGGTCGTGGTGATGCCAGACATAGCCTCGAACAGGGCGTCAGCAGGTGACATCGACCATAAGTAGAGCGGCACGGCACCCGCCACCGCCGCCAAGAACCATACCGAGGATGTCAGGAGGAAGGTGTGGAGCCGCTGCAAACCAAGGTAGGAAGATGACGACGCGATGCCGAGCAGCAAGCCAATCGTGCCGACGAGCGCCGCGGCGATGCCGAATACGCCGGCGGTATCGGTAAAGATCAAGGCATCCAAAGCCATGAGTGCCGCGAAGAAGATGAGCACCAACCCGTTGATGAAGACGACAAAGCTCATGATCTTTCCTTCAGCCCAGATAGACCGTGCCAGAAGGATGGGCGATCCTGCGCGGCTTGCGGGTGGCAAGCAGAAATCCCAGGGTCAGCGGGCCAACGCGGCCAACGAACATGATCAACATGATGACGATCCGTCCCGCAGTGTCAAAACTGCCCGTCACGCCGCGTGACAGGCCGACAGTGCCAAAGGCTGATGCAGTTTCGAACGCCAGATCGAGAAACTCGCCTTCGTGAAACAGCAACAGCATAAAGAACGCGAAAAAGATCAACAGCACGCTTACCATCGCAAGCGCGAGCACCTTCATGACCTGATCAATGCCAAGCTCGCGCCCGAATACGGTGATGCTCTCCCGTCGCTTGAAAAATGCGATGGTTGCGAGCAACAGAACGATGAAGGTCGTGACCTTGATCCCGCCGCCGGTCGAGGTGCTGCCTGCTCCAATCACCATCAATGTCATGAACATGAGCGTGGTACTGTCATTCAGGAACCCTATTTCTACGGTATTGAAGCCCGCAGTCCTCGTCGTCGCGGCTTGAAACCAGCTCGCCCAAATACGATCGGGCCAGTCGAGAGCGCCAAGCGTGGCGGGGTTGGTCCATTCCATGATGCCGAAGGCAAGTATTGACCAAAATAACAACGCGCCCGTTCCGACCAACATGAGCTTGGTATGCAGAGAGAAGCGGTGCCAGCGTCGGACCCGCCAGACATCGGACGCGACCGTGAAACCGATCCCGCCTAGAATGAACAACGCGGGCACGGTGATGTTTACAACCGGGTTGCCCACCCAACGGCTCAGACTGTCGGGGAAAAGGGCGAATCCGGCATTGTTAAAAGCGGACACGGAATGAAAGGCGGCCTGCCACAGACCTTCACCCCATCCGAACTCCGGCACGAACACCAGGGCCAGCAAGGCTGCCCCCACCAGCTCACAGAGCAAGACCACCCGCAGGATCATCTTTGTGAGTGCCAGAAGATCGGTTGCAGATGTCTGATTGAGATCTTCTTTGAGATAGAGTCGGTGCGTGAAGCCGACCGGCAGGCCGAACATCGACAATATCAGAACCGCGAAAGTCATAAGGCCGAGACCGCCGAGTTGGATCAGAAACATCACCACGGCCTGACCGAAAAGCGTGAAAGCGCTACCGGTGTCGACCACGACGAGGCCCGTCACTGTTACAGCCGACGTCGCAGTAAAGGCTGCATCGGCCCATGTGATCGGGGCCGTGGTCGCAAGCGGCAATTTGAGAGCTATTGAGCCCAGGATGATGAAACCCGCATAGATCAGGACGAGAACGAGCGGCGGAGCCAAATGCGCACGCCGATTGCCAACGCGACGGGCCATCGGTCAGCTCCCGCCGCGCAGGTCGTCTCCGAAACGCCGCAAATCCGTTCTTTTTCCCAGAAGGAGTAACTTGTCTCCTTCCTTGAGCACCAGCTCGCCACCTTCGCAGGAATGAAACTGGTTTTCCCGCATCGCCCCCAAGGTACGAAGATCGTACTTCGAAAAGATCGCAGCATCACCGACCGGCTTTCCATCGAGCTGGGCCGGGACTTTCAGGTCAACGACGTGATAGCCGTTCCCGAGACTCACGTAATCGCGAACCAAAGGATTGTGCAGCATCTGCGCGATGTGCTGGCCTATTTCCTGTTCCGGCAGGATCACCCGGTCTGCTCCAAGCTTGGTCAGGATGCGGTGATGCGTCCGGTTCAGCGCTTTCACCCAGATCGTTTCGACGCCGAGCATCTTGACGTTCATTGTGCAAAGGATATTCGCTTCGAGGTCTTCGCCAATCGCAACGATGGAAACGTCGTAGTTGCCGACACCGGCTTCCTTCAGCGCTGCCTCGTCCTTGCCATCGGCAATGATCGCGTCCGATAGAGTGTCCGCCAAGCGCGTAACATGACGCTCTTCCACGTCAATTCCAAGAACCGGATTGCCAAATCGGGCAAGCTCGCTGGCGACAGTGCTGCCAAAGGTTCCGAGGCCGATCACGGCAAAACTGCGGGTTTTCAAGGTCGCTGCCTTTCGGCTGTCGAGGTTAGTCGCAGGAAATACGTATCCAAACTCGATATGCAACAGGGCTTTTTTGTAATGTGCTCTATCCGCCAGGGATCAGCCCGCCAAATCTAAGTGGTGCGGGACATAACAGGGCATACATGACGACTGAGTGGAGCGCCCCGAGGTAATTCGCAGCTGACGTCCCTTAACTGCGCCGCGAAACTATATCGCCACTGCGCACGAAATCGGCGCGATCACCGGGCACAAAACACTGGCCCTCGTGAAGCGCTACACCGAGGCCACAGGTCGCGAAGGCATGGCCGATAAGTCGCGAAGGCATGGCCGATTCCGCCATCGAGAAACTCAACGCCCGCCCCAATGGCGAGCGCAATTTGGCGAACCCTCCCAAGAGGTTCGTCAAATCCGATACCAAACCCAAGTAGGGAAAGGAAAATTATGAGAAGTGGTGAGCCGTGCAGGATTCGAACCTGCGACCCACTGATTAAAAGTCAGTTGCTCTACCAACTGAGCTAACGGCCCACTGTGGCGCGCTAGGTATCGCCGCGCTGGATGCGGGTCAAGCCCCTTATCCTCGAAAAGGGCAGGATTCTTGCCACGGTCTAGCGAAGGCGGTTTTGCGGCGCTGGAAATCATGGTTTTGCAGGCGTATATGCCGCGTATGACACGCGCGCGCGACCAGGTGGGCCTTGCCTTCATGAAATGGCATGGGGCCGGAAATGACTTCGTGATTTTCGATTCACGGGGGCGCGATGCTGTGACCACCGAAGCACTGGCGCGCGGGCTCGGGGATCGTCACAGGGGCGTGGGTTTCGACCAGCTGGCCGAGATCCGTGACAGCAACGCCGCCGATATAGATCTGGACTTCTGGAACAGCGATGGAAGCCGCGCCGGCGCCTGCGGCAATGCCACCCGATGCGTGGCGCGTTTCATGTTCGATCAGACGGGGCGTGACGCGCTGACCATCCGCACGGCGCGCGGTGTGCTTGAGGCCCGGCTGATCGACGGCGATGTGCATGTGAACATGGGTCACCCGCAGACGATGTGGGACGAGGTGCCATTGTCCAAGCCGATGGATACTGAACACCTGCCCTTGGATGGCGACCCGATGGCGGTCAGTATGGGCAATCCGCACGCGGTGTTCTTCGTGGATGACGTGAGCGCGGTTGACGTGGAGGGCCGTGGGCGCGAGGTCGAGTTCGATCCGCTCTTTCCACAACGCACCAACGTCGAATTCGCCGAGGTGCGGTCGCGCGACGATATCCGGATGCGGGTCTGGGAGCGCGGCACGGGCATCACGCGCGCCTGCGGGTCCGGAGCTTGTGCGACGGCTGTCGCAGCCGCGACCCGTGGACTGACCGAGCGGAAGGTTCGGATGGAGGTCGATGGCGGCTGGCTCCTGCTGGATTGGCGCGAGGACGGCGTCTGGATGACCGGCCCCACCGCGCATGTCTTCGACGCGACGCTGACGGATGCGTTTCTGGAGAGCCTGTGATGACGGCCCAACCCCCGATTTTCGCGACGCTCGGCTGTCGCCTGAACGCCTATGAAACCGAGGCGATGAAAACGCTGGCCGAAGGTGCCGGGGTCGAAGGCGCGGTCGTGGTCAACACATGTGCGGTCACGGCGGAAGCGGTGCGCAAAGCGCGCCAGGAAATCCGGCGACTGCGGCGCGAACACCCCGAGGCCAAGCTGATCGTCACCGGCTGTGCGGCCCAGACGGAGCCGGAGACCTTCGCGGGCATGGGCGAGGTCGATATGGTGGTCGGCAACGCCGAGAAGATGCAGCCAGAGACCTGGTCCAGGCTCGGTCCCGATTTCGTGGGCGATACCGAGCGGGTGCAGGTGGACGACATCATGTCGGTGACGGAAACCGCCGGGCATCTGATCGACGGCTTCGGCACGCGGTCGCGCGCTTATGTGCAGGTTCAGAACGGTTGCGATCACCGCTGCACCTTCTGCATCATTCCCTATGGCCGGGGCAATTCCCGCTCGGTTCCGGCGGGAGTCGTGGTGGACCAGATCAAGCGGCTCGTGGACAAGGGGTTCAACGAGGTGGTGCTGACCGGCGTGGACCTGACCTCCTGGGGGGCAGACCTGCCGGGGGAGCCGCGCCTGGGCGACCTGGTGATGCGCATCCTGCGGCTGGTGCCGGATTTGCCGCGTCTGCGGATATCGAGCATAGACAGTATCGAGGCGGACGAGAACCTGATGCTGGCCATCGCCAGCGAGCCGCGCCTGATGCCGCATCTGCACCTGAGCCTTCAACATGGTGACGACCTGATCCTCAAGCGGATGAAGCGGCGGCACCTGCGCGACGATGCGATTGCTTTCACCGAGGAGGCGCGGCGGCTGCGCCCCGATATCACCTTCGGCGCGGATATCATTGCCGGTTTCCCGACCGAGACCGAGGCGCATTTCGAGAACTCGCTGCAACTGGTCGACGACTGCGACCTGACATGGCTGCACGTCTTTCCCTATTCCGCGCGCGAAGGCACGCCGGCCGCGCGGATCCCGCAGAAGGTGAACGGAAAGGTCATCAAGGACCGCGCCGCGCGCCTGCGTGAAGCGGGCGAGGCGGCGGTCGCGCGGCATCTCGCGGCGCAGGTGGGTAAAACGCACCAGGTGCTGATGGAGAACCCGCACATGGGCCGGACCGAACAGTTCGCCGAAGTGGTGTTCGCCACGCCGCAGGTTGAAGGCGCCATCGTTTCGACCCGGATTACCGACGTCGCGATCCATCAGCTGAAGGCGTAAGCGATGCATAGCTATCCGCTTTTCGATAGGGCCAGTCGCGCCGCGAATGTCGCATTCGCACGGGAGCGCGGGTTCGGGACGCTGGCGGTGAACCATGATACCGGACCGCTTGTGTCTCATGTGCCGTTTGTCATGGATGCCGGGGGAACCATGGCCGAAATGCATCTGGCCCGGAACAACGGGTTGTTGACCGTGATCGAGGGCGGTGCGCCCGCAGTGCTGTCGGTCTCCGGCCCGGATGGGTATGTCTCGCCTGATTGGTATGAGGTCGACGATCAGGTGCCGACGTGGAATTACGTGGCGGTGACATTGCGGGGGCGGGCCAGCTTGCGTCCCGCCGACGAATTGCGTGCGCAGATCGACGGGTTGTCGGCGCAGTTCGAGCGGCGGATCGTCGGGAAAACGCCCTGGACCAGCGAGAAGATGAGCGCGGGTGTTGTCGAGCGAATGATGCGTGCGATCGTCCTGGTGCGACTGGATATCGAGGCGGTCGAAGGGACGTGGAAGCTGGGTCAGAACAAGCCTGATGCGGCCCGTCTGGCGGCGGCGGATCGGATCGAGGCTGGAAGCGGGACGGAGCTGTCGGTATTGGCGGAATTGATGCGGACCGCGAAATAGACGCCCCGTTTGGGTCCCATCGGCAGGGATAAGGAGGTCTTGCCGGGGCTGCTTGTCTGACAACAAAAACTGATAAGCTATTGACTAATATAGACGAATTGGTTTTCCTAGAAAACTAGAAAAC
>DOUP01000140.1 GCA_003520545.1 Maritimibacter sp. | reverse complement strand
TGTCCCGGCGCGAAATCGGCGCTCCAGTTGCCGTTCACATCGGTGATCGCCGTCGTGGAGGCATTTCCCATCTGGACGGTGACAAGCATCCCCGGCGTCGAGGTGCCATTGATGGTCACGCCGTCGCCTCGCTCGGTCGCGTTGATGATGTCGTCGATCTCGATCGGGGCCGAGGAAATGGCGAGATCGCCTGCCTCCGTGTCCACGATGACCATCTGGCTGTCGATGTGGATATTGCCCGCCTGATCGGTCGCGGTGACGGTCATCATGGTGTCGTATTCGCCGCTCGGGATCGAACCGGGCGCGAAGGAAACGGACCAATTGCCGTTCGCATCGACCGTGCCCGGACGCGTGGCGTTGCCGATGGTCATCGAGATCGAGGACCCCGGTTCGACGGTCCCGGTCAGTGTGAGCGTATTGCCCAGCTCACTGCCCGACAGCACCCCATCCCCGCCCGTAGGGTCGGAGGTAAACGCAAAATCGGAGACTACGGTATCAATGTTGATCGGTGTCGTGGCCGTCGCGGTGTTGCCCGCGGCATCGGTCGAGGTGACCGTGACGTTGGCCACGTATTCGCCGTCCTGGATCGACCCATGGGGGAAGGTGACGGACCAATCGCCCAGGCGCCCCACGGTGGCGGGAAGCGTGGTCTGGCCGATCTGCACGGACACCTCGGCGCCCGGTTCGGCACGACCGGCAACGGTCAGACCTGCGACCGCTTCGAACCCGTTGAAAACGCCATCCGGGCCGGGACCGTCGATGATCGCCGTGAAGGAGGTGTTCGTGTCCACGGTCACCTGCTCGGTCACCATGTTGGTATTCCCGGCAAGGTCCGTCGCAGCGACGACCATGGTGCCGGTGTATTCGCCGTCCGGGATGTCACTGGCTGCGAAGTCCACGGCCCAATCGCCGTTTCCGTCCACCGTGGTGGTGTAGGAGCCGTTCGCGAAAGCCACGTTGATGGTCGCGCCCGGCTCGCCGGTGCCAGAGAAGGTCACGCCAGCATCTCGCTCGACCTCGTTGATGATCGCGTCGCCGCCGCCGTGCCCCGCGACAACCGCGACCGATGTTTCGGTATCGACCAGAACGGAGCCGGTGGTCGTGTCGGTGTTGCCTGAACCATCCGTCGACGTGACGGTCACGCCCGTCGTGTATTCGCCGCCCTGAAGGTTCGACCCCGGAACATTCACGGTCCAATTGCCGCTGCCATCCACCACGGCCGCGTAGTCGGTCCCGTCGATGGTCACGACAACGGTGGACCCCGGCTGGGTGGAGCCGGTGAGCTGCACGCTGCCGCCCGATTGCGTATTTCCGTTCACCACGGTTTCACCGCCCGCCCCGGTGCCCGCGTCGATGCTGACCGCGCCCTCGGTGTCTATAGCGACGGTCGATGTCGTGGTGGTGGAATTCCCCGCGAGGTCTGTTGCGACAGCGGTGATAGTCGCCGTGTATTCCCCGGTCGGGAAATCGCCCGGCTGGAAGGTCGCAGTCCAGTTGCCAGCCTGGTCCGCCGTTACCGTGTAACTGGCATTGTTCATGGTGACCACGACAGTAGACCCGGGCTCGGCCATGCCGGTGATATCCACGCCCGCCTGCGCTTCTGCACCGTTGATCAGGTTGTCGCCGGTCTGGTTCGCATCGACCGAGACGTTCGGCGCGACCGTGTCGATGGTCATGGTGTGAACCACGGTCGAGGTGTTGTTGAACGCGTCCGTGGAGCGGACCGTGACGTCGATATCGTATTCACCCGTCGGAAGATCACCACTTGCAAAATCCACCGACCACGTCCCGTTGGTCCCCACCGTCGTGGTGCGAGTCAGGCCATTGACAAGAACCGTGATCGAAGCGCCGGCTTCACCAGTACCCTCGAGCGTAAAGCCAGCACTGTGCTCCACCGCATTGACGATCTGGCCCTGAACCGTTGCGCCGTAGCCATCCACGTCCAGGTCAGGTGGGGTCGTGTCCACGATGATGGTCTGACCGGCAAGGGTCGTGATGCTGCCGGTGGGTTCGGTCACGGTTACTGAAACGTTATATTCACCGTCGCCGGGGAAATTCGCGCCCGTGAACTCGGCAGACCACCGTCCTGTCGCGTCCGAGAACACCGTGACGGTTTTCGTTCCGATGGTCACGTCGACGGTCGAGCCGGGTTCGGCTTGGCCGGCTATGGTCACCGACTGGGTGCTTTGCCCGTTATAGGCGTAGTTGTCGCTCGCGCTGTCAATCGTCGGGATGATCGTGGAGCCGGAGCCGCTCGCCGTGCCGCCGGTGACACCACTGCCACCCGTGCCGCCACCTGTGCCGCCTGCGACAGCCGCTCCGCCCCCGAGGAGAGCCGCGCCGCCGAGAACCGCGGCGCCCGCCGCGATCCCCGTCCCACCGAACCCGGCCAGCGGGACCAACCCCAGGCCCACGCCCATGGTGGCTTCTTCGCTGGTGACATGTCCGCCCTGCGCCGTTCCGGCAAGCTGGTAATCCCCGCCCGCAGTCGCGACAGCCGCATCGACGTCCGCCGCATTGCCAGCAACCATGGTCGCGTCAGCCGAAACGACAGGATCGGAAGGGAAAGTAAGCGCCTGAAGATCGCCCCACTTGCCCCATGCCGCAACCTCGTCATGCGTGACCGTACCGGTCGCGGAAACTTCGGTCTCGATCAGGTGTCCGCCTTCGTTGAGATAGAGCTTGGCCTGGGGGTTGCCGTCTGGCCCGAAGTAGTCCTCAAGCACCACTTTCCGGCCGTCGGACATCAAGAGAACCAGATCGCCGCCCTGGCGCATGTAGCCCGCGATATCCAGACGGCGCAGGTCCATGGACACGGCAGAACCGGAAGAGAGAATGATATTTCCATTGATATCTGAATCAGTCACGGACCCGTTCTGAAAAATACCAGATGGATCACGGACGACGAACTGAATCGCGCTCATGCTATGTACCGCCTACCTCAATACCGCGCCGTTTTATTTTTTGATCGGTCGCGTTCTTTTTGTGCTCTATTAAAGAGTTACCGTCTTTGGCGGCGACTTGCTAGAAAAAATGTACCATTTAGTGGAGGGTATGGTTTTCCCTCGGTGGCGACGCATCTTTACAACACCCTTTTGACACGGTTTTGCGCCTAATTTCTGTGCAACTCCGTAGACTGCCCCTGAAAACTTGACCCCAGAACACGCTCTTTGAGTGAATCCGATTGTGATGGGGATTTTGCGCAATAGTATGGGTCCATGACCGAACCTTCCATTTTCGATGAGATGTGGGGGCGCGACCAAAGCCTCCGCGACCCATATGCCGAGTTCCACACATGGTTCGAAGAGCAAGACCCCAAACGTCTGCGCACCAAGCAGCGTGAAGCGGACGAGCTTTTCCGACTGACCGGCATCACCTTTAATGTTTACGGGCGACAAGAGGCGGAGGAGCGATTGATCCCCTTCGACATCGTGCCGCGCATTATCGCCGCGCGCGAATGGCAAAAGCTCGCCAAGGGGATTGAACAGCGGGTCCGCGCCATCAACGCGTTTCTTGGCGACATCTACGGGCGGCAGGAAATCATCAAGGCGGGCCGCATCCCGGCCGAGATGATCGCGCAAAACGAAGCGTTCCTGCCCCAAATGATCGGGGTGAAACCCGCGGGCGGCGTCTACACGCATATCGTCGGCATCGACCTTGTCCGCACCGACAACAACGAGTTTTACGTGCTCGAAGACAACGCGCGCACACCGTCCGGGGTGAGCTACATGCTCGAGAACCGGGAAACGATGTTGCAGATGTTCCCGGAGCTTTTCGCGCGCACGTCGGTGAAGGAGGTGTCGAGCTATCCGACCGATCTGCGTCGTTCCCTGGCGGCCTGTGCCCCGGCGGCGACCAACGGTCCGCCCGTGGTCGCGGTTCTGACGCCCGGGATCTACAACTCGGCCTACTTCGAACACGCCTTCCTCGCCGACCAGATGGGCGCGGAACTGGTCGAGGGGCACGACCTGCGCGTCGTCGACGGGCGCGTCGCCATGCGGACCACCCGTGGTTACCAGCCGATCGACGTGCTCTATCGCCGGGTCGATGACGATTTCCTCGATCCGCTCAACTTCAATCCCGAAAGCCAGCTTGGCGTGCCGGGGATCATGGATGTCTACCGCGCGGGCGGGATCACCATCGCCAATGCTCCCGGCACCGGCATAGCGGACGACAAGGCGATCTACAGCTACATGCCCGAGATCGTGGAGTTCTACACCGGCGAACGCCCGATCCTGGAGAACGTGCCGACGTGGCGCTGCTCCGATCCCGACAGCCTCGCCTACGTTCTCGACAACCTCGAAGATCTGGTCGTGAAAGAGGTGCATGGCTCGGGCGGCTACGGGATGCTGATCGGACCAACCGCGACCAAGAAAGACATCCGCGCGTTCCGCAAGAAGCTCCAGGCGCGGCCCAGCAACTATATCGCGCAGCCGACCCTGAGCCTATCGACCGTGCCGATTTTCACCAAGACGGGGCTGGCACCGCGTCACGTGGACCTGCGGCCTTACGTTATGGTTAGCCCCGATGGCATCAACATCACGCCCGGCGGCCTGACCCGCGTGGCGCTTCAGAAGGGGTCGCTTGTCGTGAATTCGTCGCAGGGCGGCGGAACCAAGGACACCTGGGTGTTGGAGGATTGACCGCGATGCTGGGGAAAACTGCAAACGGCCTTTACTGGATGTTCCGCTCCCTGGAGCGGGCCGAGAACGCCACGCGGCTGATCGAAACCGGTCAGCGCATATCCATTACTCGGTCCGGGTCGATGGAATGGGAAAGCATCATGCGAACCGCAGGCGTCGCGGGCGGCTACAAGGCATTCCACGGTGACCAGATCACCCAGGAACAAGCCGTCAACTGGATGCTGCGGGACAAGGACAACCCGTCCTCCGTTCTCTCCACGCTGTCCGAAGCGCGCCAGAATGCGCGGATGGTGCGAACCGCCCTGACCCATGATGTCTGGGAGGCGATGAATGCCTGCTACATCCGGGTGAAAGAGCTGCTGGCGCGCAAGGTCAGCCAGCGCGACCTGCCCAATGTGCTCAAGAGCATTCGCCAGCGCACGGCGCTTGTCCGGGGCGCGACCCATGGCACCATGATGCGCACCGACATTTACGACTTCGCGCGGATCGGAACGTTCCTGGAGCGCGGGGACAACACCGCCCGAATCCTCGACGTGAAATACTACGTGCTTTTGCCGTCGGTCTTCGCGGTCGGATCGACTATCGACAATGTGCAGTGGGATACGATCCTGCGGTCGGTTTCAGCAAAAGGGGGCTACCGTATGGTGTACGGCAGTCAGCCCAACGCGCATGACATCGCGCAATTCCTCATCCTCGACAAACGGATGCCCCGAAGCCTTAATTTCTGCGTGTCGAAAATCCGCGACAACCTCGGCTTTCTGGCGAGCGACTATGACACGCGGCTTCCTGTTCACGATATGGCGGACAAGCTTGCGCAACGTCTGTCCATGCACGATATTGACGAGATCTTCGACTTTGGTCTGCATGAATACATTCAAAGCGTCCTGAACGCGCTTCGCGAGCTGGGTGGCCAGATCGAGCAGGACTATCGTTTCTACGTGTAAGGACTCTCATGCGGCTCAAGATCAAACATGTCACGCGCTACCAGTTCGACGAACCGGTGGTGTACGGGCTCCAGCAGCTTCGCAAGACACCGAAGACCGGCCACCAGCAGGAGGTGCTCTACTGGAGCACGACCGTTGATGGTGGCCAGAAAGAGCTGGCATTCCAGGACAACCATCACAACGTGGTGGAGCTGATCTCGATCGACCGTGACGCCACCTTGGTAACGGTCACCTCCGAAGGCGAGGTGGAGATCGAGGGAAATTCCGGCGTCGTCGGGCCCCATCCCGGCCCATCGCCGCTCTGGCTCTACAAACGCCCGACCCCGCTGACCAAGCCCGGCGCCGGCGTGCGCGCCCTGGCTCGCAAAGCCGAAGGCGACACGGATATCGACAGGCTTCATTCGCTGTCGGCCGCGATCCGTGAGGCCGTTACCTACGAAGTTGGCGTGAGTTACCCGAATTGGGTCGCGGAACAAGCGATCTCCGAAGGCCGCGGGGTCTGTCAGGATCATACCCATATCTTCCTCGCCTGTGCCCGGGAGCTTGGCTTTCCTGCGCGGTACGTCTCGGGCTACCTGATGATGAACGATCGGATCGACCAAGAGGCCACCCACGCCTGGGCGGAGGCTCATGTCGATGGGCTGGGGTGGGTCGGTTTCGACGTGTCGAACGGGTATTCACCGGATGAACGCTACGTCCGGGTTGCAACCGGGCTCGATTATACAGAAGCCGCGCCCGTAAGAGGCTCGCGGATCGGCGGGGCGAACGAGTCTCTGGATGTTCAAATCCAGGTCGCGCAGCAGTAGGAAGTCCAAATGACGTATTGCGTAGGCATGATGCTTGACCGAGGTCTCGTCATGATGTCGGACACCCGCACCAACGCGGGCGTCGATAACGTGTCGGTGTTCAACAAGATGCACACCTGGGAAGTGCCGGGAGAACGTGCGTTCGTGCTGATGAGCGCAGGCAACCTCGCCACCACGCAGTCCGTGGTCTCGATGCTCGAAGAGCGCACCAAGGCGCACGTAGACCGCGCCCCGTCGCTGTTCGAGGTGCCGTCGATGTTTCAGGCCGCGCGCCTGATCGCGGAAACCCTGCACGACGTGATTTCGGAACACGGGGGCGAAGGGCAAAAGGCCGACAGTTCGTTCCGCGCGACGCTCATTCTGGGGGGGCAGATCGCCGGCGGACCGCCGCGCCTGTTCCTGATCTACCCTGAAGGCAATTTTATCGAGGCCGGTTCCGACAGCCCGTTCTTCCAGATCGGTGAAACCAAGTACGGCCGCCCAATTTTGGTGCGCGCCTATGACCCCGCAATGAGCTTCGAAGAAGCCTTGAAGCTTTTGTGCGTCAGCTTCGATTCCACGATCAAAGCGAACCTTTCCGTCGGCCTGCCCCTGGATTTCCAGCTTTATGAAACGGACAGTCTGCGGTTGGGGCACCGGTCTCGCATCCAGGCCGACGATGCGTATTTCCAAAAGATCTCGTCCGAATGGGGCGAGGCGCTCAAGAACGCGCTGGAGTCCCTTCCGGATTTCAAGCTCGACGGGTGACTCGCCATGAGTTGGGTCCGGGGGTATGATCCCGGCTCAATTGCCATGATCGCCTGACCGCCATGCTTCGTTCGATCCTTTTCCTCTTGTTCGCCGCCCTGCTGGCCATCGCAGTGGGCTGGACGGCGTTTCAGGATCGCATAAACCGGTTGGCGGAACAGGGCGAGGCCGACCTTGCGCTGGCATCTGACCGGGTCACCGGCCAACTTTTTCGCTATCGCGAACTGGCGGTCGTGCTCTCCCGTCACCCTGACCTGAAGGCGCTTCTGACCGGCGGCGGAGATCGCGCCCTGGCCCAGGAGGTCGTGCAAGGCATGGCCGACATGACCGGCGCATGGGACATTTCTGTCGTGGACAGGACCGGCCGCATCGCGGCGGGCAGCGCGGGCAGCAGCGCCGCCCGGTCTCCTCATGAGCCACCCTTGGCGCGCGCCCTGAACGGCGCCTTGGGCACGGACAACGAAATCATCGCGGGCGCTGGCACTCAAACTCGCGTATTCGCCTTCGCGGCCCCGGTTCAGGAGGACGAGGGCCGGGTGATCGGCGCCGTCATGACCCGCGTGCCGGTCAGCAAGATCGAAAACAACTGGCCCGGCGATGCGCCGCCCGTATTCTTCACGGACCGGGCCGGGCAGATCTTCGTCACCAACCGCTCCGGCCTGATCCTGCGGGATCGGGCGGAGGGTATGCCGCCACTCCAGTCCGCGCAGATCGCAGGCCAGGAACAATGGCTGATTTCCGGGGGTCGCTACCTGCCCTTCCGCGCCCTGCACCTGTCACGAGACCTGCCAACCGTCGGTTTGACCGCCGAGATCCTGGTGGACAGCTCCGGCGCGGTTGCATCGGCGCTTCTCTGGGGATTGATCGCTGCCGGCGCGCTCCTGACCTTCGGCGCGGTTCTCTATATGGTCGGTCAGAAGCGACGCGTGCTTGCGGATCGGTTGGAAGTCGAAGCCGCCGTGAATGCACGGCTGGAGGCACGGGTCAGCGACCGGACGCGCGAATTGACGTCGGTAAACGCCGACCTGCGCCGCGAAGTGACGGAACGAAAAGAGGCCGAAGCCGCGCTGAAACAGGCGCAGGACGATCTGATCCAGGCCGGGAAACTCTCCGCGCTTGGCCAGATGTCGGCAGGCATCAGCCACGAATTGAACCAACCGCTCATGGCGATCAGATCCTTTGCGGAAAACGGCGAACAGCTCTTCGACCGTGGCAAGCCAGGGGTCGCACGTGAAAATCTCGGCCGGATTTCCGATCTCGCGCGCCGCATGGGGCGCATCATCCAGAACCTCCGCGCCTTCGCCCGTCAGGAAAGTGGCCCGATTACCGATGTCGATCTCGTCGGCGTGGTAGAGGCCGCGATGGAAGTCACGGGTGACAAGCTAAAACGCCACGGGGTCACGCTTGTGTATCAGCCGCCGGAGACGCCGGTCATGGTGCGCGGTGGCGAAGTGCGGCTTCAGCAGGTAATCGTGAACCTCCTGTCCAATGCCGTCGACGCAATGGACGGCACGAGCTCTCCGCGTATCGCGCTGTCCATCGACGCCGGGGAAACGGTGCGGCTGACGATCCGCGACACCGGGCCCGGCATCTCGCACCCCGAACGCGTCTTCGATCCCTTTTACACCACCAAGCAAGTCGGCTCGGCCGAGGGCATGGGCCTTGGCCTGTCGATCTCTTACGGCCTGATCCAAAGCTTCGGCGGCGCGATACGGGGGGCGAACCACCCGGACGGCGGCGCGGTCTTCACCGTCGATCTCGTGCCAGCGGGACTGGAGGCGGCGGCATGACCACCCGCGTTCTCCTGGTCGACGACGATCTCGCCGTGCGCGAAGCCCTGGGCCAGACCCTGGAGCTTGCCGAGCTGTCTCCCACACTCGCCGGCAGCTATATCGAAGCCAAGGATCATATCGCCCCGGATTTCGCCGGCGTCGTGGTCAGCGACATTCGGATGCCGGGCAANNGCGCCTCCTGCGCGGCAGGTCCACCCTGTCCGAGAAAATGCGCCAGGACGCCCGAACCATTGCCCGGACCATGGCAGACGTGCTCATCACGGGTGAGCCGGGAGTGGGGACCGCCAAGATGGCCGAGGTGGTCCATCTCCTCTCTGCCGTATCACGCGGTCCTTTCGTGAAAACCTCGGGCGCCAGCACCGACCCCGTGTCGCTCGACGCTGCCCTGTCCGAAGCGGAGGGGGGCTCTCTCTTCATCGACGAGGTCGCCGGGCTGACGGCCCACGCCCAGTTCACATTGCTCGAACGCCTCGAAAGCCCAACCGCGCCACGCGTCCTCGCGGGCACCTATCATGACCTCTCGGACCTCTCGAAAAGCGGCAGTTTCAACCCGGAGCTGTTCTACCGGCTCG
>DOUP01000015.1 GCA_003520545.1 Maritimibacter sp. | reverse complement strand
TTTCGCGCCGGGACAGATCGCTCCGGGCACTTACACCGCTCCGATCACCGCCTCCATCACGGATGGCTACGGCAACACCAAGTCCGCCAGTGAAAGCGTCGATGTCGACACGGTGGTCATGAACCTCGCCTCGAACGGTGTGACGGACCCGGACGGCATCGTGAACGGGATGGATGCTGCTGATGGCATCACGTTGACCGGCACCGTCGAACCCGGTTCCACCGTGTCGGTGCGCCTGGGCCTGGTCACGCACAGCGCCACAGTTGCCGCGAACGGCACATGGACGGTGGACTTTGCAGCGGGCGAAGTGCCCGGCGGCGAGCAGGATGTCCCGGTCCTCGTCACTGCGACAGACGGCGCCGGGAACTCCGCCATCGTCACCGACACTGTTACCGTGGACACCAGCGTGAACCAACTCGCTCTCGGCTTGTCCGTAGGCGGTGACGGCTACATCAACGCGCAGGAAGCGGCGATGGGCCTGACCCTGACCGGTGTGGTCGAAGCCGGGTCTTCGGTCATCGTGAACTTCGACGGCACCAGTCGCGCGGCCTCGGTCGATGCCCAAGGCAACTGGAGCGTGGGTTTCGCACCGTCCGAAATCGGCACTGGCGATGAGCAGGTCAATGTCACGATCTCCGCGACCGACGCGGCAGGCAACACCGCCACGGTGACCGAAACCGCGCACCTCGACACCGAAGCCCCGGACGCGCCGCATGTGACAGGTTACTATCGGTCCGGTGACGATCTCGACGGGATCACCGTTTACACCGGCGATGCGACAGCCGAAATCACGACGCTCGCAGCCGATGGTGCGCAGGGGCAGGTACAAACGATCTCGCGTGAAAACTTCCTCAATCCGCTGGACCAGATCGACTTCGGCTTCCCGCAGGATCTGCCCAACGGTCAACACCTCCTGATCACCAAGTCGGACGATGCGGGCAACACCAGCAGCACCCTGTTTGCGCTGGACGCGGGGCTGCCGGATGCGATCAATCTCGATCAGCCGGGCTTCATGAACAAGGAGATCGAGGCTATCGACCTCCGGTTTGCGGAGAATTCCGAGCTGACCATGGACAGTGGCCTTCTTGAAAGCCTGTCGAGAAACTCCAACGCGCTGACGATCCACGGGTCGGCGGATGACGCGGTTATGATCGACACAACGGATGGGGCGACACTGAGCGATACCAATCAAAACGTCACGATCGGGACTGAAACCTATTCGGTCTACACGCTCGGCGACGAGGGCGGCATGCTTATCATCGACGACGACATCACCATCACCTGATCCGTCCCGCCACGGTGCGCCGCGAAAAAGAGCGCGCCGGGCGGTTCGGGTTTGACGACAAGAGGTAAGGGTTTGGGGCAGTATGTGAGGCAAGGGCTTATCGCCGTCACCGTTTCGGTGGCGCTGTCCGGCTGTATGTCCACACCCGGCGGCTTCGATCTTCCTTTCCGCAAGGACAAACCGGACGCGGAGGTGACCCGCGCCGAACAGGGCGGCAATTTCGCAGACGCGCAATCCGAGCGGTCGGAGGAAAACCGCTCCGAGATCATCGACGCGCTGGTTGCTCGTCGTTCGGTGCTCCCGCATGGTTCGCCCTATGCCCAGGTGGCGGATGCGGCGCTCGCGGCGTCCGCCCGCACGGCGGAAGCCGAGCTGATGCAGGCGCGGATGCGGTCGCGTGCGGCGGACAAGAACTGGCTCCCGAGCCTCGGGCCGCAGATCAGCCTGAACTCGCTTTCCTCCTTCATCGCGACGCTGGTGATTGACCAGGTGATTTTCGACAATGGCCGCAAGAAAGCCGAGCGGGAGTTTGCCCGCGCCGACGTGGAAGCCGCGGCCGTGCAACTGTCGCAGGATCAAAACGACCGTGTTGCGACCGCGCTGAACCTCTACTTGGCAGCCGAGGAAAACCGCGAGAAGGCAGCGACCACATCCGGTGCCCTGACCCGGATGCGCGAGATGGAGCGCATCATGTCCAAACGTGTCGAAGGCGGCATTTCGGACATGTCCGAGCTGTCCGTCATTCGCTCCAAGGTGGCCGAACTGGACTCGCTGCACGAAGACGCCACGCGCAAGTCCCGCACGGCCCGCGCCGAGCTTGCCGCCATGACCGCCGTGCCGGTGGACGCGGTGCAGGGGGTAACGCCCCTCGCGGTGCCCGAGGGACAGGTCGAGCCACTCGACATCTACCTCGCCCGTGCGGAGCGCGAGCGCGATCTGGCACAAGCCACGATTGCCCGCGCCGGGTTCTTGCCGGGGATCAACGCGACAGGGGCGATTTCGAATCGGGGTGTGAACGGACCCGATGTCACGATCTCTTCCGATAGCAGGTTCGGGTTTGCGACGCCCGACAACCTGAAAGCCGTGGACGCATCGAAGGATGCCGCGGGCCGCCGCGTGGCGCAGACCCGCGAGGACGTGAACCGCCGCCTCGCCGCGCTTCGGGAGCAACGCGAAGGGCACACGGCCCGCCTGGGTCGCGCCGTGGCATTGGCCGAGCAGGGCCGGGCCAATGCGAACGTGTTCAAGCGCCAATTCGAGGCGGGCACGCGCACGGTGTCCGAAGTGGTCAGCGTGATCGAAACCATGGCCCGTCTCGATGCCGAGGCCATTGCCGCCAAATTCACCGCCGCCAAGGTCGAGGTCGAGATCGCGCGGGAGCTGGGCCTGTTGGCTGACGGGTCTGATCTATGACGAACACGGTCGCCTTTCCCACCACCATCACGGGGGCCGTCGTGCGCCCGGCGACAGTCACGCCGGCAAATGCGCCCGAGGAACAGCCGAAGAGCCGGATTACCCTGAAGCGGGCCGAACCGAAAGCTGACCCCGCCGCCGCTGAGCAACCCGCCGGACTGTCACGGTTGATGCGCCGCGCAAAGCTTCTGGAAACCTACGCCGCGCTCTTGGGCGTCAAAGCCATCGCGCGTGACCTGCATGACGCGATGTATGAGACGCAAGGCGCGGCTGACCATGTTGCGCCGGATACGCTGGCGAAGGGGTTGCGTGCGGCGGGGCTGTCCGCGCGTGTGATCGACACCACCGAACCGCAAGCCTGGCCCGCGATCTGCATGATGAAGAACGGCCAGGCCGTGCTCGTGCTCGATGTTGTCGGCGACATGCTCGTGGTGTTCGAAGAGGGCGCGCCCGGTGGGCGGACAGAGGTGCCGGTGGCGGACTTCGTGCCCTATTACGCAGGCCGCGTGATCGTTGCGCAAGCGGCCCGGGAAACGCTCGACGAGAAACACGAGACGAAGGCCAAGCCAGCTCACTGGTTCTGGGGCGAGCTTCTGAAATACAAGCGTCACTTCGGCGATGTGGCCTTGGGGAGTTTCGTGGCGAACCTCCTCGCCGTGGCCGTCGCGCTGTTTTCCCTGCAGGTCTATGACCGCGTGATCCCGCACCAATCCACGCCAACACTGTGGATGCTGGCGCTGGGCGCGATGTTCGCGATCCTGATGGAAGCGGGGATCAAGATCGCCCGTGCGCGGTTGATGGACGGGGCAGGAAGAGCCATCGAGTTGAACGTTCAAAAGCTGCTTCTGAACCGGCTCTTGGGGATGCGGTCCGACAAACGCCCGACCTCGCCCTCGGGTCTCTTCGCCGCGATGCGCGAGTTTTCCTCGGTGCGCGAGTTTTTCACCGCGTCGTCGATCGGGGCACTCACCGATATTCCGTTCATTTTCCTGTTCCTGCTGCTGGTGTCCTCCATCGGCGGCAGCGTGGTATTCGTGCTGATCGCGGGTGGCATCCTGATGGTTCTGCCCGGCCTTCTGCTGCAAAAGCGAATGGTCGAGCTTAGCCGTCAGACCCAAGGGGCGTCGGCCAAGACCTCGCGCCTGTTGCACGAAGCGATCTACGATCTCGATACCATCAAATCCGCCCGTGGCGAGGCCCGGTTTCAAAGGGTCTGGCAGGAGTTGACGACGCTTCAGGCTATGAAATCCTCGGAACAACGCAAGCTCTCCGCGATGCTTACCTTCTGGGCGCAGGGAGTGCAGCAGGCCACCTACATCAGTGCGGTAATCGCGGGCACATATCTCGTTTTCGCCGGGGAGTTCACGGTTGGCACGATCATTGCCGTGGGCATCCTGTCGGGTCGCACGCTCGCCCCGCTGACGCAGCTTGCGGGCACCTTGGCGCGTTGGTCGAACGTGAAAAACGCGCTCGACGGGTTGGACGCGATCGCGACCTCGGAGCAGGACGAGGTGGACGCCCGCACGCATTTGCGGCGCGATACGATCCGGGGGGCGTATGAGTTGCGCGAAGTGAATTTCGCCTATGACGAAGACGCGCCGAGCGTGGATGTGCCGGGGCTGGCCATCGAGCCGGGGCAGCATATTGCCGTGTTGGGTGCGAATGGATCGGGCAAGTCGACGTTTTTGAAACTGCTGGCCGGCCTATATGGGCCGACACAGGGGCGGGTGCTGATCGACGGCGTCGATATGAGCCAAATCGCGCCGCGCGATCTGCGCCGCTCCATCGGCTACCTTGGCCCCGACGTGCGGCTCTTTGCGGGCACGCTGCGAGACAACCTCAACCTGACCTTGCTCGACCGCGACGACGACCGCCTGCTGCAAGCGCTCGACTTCGCGGGGCTTGGCCCCTTCGTGTGCGGTCATGCCAAGGGCCTCGACCTTGAGATCCGCGACAATGGCGAAGGGTTGTCTTCGGGCCAACGGCAGTCCATCGGCTGGGCGCGCATCTGGTTGCAGAACCCCTCGGTCGTGCTGTTGGACGAGCCCACCGCCGCGCTCGATACGACGTTGGAGGCCACTTTGGTCTCGCGCCTGCAAAGCTGGCTCGACGGCAAGACGGCGGTGATCGCCACACATCGTGTTCCAATCCTGTCGCTCACCGAACGCACGGTCATTTTGCAGAACGGGCGTCTCGCCGTGGACGGCCCGCGCGATGAGGTGCTGGCCCATCTGCGTGAAACGCAAGCGAGACGGGAGGCATAGAAATGGCCACTCTGGACGCGGATTTCGACGCGGAGCTCAAAGGCCCGAGCCTTGTCATCTGGATGTCGGCGGCAGCGGTTTTCGTCTTTGTTTTCTGGGCCGCAATCGCTTGGGTGGATGAGATTGTGCGCGCGCCAGGCGAGGTGATTTCCTCGTCCCGGCCCCAGATCATTCAGAACCTCGAAGGCGGTATCCTGGCCGAGCTGATGGTCAAGGAAGGCGACCGGGTCGAGCCGGGAGACGTGCTGGCGCGGCTCCATTCCACGACGTTTTCCTCGACGGTGGGCGATTACGAGGAGCAGATAGCAGGCTTGGAAATCAAGCGGTTGCGGCTTGAGGCCGAGCTGGCCGGACAGGACCATTTCGACGTGCCTGCGCGGTTGGCGCAGATGACGCCGGGCATGGTCGCGTCAGAGCGCGCGCTGCTGGCCGCGCGGCAGGCCGATTACATCTCGCGCCGGGATGGGGCCAAGCACGTTTTGGACGAGGCGGCGAAGGAGCTGGAGCTTCTCGAACGGATGCTCGACCAGAAGATCGTCGCGCTGATCGAAGTGACCCGGGCGCGCAAAACGCACGGCGATGCGCTGATCAAGTACAACGAGATCGTGACCCAGACGGAACTGAAGCGGGCCGAGGAATATTCCGAGGTTCTCAAGGAGTTAGCGACGCTCAGGCAGAACCTCAAGATCGCGCAGGACCAGTTGGATCGCACTATCCTGACCTCGCCCATGCGGGGTATTGTGAATAACCTGGCGATCACGACCATCGGCGGCGTGGTGCGCCCCGGCGAGGAGATCGCGCAGATCATTCCGCTGGGTGGCGATATCTACGTCGAGGCGCGCTTGAAACCCGAGGACATCGCCAACGTGCGGCGCGGACAGGAGGCGACGGTGAAACTATCTGCTTACGATTACACGATTTATGGCTCATTCAAGGGGGTCGTGGACCTCGTGTCGGCGGATACGTTCAAGGATGATCGGGTAAAGGATGGCGACCCGCATTACCGGGTGTCGCTAAAGCTCGATATGAGCGAGATCACCGAGCGGCAGAAGGCGCTGGAAATCCGTCCCGGCATGGTGGCGGATGTAGAGCTTCATACCGGATCGAAAACGATCCTGCGGTATCTGATGAAGCCGCTTTACAAGTCGCGGGAAGCCTTCCGGGAGCCGTGATATTTTGATGCACACCCCATGCACAACCTATGCACCGTGCATATGACTCGCGCGCGCCGGATCGGTGAAAGGGGTTAACGCGGCGCGGCGGCGCGGCGCAGCCGGTCGTTGATGGCGCGGCCCAGCCCGGTGTCGGGGATCGGCGAGACGGCGATGGGATCGCTCCCCGCTTCGTCCATCTCGTGCATCATCCGGAACAGGTTCGCGGCGGCTTCGACCAGGTCGCCGGAGGGCGAGAGGTTCCAGTCGGCGTCCACGTCTCCGAACCCCAGAAGGCGCTCGCCGGGGCGCAGGGTTTCGGCATCGAGCCGAACCCCCGCGTCGGGCGCGTAGTGCGAGGTCATCTGGCCGGGTGCGTTGATGTCTGCGCCCTCGGGCCGGGTGGCCAATCGGGTGCCAAGGGCCGCGTCCAGCGCTTCTTTGGGCAGGCCGCCGGGGCGCAGAAGCGTGGGAACAGGGTCGAAACCGACGATGGTGCTTTCAACGCCCACGCCACATGGACCGCCATCGAGCACGGCTTCGATCTTGCCGCCCAGACCGGCGATCACATGCGCGGCCTCGGTCGGGCTGATCCGGCCCGAAGGGTTGGCGGAGGGGGCGACGATGGGACGGTCGGCGGCGGTGAGGAGCGCCTGGGCAACCGGATGGGCGGGCACCCGCACAGCGACGGTGGGAAGCCCCGCGCTGACCAGATCGGAGAGTCCCGCGTCGTCGCGGATCGGGAGCACCAGGGTCAGGGGACCGGGCCAGAAGGCCTGCGCCAGGTCGGCGGCAGCCCCGTCGAGAACGGCAATTTCTCGCACCGCGTCCAAAGTGGGCACATGAGCGATGAGCGGGTTGAAGTGGGGCCGGCCCTTGGCTTCGAAAATCCGGGCAACGGCGCGACCGTTTCTGGCATCGCCGCCAAGCCCATAGACGGTTTCGGTCGGGAAGCTGACCAGAGCGCCCGCGCGCAGGAGTGCCGCCGCCTGTTCGACGCCGCCCGTTTCGGGGCTCAATACCTGGGTTTCCAACCCTTCCCCCATGACGCGGCGTTCTCCTTGATAACAGGCCGGTTTGGCTTACCTATCGGTCAACTGCCTACCCGGCAGGCCCTATCAACGCAAGCCACCGAAAGGTTCGCCCATGCCCTTCGCCGCGCCCGTCCGTGACTTCCAATTCCTCCTCGATAACGTGGTGGATTTTGCGCAAGTGACCCAGACAGACAAATTCTCCGACACCGATGACGATACCGTCTCCGCGATCCTGACCGAAGCGGCCAAGATGGCCGATGGGGTGATCGCGCCCTTGCAGCGTCCCGGCGATCTTGACGGAGCGGTGCTGGAAAACGGCGTCGTTCGGACTTCGCCGGGGTTCAAAGAGGGCTACCAGGCGATTGCCGAGGGCGGCTGGGTCGGGATTTCGGGCGATCCGGAGTATGGCGGCATGGGGCTTCCGTTCTCGCTGGCGGCGAGCGTGAACGACATGCTGTCGGGGGCTTGCCTGGCGCTGGGGTTGAACCCGCTTCTGAGCCAGGGCCAGATCGAGGCGTTGGAGACCCATGCCTCGGACGAGATCAAGGCGCTGTATCTGCCGAAGCTGAATTCCGGTGAGTGGACCGGCACCATGAACCTGACCGAGCCGCAGGCCGGGTCGGACGTGGGAGCGGTCGCGACCAAGGCCGTGCCCAACGATGACGGCACCTTCGCCATCACCGGCCAGAAGATCTACATTTCCTGGGGCGATCACGATGTCGCGGGGAACGTCTGCCACCTCGTGCTGGCGCGTCTGCCCGACGGGAAGCCGGGCACCAAGGGCATCAGCCTGTTCATGGTGCCGAAGTATCTCCCCGACGCGGACGGCAACCCCGGCAAGGCCAACGACCTGCGGGTGGTGAGTCTTGAGCACAAGATGGGGCTGCATGGGTCGCCCACCTGCGTGATGAGTTTCGAGGGGGCGACCGGGTGGATCGTTGGCGAAGAGCACAACGGGATGGCCGCGATGTTCACCATGATGAACAACGCCCGCCTTCAGGTTGGTGTCCAGGGTGTCGGCGTGGCCGAGGCTGCCTATCAACATGCGCTGGCCTATGCGCTGGATCGCAAGCAGGGCCGCTCGCCCATCGAGAACGGGCAGGGCACCATCGTCGATTTCGCTGACGTGCGTCGGATGCTGATCCAGATGAGGGCCGAAACCTATGCCGCGCGCGCGATTGCGCTGGCCTGTTCCGTGGCCATCGACATGAGCCATGCGACCCATGACAAGGATTGGGAAGCGCGGGCCGCCTTCCTGACGCCGATTGCCAAGAGCTATGGCACCGATACCGGGATCAAGGTTTCCGAGCTTGGGGTGCAGGTCCACGGCGGCATGGGCTATGTCGAGGAAACCGGCGCGGCGCAGTATTCCCGCGATGTGCGGGTGACCGCGATTTACGAAGGCACCAACGGCATCCAGGCGATGGACCTCGTTGCGCGCAAGATGATGGACGGTGGCGATATGGCCTATCGCCTGCTGGACGAGATCGAAGCGGATGCAGAAGCGGCGCGCGGCGATCTGGGTGATCTGGCGAACGCGGTCTTCGATGCGACCGAGAACCTGCGCGAAGCGACCGAGTGGCTTCTGGAGCAGGAGTTCCAGACGCGGTTTGCCGGGGCGGTTCCTTATCAATCCGCTTTCGCCCGCGTGTTGGGTGCGCATTACCACCTGCGGTCGGCCAGGGGCGAAGGCGGCGCGGGGCCGCGCACGGAGTTGGCGAAGTTCTACATCGAGCGGCTCCTGCCCGACCACAAGGCCAGCCTTGCGGCGGCACGGGCCGGGGACGAGGGGCTTTACAGCCTCAGCGTCGAGGATCTGGCGTCTTGAACGCGCCGCTGATCTTTCCTTGGGAAAGCCCGCCTGAGTTCGGCGAGGCCCGAGAGATCGCGCCGGGCGCGTTATGGGTGCGCTTGCCGCTGCCCATGAAGCTTGACCATGTGAACGTCTTTTGCTTCGAGGATGACGACGGCTGGACGGTGATCGACACCGGGTTCAAGTCGAAGAAAACCATCGCCATGTGGGAAGAGATCATGGCCGGGCCGATGGGCGGCAAACCCGTGGCGCGGCTGATCGTGACCCACCATCACCCGGATCATGTCGGGCTTGCGGGCTGGTTCCAGAAGGAACATGGCGCGGAGCTGATCACCACGCGCACCGCTTGGCTGATGGCGCGGATGTTGCAGCTTGACGTGCAGTTGGAGCCGGTGGACGAAACGTTGGCCTATTGGCGGTCTGCCGGGATGGATCGGGAGATTTATGCCAAGCGTCTGACGGAACGGCCGTTCAACTTCGCCGACGTGGTGGCCGATCTGCCGCTTGGGTTCCGGCGCATCAAGGAAGGCGACACGATCACCTTCGGGGGGCGGACCTGGGACGTTCATATCGGGAACGGTCACGCGCCCGAACACGCGACGCTCTGGGCGCAAGAAGGCGATCTGGTTCTGGGTGGCGACCAGTTGCTCGCCACGATCAGCCCCAACCTTGGCGTCCATGCGACAGAACCGGAGGCGGACCCGGTGGGCGATTGGCTGGAAGCCTGCGAGCGGCTTCAGCAATACGCGACGCCGGAGCAGTTGATCCTGCCGGGGCACAAGCTGCCCTACAAGGGACTTCCGACGCGGATGCGGCAGCTGATCGAGAACCACCATTCGGCTTTGAAACGGCTTCTCAGGGATCTGGCGACCCCGATGACGGCGGCAGAATGCTTTCCGTCGATCTTCAAGCGCAAGATCGGGGAGGGGGAGTATGGTCTTGCGCTCGTGGAGGCGATGGCCCATCTCAATCACCTATACCAGACGGGCCAGGTCACGCGGACCCGCCGTGAGGATGACGCCTACGTCTGGCAAGCCAAGGGGTGAGGCATGGCGACGGGCGATAATACCAACCGGCCACCGGCGAACGTGGCGCGTTGCGACGAGGATGCGCCGCTGACCGCAGAGCAAAAGCCGATGCCGCAGCAGATGGCCGACAAGCCGATCTCGGAAAAAAGTCCGGCGGAATGGGCCTATGAGCGGATCATCCTTTATATCCAGAATTTCGAAGAGCAGCTCGATAACGAGCACGAGGTTGCGATGGGGTTCACCGGCGCCGACGCGGGTGTGCTTCGGATCGAGGGGATCGGGTATTTCGACCCGGACATCGTGACCTTTTACGGCACCGACAGTTTGGGCGCGAAAACCCAACTCGTTCAGCACGTCAGCCAGCTCAACGTGATGTTGCGGGCGCTCCCGCGCGAACCTGACCGCCCCGAGCCCCGGCGCATCGGTTTCCCGCTGGTTTCCTCGATGGAGCGCGACGCGGAGGATACACCGGACCCGCAATAGCGCGGTTTTGACGCATACCTAGGTGACAGCCGTGGCGGAATCGTCTAATCGACTTTCCAAACAGGACAAGTTGAGGGACACGCTATGGCTGACCACAAGCACGGCACGATGGATACTCGGAATCAGGAAAAGACCTTTGAAGGTTTCGTGAAATTCGCCACCCGGGCGGTGATCGGGATCATCGTCATCTTGATATTGCTGGCCATCGTCGGGGCCTGACGTTCGGGCCGGCGTATGAGGCGGCCTGAATTCCATCCGCGCATTTTCTGGAGTGGCCGCTGCCATGCGTCGTATTTTTATTTCTCTTTTTTTACTGATTGGTCTGGCGGGCTGCGCCGCTGAAAGCGTCTGGGCGCCGGCGGAGGACGTGCAGCGCGCGATCTACCGCCACCCCGGCCCGCCCTCGATCACGCTTTACACCGTGATCTCCAATTCGTCGGGCAGTGGCGGGCATACCGCGTTGCTTATCAACGGGTCGCAGAGGATCATCTTTGATCCTGCGGGCACCTTTTATCACCCGCATCTGCCGGAGCGGAACGACGTGCATTACGGCATGACCCCGCGGGCGGTGGATTTCTACATCGACTACCACGCACGGGTGACCTGGCACGTGGTGGAAAGCACCAAGCTCGTCAGCCCGGAGATCGCCGAGAAGGCGTTGCAACTTGCGCAGGCCTATGGCGCGGTGCCCAAGGCGCAATGCGCGACATCGGTGTCGGACATTCTGCGGCAACTGCCGGGGTTCGAGAGCGTCAAATCGACCATGTTCCCCGTGCCGCTCATGGAAAGCTTCGAGAGCCTTCCGGGCGTGACCCGCAAGGTGTATCGCGACAACGATCCGGACAACAACCAGCAGATCGCCGCGCCCGCGCTGTGATCTGAGCGGACAGAGTTACTAGGGCGCTGCCCCGAGGGGCGCTTTTCACCAACGGTACGACACGGGGCACGGCAAGACGTGAACGCTTGGATTGCGTCGGTGTCAGAGACGCTTGGCCTCAACGACACTCATGGCGTCAAGTCAAATTCCTCGAAGTTCTCCCAATCATCGACGCTGTAGAGAATCCGCTCACCGCTCGCAGGGCTATGAACGACGATCGCGCGGGACCCGGAGACTTCGAAATCGGTGATTGCCTGTCGCTTCAGAGGCTCAACCACGACATCGACCAGGTCGGCGTGATTGCCTTCAATTTTGGCAAGCTTGTACCAGTATTCTTTGAGAATGTTATTGCGCACAGCCCAAAGCGTCTGGCCGTCATCGGTCACGTTATGCAGGTGTTCGTCGCTCGGCACTTCGCCGGTCATCCGTTCCGGATCGACGAGAATGTGCAGCTCGTTCGGCGTTAGCCGGAAAATTGTCATGTGGGTTTCGGGCCAATCGAGGTCGATGCCGAGGCGGTCGTAAATCCTGGTGTTCGCAAATTCCGTGACCCGCTCATCGCCTTCGGGTGGTTCTTTAGGCCGACTGGGGTCACCGACATACCGGGCCGAAAAGGTGATGCCATCAAAGTCAACGATATGGATTTCGAAATCAACAAACCGCCCTATGGACGGATGGATCGCATTGGACCGTGGCTTGTAACTATCGCGGGGAAAGGTCGGTTTTGCAGTGCCTTGAGGGTTTATTTCAAAAATTGCGGACGAGACACCTCGTACGCTTCGTCCGTCAAAGTCACGAAACCCAACGAAATAGACCGTGCCATCCGGGCCCCAGGCGGGGCGGCGGCGGCCGAAGCCGGGCAAGGGGTCGGTCAGCTGCGCCAGATCGCGCGTGGCAATGTCGTAGCTGAAGATGTGCCATCCCTGCTGCTCGGGCGCGCATTCGGGTGCCGCCTCCGGGCAATTCCCCGCAAAGAGGATCTTGGTGCCCTGCGCGTTGTAGCGCGGATCGGCGAGCCGCAGGCGCGACGGGAGTTCGATCGTATCGAAGACCTCCAGCGTATCAGCCGTGGCGAATGACGCACGTCCGCGTTCATAGGATCCCGAAGTGAGGATCACCACTTCGCCATCGGGCGAAAGGTCGAGGCCGATGAACTCTTCTCCTTTGAGAAGGTGAAAAACGCTTCCAGATTGTTCGTCGGCCTCCTGAGACCAGACCGGCCCCGACATTGCCGCACCAAGAAAAACAAAAGCGGTCAAACCCGCTGTGAATGTCTGAAACCCGAAACGCCTAAACAAACCCGAAACCTCACATCTATGAATTGAATTCGTACAGAAGTATTATCGGGTGTCAAATGAGAGGATCACCCCCTTATTGACCCAAAAGGATAGCTCTGTTTCGCGATCCGGTTTAAACTTGCGTGCGTGCGCAACCTGCCCCCGAGGGGTGACGTGAACGATTGGATTGCGTCGGTGTCAGAGCTGGATGGCCGCAACGACACTCATGGCTTCAAATCGAACGCCTCGAAGGTCTCCCAGTCTTCGACGCGAAAAAGAAGCGGGCTTTCGTCGTAACGGTTCGCAACGAGTATCGCGAGCCGGCCAGAGACCTCGAAGTCGCTGAAGCCGTATTTGAAAGGTGTTTCGACCGCATCGATCAATTCGGCGTGCGAGCCGGAAATCTTCGAGACTTTGTGCCAGTATCCGATTATCGGAGCGCCCTTCCGAAGCACCCAGATCGTGTCGCCATCGCTGGCGACATTCGAAAGGTGCTCCTTGTTTGGTACCTCGCCAGTAAAGCGGTCGGAATCGAGTAAGATGAAAAGCTCGTCCGCCGTCACGCGGAAAATCGTCCAATATGTAGAACTGTCCCGCCACTGGTCGCGTGGGATCGCATAAAAGTGGCTATCAGCGAACTCAATAACACGCCGGTCGCCCTCCGGGTTGTTCGGGCGGGTCAGGTCAACGTTGTATTGCGCAGCGAAGGTGATCCCCTCTGGGTCAACAGAAAGGATGCTGATGCCGTAGAAGTTTCCTATTGGTGCCTGGATTGAATTGGAGAGTGGCTCATAGCTGTCGCTCGGAAAAACCGGGACACTTTCGCCGTTCGCCCGGACCTCGTAGATCGCCGCGCTTGCGATTACGGACGCCCCTGCAGATCGATTGTTGTATCCGACGAAGTACGCGCTGCCCTCCGGTCCCCAGGCTGGCTTTCGTCGGGCAAATTCGACCATCGGTTCGGTCAATTGATGAAGACTTTGCGCGGCGATGTCGTAGCGGTAAATGTTCCAGCCTTCCTGTTCGGGCAAACAGGGGCTGTTCTCAGGGCGGCAGGTTCCAGCGAACAGGATTTCGGTGCCGTCGGGACTGTAGCGCGGATCGGCAAGCCGGAGCCCCGGCGGGGTTTCAATCCGCCCCGTGACCTCAAGCGTATCGGCTCGTGCGAAGACCGCCCGCCCATGTCCGGGATGCGCCGATGTCATGATCAATTCCTGCCCATCTGGCGACAGGTCAAGCCCAACGAACGCTTCTCCCTCTTGCAGTTTGAAAGCGCCCTGTGCGCTTCCCTCATCGGCCTCCTGAGACCAGACCGGCCCAACCGTTACTGCACCAAGAAAAACAAAAGCGGCAAAACCCGCTGTGAATGTCTGAAACCCGAAACGCCTAAACAAATTCAATACCTCACTTCTATGAGTTGAATTCGTATACAAGTATTCTCGCGTGTCAAATGAGGGGGTCACCCCCTTGTTGGCCCAAAAGGATAGCTATTTTCGCGATCCGGTTTAAACTTGCGTGCGTGCGCAACCTGCCCCCGAGGGCGGTGGTTACGTTTCAGCCCAGAAGCCAGAGCATCCCGAAGAGCGTCACGGCCCCGACGATGATCGCGGCGAGCACGTTCTTGGTGATCGCGCCCACGGCGATGGTGACGGCGGCGGCGGTCAGGCGGGCGGGGTCCGGGTCGCCGTCTGTCGCGGCGGGCCAGAGGACCAACGGCGCCACGAGGCCGGGGATCACGGCGACGGGCGTGTAGCGCAGCGCCCGCAGCACCCAGCGCGGCATGGGACGATCTCCGATGATGCCGAGGAAGGAAAACCGGATCAGGAAGGTGCCGGCCCCGAGAAGGACGATCACGAGCCAGAGCTGGGCGTCAGAGAGCTGGATCATGCCTTGTTTCCTTCCAGTTTCCACTCGGTCAGCGCGCCCACGGCCAATGCCGCGAAGGCTGCGAGGATCAACCCCGTGCCGTAGGGAAATCCATTGAGAAGCAGGGCGAGGGTGATCGAGGTGAGGGCTGCCGCGAGGTGGGGCAGGGTCTTGACCATCGGGGCGATCATCGCGAGGAAGGTGATCGGCATGGCGAAATCCAGCGCGAAACTTTCCGGGAGCCGGCCGCCGACCACTGCGCCAAAGAGCGTGCCGCCATACCAGAACGGTGTGACCGGCAGCATAATCCCAAGGATATAGGCGACCTTCCACGCGACGGAACGCTCCGGGTTCTTCTCGAAGGTCTCCGACGCCAGCACGGCGGATTGATCGACGAGGAAGTACGCGACGAGCGCCCGTTTCCAAAGCGAGGCTTTGCCAAGATGCGGCACCATGGTGGCGGAATACATTGCCATCCGCAGGTTCACCGCAAGCGAGGTCAGAAGCACCATGAAGATGGGCGCGTTGTCGATCATCTGGGACACGGCGGCGAACTGAGCGGCGCCCGCGATGACAAGGACCGTCATCGACATCGTCTGGGCCAAATCCATCCCCGCTTCGGTCGCTACGACGCCGAACAGCATGCCGAAAGGCGCGATCACGAGGACAAAAGGCGCACCATCCCGCGCGCCGCGCCAGAACGGCGAGGAAGTTTCTTTTGACATCAGCTTGCTCCGTTTGCCTCTTGGCTATGCCCAGGTCCGGGGTATGGCAACCCGAACCTTGCGCCAAATTTTGTGGGGGGTAGCATCACGAAATGGAAAAGGCAGACGGGCTTCCTCCGGGAGTCATCTTGGCAGGAGGACGTGGGCGACGCTTGGGCGGGCGCGACAAGGCTTTCGTGCGGCTGGGGGGGCGGCCCTTGATCGACCATGTCGGTGCGCGCCTGTCGCCGCAGGTGCATGGGATCGCCATCAATGCGAACGGGGATCCGGCGCGGTTCGGCCCGAAATATCCAGTGCTTGCGGATAGCTTCGACGATCACCCGGGTCCCCTGGCCGGTATCCTCGCCGCGATGGACTGGGCGGCCGCACAACGGCAGGATTGGGTGGTGACGGTGTCGGTGGATACCCCGTTTCTGCCCAAGAACCTCGTGGCACGGCTGATTCGCGCGCAGGTGGCCGCGCGGGCGCCCGTGGTTCTGGCCGAGACCAGCGATGGGCTGCATCCGGTGGTGGGGCTTTGGTATACCGCGCTTGCAGACAGTCTGCGCGGTTCGATCCAGTCGGGCACGCGCAAGGTCGCGGACTTCGCTGATGAGAAATACGCGGTCGGGACGATCTTTCCCGACGCGGCGTTTTTCAACGTGAATACGCCGGAAGACCTTGAGCTCGCGGAGGCACGACTCGCCGACAAGTGAGGCGCCCGCGCGCGTGATCGACCCTGTGCCGAGTTTCCTATCCGCTCCAATCCGTGCCGTGCATGACGTGAGATGCGTCGTTTTTGCGCATTTTTTCTCTTGTGGCTCCGCCCGGTCCTCCGTATCTGCGTCGGCGGGACACTCCGCCCCAACGCGGAGCGACTATCTGGAAGGATACTATCAATGGTCACCGAGACTCCGGCTACGCGGCCGGCCAATCCGCGTTTTTCGTCTGGCCCCTGTGCCAAACCCCCCGTTTTCACGCTCGATAAACTGTCCGATGCCGCCCTTGGCCGCTCGCACCGTGCCGCCATCGGTAAGGACAAGCTCAAGGCTGCCATCGAAGGCACCCGCGAGGTTCTGGGCATTCCTGCCGATTACAAGATCGGCATCGTTCCCGCCTCCGACACGGGCGCCGTGGAAATGGCGATGTGGTCGATGCTGGGCGCGCGCGGCGTGACCATGATGGCCTGGGAATCGTTTGGGGCCGGCTGGGTCAGCGACGTGGCCAAGCAGCTCAAGCTCGACGCGACCATCATGGAGGCCGACTACGGTCAGCTTCCCGACCTGGGTGCGGTGAACTTTGCCGACGACGTGGTGTTCACCTGGAACGGCACGACATCGGGCGTGCGGGTGCCCAATGGCGACTGGATCGCGGACGACCGCGAGGGGCTGACAATCTGCGATGCCACCTCGGCGGCCTTCGCGATGGACCTGCCGTGGGATAAGCTCGATGTGACCACCTTTTCCTGGCAGAAGGTGCTGGGCGGTGAAGCCGCGCACGGGATGCTGATCCTCAGCCCGCGCGCCGTGGAGCGGTTGGAAAACTACACCCCGGCCTGGCCGCTGCCGAAGATTTTCCGCCTGACCAAGGGCGGCAAGCTGATCGACGGCATCTTCACCGGTGCGACGATCAACACGCCGTCGATGCTGGCCGTCGAGGATTACCTCGTGGCGCTCGATTGGGCGCGGTCGGTCGGTGGTCTGAAAGGACTGATGGCGCGGGCCGATGCCAACGCCAAGGTGATCTTCGATTTCTGCGAGACGCACGACTGGATCGCGAACCTTGCCGAAGACGATGCGACCCGGTCGAACACCTCGGTCTGCCTGAAGTTCACCGACGACCGTATCCAGGATGGTGCGAGCTTTGCCAAGGCGGTTGCCAAGCGGCTTGAGGCCGAGGGCGTTGCGCTCGACGTTGGTGCCTACCGCGATGCACCGGCTGGCCTGCGGATCTGGTGCGGCGGCACGGTCGAAACCTCTGACCTTGAAGCGCTGATGCCGTGGCTCGACTGGGCGTTCAACGCCGAGATCGAGGCCCAGGCGGAAGCCGCCTAAGCGATAGCATTGGCCGGGCAAATGTCCGGCCACTTCCCAAAATTCCAGCCGGTACGATCCGGCCCCCGATAAAGGACCAGCAACATGGCCCCCAAAGTACTCGTCTCCGACAAACTCTCGGAAACCGCCGTTCAGATTTTCCGCGACCGTGGTGTCGAGGTGGATTTCGAACCGAACCTTGGCAAAGACAAGGACGCCCTGATCGCCAAGATCAAGGAGGGCGGCTACGAAGGTCTCGCCATTCGTTCGGCGACCAAGGTAACCCAGGAGGTGCTGGACGCCGCGACTGAGCTCAAGGTCGTGGCCCGCGCCGGGATCGGTGTTGATAACGTGGACATCCCGGCCGCGTCCAAGAAAGGCGTGATCGTGATGAACACGCCCTTCGGCAACTCGATCACCACCGCCGAGCACGCCATCGCGATGATGTTCGCCGTGGCCCGCCAGATCCCCGAAGCCGATGCCTCCACGCAGGCCGGCAAGTGGGAGAAATCCAAATTCATGGGGGTCGAGCTGACCGCCAAGACGCTGGGCGTCATCGGGGCTGGCAACATCGGGTCCATCGTCTGCGACCGGGCGCGTGGCCTGAAGATGAAGGTCGTCGCCTATGACCCCTTCCTGTCGCAGGACCGCGCCGACAAGATGGGCGTGGAAAAGGTCGAGCTGGACGAGCTTCTGGCCCGCGCCGATTTCATCACGCTGCACGTGCCGCTGACCGACAAGACGCGCGGTATTCTGGACGCGGACGCGCTCGCCAAGACCAAGAAAGGCGTGCGGATCGTGAACTGTGCCCGGGGTGGTCTGGTGGACGAAGCCGCTCTGGCTGAGGCGATCAAGTCGGGTCAGGTCGCCGGTGCTGCCTTTGACGTGTTCGAAGTGGAACCGGCCACCGACAGCCCGCTCTTCGGCCTGAAAAACGTGGTCTGCACCCCGCACCTTGGGGCGTCCACCACGGAAGCGCAGGAAAACGTGGCGCTGCAGGTTGCCGAGCAGATTTCCGATTACCTTCTGACCGGGGCCGTGACCAACGCGCTCAACATGCCGTCGGTGACTCCGGAAGAAGCCAAGGTCATGGGCCCGTGGATCAAGCTGGCCGAACACCTGGGGGCCTTCATCGGCCAGATGACCGAAGAGCCGATCCAGGAGGTGACCATGATCCTCGACGGTGTGGCCGCCGAGATGAACACAAAGGCGCTCGATTGCGCGGTGATCGCGGGCCTGATGAAACCGGTCAACCCGGACGTGAACATGGTCTCCGCCCCGGTGATCGCGAAGGATCGCGGCATCCAGTCGGCCATCACCACGCAGGGCAAATCCGGCGTCTTCGATGGTTACATCAAGGTCGTTGTGAAAACCGCGAGCCGTGAACGGTCGATCGCGGGCACGGTGTTCTCGGACGGCAAACCGCGCTTTATCCAGATCAAGGGCATCAACATCGACGCCGAGATCGGGCAGCACATGCTTTACACCACCAACCAGGACGAGCCGGGCATCATCGGTACGCTGGGCGGCACGCTGGGCGAGAAGGGCGTGAACATCGCGAACTTCACCCTGGGCCGTAAAGAGAGCGCCGGCGACGCTATCGCGCTTCTCTACATCGACGCCCCGCTGACGGACGAGGCGCGTGATGCGTTGGTTGCCACCGGAAAATTCCAGAACGTGAGCGCCCTGTCCTTCGACATCTAAGGGAGGCGGGATGACACGAGGGGCCCCGGCACGTCCGGGGCCTTTTGCGTTTCACGGGGTGCGATTGAGCCTTTTCAGGGGTTTACCTTTGGGCGTGGTGACGTACCCCTTCACTAGAAAACTAGAAAAGTGGTTTTCTGTGCGCCGGGTTAAGGAGAGCGACATGCGGACATATGCGATTGGCGATATCCACGGATATCTCTCCGAGCTGAAGCGGGCCCATGCCTTGATCGAGGCGGACCGTGCGGCCTGTGGCGATTCGGAGGCGCCCATCGTCCACATCGGCGACCTGTGCGACCGGGGGCCGGATACGCGCGGGGTGATCGACCATCTCGCCAAAGGAACGCAGGCGGGAGAGCCCTGGGTCGTCCTGAAAGGCAACCACGACAGGCTGATGGCATGGTTCCTGGAGCCCTTTCCGCGCCACGACCCCTACCTGCTGGTCGGCTACACGTGGCTGCACGAACGGATTGGCGGGCCGGAAACGCTGGCGTCATACGGCGTGACGTTCGAGGAGCGGGAGCGCGTGTTCCGCATCCACGACGAGGCACGGGAAAAGGTGCCTGACGCCCACATCGATTTCCTTGCGAACCTGCCGCTGACCTACGAGCGGGGCGAGTGCTTCTTCTGCCACGCGGGCATTCGGCCCGGTGTGCCACTGGCGGAGCAGGACGAGATGGACCTTCTGTGGATTCGCGAAGAATTCCTCGACAGCACCGCCGACCATGGTGCGCTCATCCTGCATGGCCATTCGCCGGTGAAGCGGGCGACCCACTACGGCAACCGCATCAACCTGGACAGCGGGGCGGGCTACGGCGACCCGATCAGCCCTGTGGTGATCGAAGGACGCGAGGCGTGGCTCTTGACCGAGGCGGGGCGGGTGGCGTTACCGCGCGTTTAGGCTCGAAGCGGCACATAGACGCCCAACGAAAAAGCCCCGGCGTTTCC
>DOUP01000214.1 GCA_003520545.1 Maritimibacter sp. | reverse complement strand
CCGGTCATGCTGAACCGTGCGCCGACGCTGCACCGTCTCGGTATCCAGGCGTTCGAGCCCATTCTGATCGAAGGCAAGGCCATTCAGCTTCACCCGCTCGTCTGTTCGGCGTTCAACGCTGACTTCGACGGTGACCAGATGGCCGTTCACGTTCCGCTCTCGCTGGAAGCCCAGCTTGAAGCGCGTGTGCTCATGATGTCGACCAACAACGTGCTGTCGCCCGCCAACGGCGCGCCGATCATCGTGCCGTCGCAGGATATGATCCTCGGCCTTTACTACATCACGATGGAACGCTCCGGCATGAAGGGCGAAGGCATGGTCTTTGCCGATGCGGACGAAGTGCAGCACGCGCTGGACTCGGGCGAATGCCACCTGCACGCCAAGGTTCAGGCCCGTATCAAGCAGATCGACGAGACCGGCCAGGAGATCTACAAGCGCTTTGAAACGACCCCGGGCCGCGTCCTTCTGGGTGCGCTCCTGCCGCTCAACGCCAAGGCGCCCTTCGACCTCGTGAACCGTCTTCTGCGCAAGAAAGAGGTGCAGCAGGTCATCGACACCGTCTACCGTTACTGCGGTCAGAAAGAATCCGTGATCTTCTGTGACCAGATCATGTCCATGGGCTTCAAGGAAGCGTTCAAGGCCGGCATTTCGTTCGGCAAGGACGACATGGTCATCCCGGACACCAAGTGGACCATCGTCGATGGTGTGCGCGAGCAGGTGAAGGAATTCGAACAGCAGTACATGGACGGCCTCATCACCCTTGGCGAGAAATACAACAAGGTGGTCGACGCCTGGTCCAAGTGTTCGGACCAGGTTGCCGACGCGATGATGGGCGAGATTTCGGCCGTGCGCTATGACGATGCGGGCGCCGAAATGGAGCCCAACTCGGTCTACATGATGTCGCACTCCGGTGCCCGTGGTTCCCCGGCCCAGATGAAACAGCTGGGCGGTATGCGGGGCCTCATGGCCAAGCCGTCGGGCGAGATTATCGAGACGCCGATTATCTCGAACTTTAAAGAGGGCCTGACCGTGCTCGAGTACTTCAACTCGACCCACGGCGCCCGTAAGGGTCTGGCCGATACGGCTCTGAAAACCGCGAACTCCGGTTACCTGACCCGTCGTCTTGTCGACGTGGCACAGGACTGCATCGTGCGCGACATCGACTGCGGCACCGAACTGGCGATCACCGTGGAAGCGGCGGTCAACGACGGTGAAGTGGTCGCGACCCTGGGCGAACGTGTTCTGGGACGTGTCGCGGCGGACGAAGTGACGGACCCGGCAACGGGTGACGTGCTGGTCGCGAAGAACGAGCTGATCGACGAACGCAAGGCTGACCAACTCGAAGAGGCGGGTCTCCCGTCGATCCGTGTGCGCAGCCCGCTGACCTGTGAAGCCGAAGAGGGCGTCTGCGCCAACTGCTATGGCCGTGACCTCGCACGTGGCACCAGGGTGAACGTCGGCGAAGCCGTCGGCATCATCGCGGCGCAGTCGATCGGTGAACCGGGCACCCAGCTGACGATGCGGACCTTCCACATCGGCGGTATTGCCCAGGGTGGCCAGCAGTCCTTCCAGGAAGCCGGTCAGGACGGCACCATCGAGTTCCGCAACGCCAATACGCTGACCGACGCGGCGGGTGCGCTCATCATCATGGGTCGCAACATGCAGGTCGCGATCATCGACGAGCACGGTGTGGAACGCGCGGCTTACAAGCCGGGTTATGGCTCCAAGCTCTTCGTTAAGGACGGTCAGAAGATCGCCCGCGGCGACAAGCTCTTCGAATGGGACCCCTACACCCTGCCGATCATCGCGGAAGCCGATGCGACCGCGAAATTCGTCGACCTCATCTCGGGCATTTCCGTGCGCGACGAGACCGACGATGCGACTGGTATGACGCAGAAGATCGTGACCGATTGGCGCACCGCGCCGAAAGGGTCGGACCTCAAGCCGGAAATCATCCTCGTGGGTGCCGATGGCGAGCCGGTCCGCAACGATCAGGGCAACCCGATCACCTACACGATGTCGGTGGACGCCATTCTGTCGGTCGAAGAAGGCTCCGAGGTCAAAGCCGGTGACGTGGTCGCGCGTATCCCGCGTGAAGGTGCGAAGACGAAGGACATTACCGGCGGTCTGCCGCGTGTGGCCGAACTCTTCGAGGCGCGTCGTCCGAAAGATCACGCGATCATCGCGGAAATCGACGGTTACGTGCGCTTCGGCCGCGACTACAAGAACAAGCGCCGCATTTCGATCGAGCCGTCGGATGAGAGCATGGAGCCCGTGGAATACATGGTGCCCAAGGGCAAGCACATCCCGGTTGCCGAGGGCGACTTCATCCAGAAGGGCGAGTACCTGATGGATGGTAACCCCGCGCCGCATGACATCCTCGCGATCATGGGTGTGGAGGCCCTGGCCGACTACATGATCAACGAGGTGCAGGACGTGTACCGACTGCAGGGCGTGAAGATCAACGACAAGCACATCGAGGTGATCGTTCGCCAGATGCTGCAAAAGTGGGAGATCATGGACTCGGGCGAAACCACGCTGCTCAAGGGCGAGCACGTGGACAAGGTCGAGTTCGACACGGCCAACGAAAAGGCAGAGCGCGAAGGGCGTCGTCCGGCCTCCGGTCAGCCCATCCTGCTCGGGATCACCAAGGCGTCGCTGCAAACCCGCAGCTTCATCTCGGCGGCCTCGTTCCAGGAAACCACGCGCGTTCTTACCGAGGCGTCGGTTCAGGGCAAACGCGACAAGCTTGTCGGCCTGAAGGAAAACGTCATCGTGGGGCGCCTGATCCCGGCCGGGACCGGTGGGGCGACCATGGAGATGCGCAGCATTGCCCAGGAGCGTGACCGCAAGGTCATCGACGAGGCACGAGCCGAAGCCGAAGCGGCTGCTGCTCTGGCCGCTCCCGCGGAAGAGGTCGATCCCTTCGGCGGAAGCACTTTGGTCGAGACGCCCGAAGCTGGCGACGACGAGCAGCCCTAAGGCACCGATATGAAAAGGAAAAGCCCCGCCACTCCGGCGGGGCGTTTCC
>DOUP01000147.1 GCA_003520545.1 Maritimibacter sp. | reverse complement strand
CCAAAAATATCCCGGGGGAGTCTGAGGGGGCAGCGCCCCCTCATCACCGCGACGCGCGTCAGCGCGGCGCAACAAGCAGATCTTCAAGCACCAACGCCATCACCCCCGCGCTATCGACCATGTCCTGCACGCCCACCCATTCGTCAGGTTGGTGCGCGAGGTCCAGGATGCCCGGCCCATAGGCGATGCAGTTCTTCAGCCGTCCGATCCGGTCGATGTGCTTCTGGTCGTAGGTGCCGGGGCTGACCACGTAGTCCGGCATCTTGCCCAAGACCCGCTCGATCGCCGCCGCCGTCGACCGCACCACAGGCGCGTCTTGCTCCGTCATCGATGGGATCACTTCGAACAACTCACGCACGTCATAGTCGAAGTCTGGGCGAGTCGCTTTGATCTTTTCCAACATTCCCCGCACTTCGGCCTTCACGTCTTCAACGCTCTCCTCGATGAGGAACCGACGGTCGATGATGATCCGGCAACGGTCCGGCACAACCGGGGCCGGCAGCCCGGTATAGGCGGGGTCCTGCTCCCGCTCGCCACCGTGGATCGAGTTGATGTTGAGCGTCGAGTTCCGGGCCCCTTCCGGCACCACCGGCATCGCGGTTTCCTTGGACGCAAGCAGCGGAAACAACGTCGCCTCCATCTCGGCCAGGACAGCCCCCATGTGGCGCACCGCGCTATCGCCCAGAAACGGCATCGAGCCATGCGCGATCCGTCCCTTGGTCTCGATTTCTGCCCACCAGACGCCCCGGTGACCGAGACAGATGCGATCCTTGTTCAAAGGCTCCGGAATGATGACGTGCTGCACCTTGTCCGGGTCGAAGCGACCGAGTTCCGCCAGGTAGGCGACCCCACCGTACCCACCGGTCTCCTCGTCCGCCGTGGCGGAAATCTCGATGGCACCGGCAAATTCGGGATGTGCCGCGATGAACGCCTCGACGGCAATCACGCTCGCCGCCAGCCCGCCTTTCATGTCGCAGGCGCCGCGACCGTATATCTTGCCATCTGCGACTTCGCCGCCGAAGGGGTCGCGGGTCCAGCCATGGCCCACCTCGACCACGTCGTGGTGCGAGTTGAAATGGACCACGTCACCCGGACGCCCACCGTCGTAGCGGGCCACCATGTTCCAGCGCGGGAACTCTTCGCTGTCCCCCGGCGTGTCCACGGCGCGGATCAATTCGACCTCCCAACCGTTGTCGCGCAGCCGGCTGCCCAGAAACGCGCAGATATCGCGGTAGTGCAGCCCCGGTGGGTTCAGCGTGGGAATGCGGATGAGATCCTGGCACAGGGAGACGAGGTCTGCCTCGCGGGCAGCGACCAGTTCAGGGAGAGGAGCAGATTTGACCATGCGGTCAGGCTAGCCAAACCGTCTGAGAGGGGAAAGCCCGAAGCGCACGAAATCGTCGACGATTTCGATCCGAATTCATGCGATGAATTCGGTCACGTCCAGCAGGCACCGAAAAACACCTGATTTCGGCGATTTGCCCGTGACCTCCCCTTCACAAACGCGCTAGGCTTCCTAGATAGGATAATGTTACGATGATTAACTTTAAGAGATAGAACGGGGACAGGATGGCCGCAAATCTCGACACCCAGATCAAGGAAAGCCAGACGCAGGTGCAGGAAGCACAGGCGAAGATCGCTGAGCTGACAAGCCGGATCGAAACGGCGCGCACGAAGCTGAAGTCGGGGGAAGACATCACCATCGACATCGAGAATGCGACACTCGATGACGTGCACACCCATACGCAGGTGATGAACGCCAATATCGCCGAGCTCATCATGGGTCTCGATGACGTAACGGCCGGGTTTTCCAAGGACTTCGATGAAATGCGGTCCAAGACCGGCTGGGAAAGCTTCGTTGGCATCTTCTCCAGGCACCGCTCGGAAAGCCTGCGCCAGGAACGGATGCGCACGGCGTCGATCGACGACAAGTTGCAGGACCTGATCTCGAAATCAGACGTGATCGTCTCGCTGCTGCAAGGTCAGCTCGACATGCTGAATGAGCAAAAGACCAAGGTGGAAACCAACCTCACCGAGACCCTGGACGAACGCGAAATGGTGGTCGGCGAGTTGGAAACGCTCAAGGCCGACATCCAGGCGATGGACCCCAGGATCATCGAGGTCGAGAACAAGATCTCCATGGAGCAGGACGCCGCCGCGCGCACCAAGCTGGAAAGCGAGCTCGCCGACCTGAATGCAAAATACAACGACATGGTACAGCAGGAGCAGGTGAAGCTGGCCCGCTCGCAAACGCTGGAGCGCTACATCGAGAAGGGCAAGACCTGGGTCGACAGTCTGCAAAACCAGGCCGCGACCCAGATGGTTCTGATCAACAAGCTTCAGACGGACACCAAGCAGCGCGTCGTTCTGTATGACGCCCTGTCCAAGTCGCTCAAGACCGCGCAGCAGCAGGACGTGGCCCACCGGATCAACGAGATCGGGGTGGAGACGGACAAGGAAGCGCAAGCCGCCATGGCCTCCATCGGCACGGCGACCAATCAGAAGATGGCCGACATGATGGAAGCCCACGAAGAACATATGGTCTTCGCCCGTGACGTATTGGAAGCCAAAGCCAAGGCGGATGAGCGCTTTGCGCGTCGGTTTGCCGAGATCGTCGAGAAGCACGACAAGAACCTCTACGGCGCGTGACCATGACCAAGTTGTCCAAACCGCTGCGCTGGACCGTCGTGGTGGCAATCGCCTTGGCCGTGTCCATTGCAATGGTCCTGATGGGCGACACCCTGCCCTTCGGCGAGGACACCATGGGAGCGATGCTCCGCGGGTTGGTCGTCGGCGCGGTCACCGTCGCCCTGATCCGGTTCATGCGCCTTGGCAAATGGGACACGCCGGACGGCTCGTGATGATCGAATTTTCCGCAACCGATCTGGGGCAGAACACCCGCGACGTGCTGGAGGCCGCAAAACAAGACCTCGTGTCGATCCGGAAGCACGGACGGCCCCAATTCGTCCTTATGAGCCAGGAAGCCTATGACCTCCTGATGATCGGCGGCGACCCGGCGACCTTGGTCGTGGAGGCACCGGCAACGCGCGAAGACCGCCAAGCCGATTTGTGGGGCGACATGGAGGGGATGGTCGAAGATGACTGAGACGGGCGCGCTCACCGACGATCACATCGACCTCGAAGACACCCGAGTCACCCGGCGCTATTTCAAGAAATTCGACGCGATCACAGATCACCTCGCGCGGGTCGCCGCGGTCATGGAAACCGAAAAGGCGCTCGACAAACAGGAAGTCGAAGTGCTCGCGCGCTACATCATCGCGCTTGGCTACAGCTTCCGGGCTTTGGCGAACAAATACCACATGTCGGGGCGCGTCGACGGCATCGGGCCGGGCAAGCTGACGTTCGACCGGGAGGAAAGCGGCTTTCCGATCCACGCCGAATTCCTCCAGATGGCCGCAGATGCCGCGCAAGCCGCCAAGCACCTGAAAACCCTGCCGTCGGTCACGAAGCTGAAAGACCAGATGATCCAGGAGATCGTGGGCAGACTGACCATCCCGACCAAGCTGCAATACGCCATGTCGCAACGGCTATACTATGAAGAGCTGGCGCGCGGCGATCTGTTCTGGCCACAGATGGACCCGGATGCGATCTGGCTTGGCAATCTGCAAGAGGGGCGCGACCCGCGCCGCCGGTATCTCCTGCACTGGGCGGTTTACGACAGCGGCGTGAACCTGCCGACGATCTACATGATGGAGGTCGAGGACACAGGACGCATTGCCCTGCCAAAAGACGAATCCCGCTGGCCGGAAGTGCAGTCGCATCTCGCCGCACAAGCAATGGGCGGGTTGAAGCTTGTCACCATCGCAAGCGGGTTCGATCGCGATTTTTCCGACCTGCACCCGAAACGCCTGCGACGCATTCACGTCGGACCGATGTACTCCCATGCCTACACCCGACAGGTCGGCCCGCTGCGCGATGTCCTGTCCGAGGCACGGGCGCCGGAGGGCGAGGATTGGGCGCTGGCCTGGACGGTCGAGGAGTTGGAGAGCGAGCGGGTCGAGTTGGAGAAAAGCGGCTGGTTCGGCAAGGTCGAGCGAGAGGTCTTTGCGCTCGACCCTTTCTCGGGGCGCGGCGCGGAAACCGGGGCCACGCGGATGGCGCGCACGGTGATATTGCCGCAGCGCCCGTTCCAGGTGCTCGCTGAGAAAAACCCGCCGGGGTTTCGCGACGTTCGGAAATTTGTAGTCAGCCACGGGGGGCAGGTGCTGAGTTATTGGTAGTTGCGCCGCGCGGAGCGCGCGTCGCGGTGATAAGGGGGCGCTGCCCCCTCACCCCCCGAGGTATTTTTGGAACAGTGAAGAGGATCAGGGATGAGCATGCCAGCCGATCAGATGGAGCTTCGCGAGGAGGATATCCGCGCCCATTACGATGCCGCGAGCGCCATGCTGGACGGCTTCGACCATACCCCACGTTTGGCCAAAGCGCGTGAGGCGACGCCGGTCGAACGCTCGCCCGGAGTCGCGCGGACGCGGCGGTTTCGGTCGACCACGCCGGGATTGGTAACACGCTCGACCGCGCGGCCCGAAGGTGTGCATTTGGTGGCGCGCATTGAGGGCGCGGATGGGGATGACCCGCTGATCTCTCCGCTTCAGGCCACGGTGTTGCACAGCCTGCGCCGCGCAGTTTCCATTGCGCTGGCGGTGGGTGAGGGATTTTCCGAGGCGACAGAGTTGGCAGCCCTTCGGCGCGCGAATTTGGAAGGCGCTTTGGGGGCGGATAAAGCGACAGTGTTTGCTGAGCTTTTGGCGGCCGAAAGCCTTGTGGTGCTTTACGTGTTTGCCAATGCGACCTCGTATCTTTTAGCCTCTCACGCGGGTGAAGTTTCCGTGGATGTGGGGGCTGTGGAAGAGGTTCTGACAGACAATGCCCCGATGGCCCTGAACGGCGCATTATGGGAGCTGGATCAAGAGCTTGCGGCATTTGCGACCAGTGAGGATAAGCTGGTTCCGACGGCCTTGGCGTTTGCTGAACAACTGATGGAAAAGGTTGCGTTGCGCGCGCAAAATGCCCCTCAGTTGGCTGCTTTCACCGGCGCGAATTACCGGGTTGAGGCGGACGATCTGACCATTTCCGGTTTCACCCCTGCGCGCTCTGCCAAAGGCACCAAACTGACCATGTCGTTCAAGAAGCCGAACGAAGTGGTGGGCAACCATATCGCCAAATATCAGTCGATGAAGCTGGCCAAAATGCTGATGGCTTATGACTTTGAACGCAAGCTGAACCCCTTTG
>DOUP01000183.1 GCA_003520545.1 Maritimibacter sp. | reverse complement strand
ACTAGAAAACTAGAAAACTGGTTTTCTGCGTGATGAGGTCGGGTCGCGCGGTGGGGCTTCGCCCGGCCGGGATCCAGCCCGGTACGATGCCCTGTGTTCCAGGTCAAACGGACTTGCGCGCTTTCAATGCGGCGGAGATCGTGCCGTCGTCCAGGTAGTCCAACTCGCCGCCGATCGGAACGCCTTGAGCGAGCGATGTCACGGAGCAACGCCCTTCCAGCTCGTCCGCGATGTAGTGCGCGGTGGTTTGGCCGTCGACGGTGGCGTTCAGGGCGAGGATAACCTCGGTGATGTTTTCCGCACCGATCCGGCTGACCAGTTTCGGGATGCGCAATTCGTCCGGGCCTATGGCGTCCAGGGCGGACAGCGTTCCGCCCAGCACGTGATAGCGGCCCTTGAAGACGCCGGAGCGTTCCATGGCCCAGAGGTCGGCCACGTCCTCCACCACGCAAAGCTCGCCGGTTGCACGTTTTTGCGAGGCGCAGATGTCGCAGACCTCGGTGGTGCCGACGTTGCCGCAGGTAATGCACTCGCGGGCCGAGACGGCGACCGCATGCATGGCGTCGGCCAAGGGGGCCAGGAGCAGCCCGCGCTTTCGGATCAGGTGAAGCACCGCGCGGCGGGCTGACCGGGGACCCAGCCCCGGCAGCTTTGCCATCAACTCGATGAGGTTTTCGATGTCGCGGGGCGCTTCGGACATCCGGTTAGCCGAAGGGGTTCGCCATGCCGGCCGGCAGGCCCAACTCCTCGGTGATGCGCTGCATCTCCTGCGTCGAGCGCTCCTGCGCTTTCAGCTGCGCGTCCTTGATCGCGGCGAGGATCAAATCCTCGACCACTTCTTTCTCGTTCGGGTCGAAAATCTTCGGGTCGATGTCGAGTCCGGTCAATTCACCCTTGGCCGTCGCGGTGGCTTTCACAAGGCCCGCCCCGCTTTCGCCGGTGACCTCGATGGCGTCGAGGCTTTCCTGCATGTCGGCCATCTTGCCCTGCATTTCCTGCGCGGCTTTCATCATCTTGGCCATGTCGCCAAGACCGCCTAGACCTTTCATCATATCTTTCTCCTTCCGGCTTGGACGTTATATCGCAACGCCCCGGGGCTTGGACAAGGGTTCAGCTATCCTCGAAGGGATCCCATTCGTCTTCGACTTCGGCCAGCGCCTCTTCCGCGGCTTCGGCCCGCAACTCCTGAACCGAGCGGATGTCGGTGATTTTCGCACCGGGGAACTTGGCCAGCACGGCTTGCACCAGCGGGTGCGCCTCGGCCTCGCTCCGCAGGGCGTTGTCTTCCTTGTCGCGCGTTTCCGCGATGGTCGGTGCATCGGCGCCATTCACCACGGAGACGCCCCAACGCGCGCCGGTCCAGGCCTGCAAGCGCTGTTGAAGCGTGGCCGCGAGGTTCCTGGGGGCCGTGTCGGTCGGGGTGAACTCGATCCGTCCGGGTTGATAGGAGGCGAGCCGCAGGCCCTTTTCCACGTCGAAATAGAGCGTCATGTCGCGGTGCGCTTTAATCAGGGCGACCACGTCGTCGAAGGTCGCGTAACGGGCGAGCGGATTTACATCGCCGGCCAGCGCCGTCACGCCGCCCGAACCACCACCCGTTGGGGCCGCGCCGCCGTAACCCGTCGCACCGTTTCCGTTGTGCGCCGGCCCGCCAGCGGGGGCCGAGGGTGGTGGTGGCGGCGGGGTTTCCTGCAGTTTCTTGACCAGGTCTTCGGGGCTGGGTAGGTCGGCCACGTGGGTCAGGCGAATAATCGCCATTTCGGCGGCCATCATGGCGTTCGGGGCCGTGCCAACCTCTTCGATCGCTTTCAGGAGCATTTGCCACATCCGTGCGAGGATGCGTTGGGACAATTGCCCGGCCATGGCCTGACCGCGGGCGCGCTCGTCGGGCGAGATCGTGGGGTCTTCGATGGCTTCCGGTGTGATCTTCACCACGCTGACCCAATGGGTCACCTCGGCCAGATCGCGCAGCACGGCCATCGGGTCGGCCCCGTCGGCGTATTGCGAGGAAAGCTCATTAAGCGCGCCCGCCGCGTCGCCCCTGAGGATCATGTCCATCAAGTCGAGCACCCGACCCCGGTCGGCCAGCCCCAACATGGCGCGCACCTGGTCCGCCGTCGTCTCGCCCGCACCGTGGCTGATCGCCTGGTCGAGAAGCGAGGTCGCGTCACGGGCCGAGCCTTCGGCGGCACGGGTGATGAGCGCGAGCGCGTCATCTGCAATCTCGGCATTCTCGGAGGCGGCTATCCTGCGCAGAAGCGCGATCATGTGCTCAGGCTCGATGCGGCGGAGATCGAAGCGTTGGCACCGCGACAGCACCGTGACCGGCACCTTGCGGATCTCGGTCGTGGCGAAAATGAACTTTACATGGGCGGGCGGTTCTTCCAGCGTCTTGAGGAGCGCGTTGAAGGCGCTCGTCGACAGCATGTGAACCTCGTCGATGATGTAGATCTTGTAGCGCGCCGAAGCCGCCCGGTAATGAACGCTGTCGATGATCTCGCGGATGTCGCCGACCCCGGTGCGCGAGGCCGCGTCCATCTCCATCACGTCGACGTGGCGGCCTTCGGCAATGGCGACGCAATGTTCGCATTTCCCGCAGGGCGTCGTGGTCGGCCCGCCGTTTCCGTCCGGTCCGATACAGTTCATCCCCTTGGCGATGATCCGTGCGGTCGTGGTTTTCCCGATGCCGCGAATGCCCGTCATGATGAAGGCCTGCGCAATGCGGTCGGCCTCGAACGCGTTCTTCAGGGTCCGCACCATCGCGTCCTGGCCGATCAGGTCGGCGAAGGTTTCGGGCCGGTATTTGCGGGCAAGCACCTGATATTCGGTGGCGGTCTCGGACATGAGGTCTCCGGGTGTGAGTCTGGGTGAATCTAGTGGGTGTGACGGGGGGCGTCCACAGCCCTTGGCGCAAGATGTCGCAGAACGACGGGATTGATTTAATCAAACGATTGATTGAAAGTGGGGTATGACCGACTCACCTACAAAACCCTCGACGCAAGAGGCGCTGATCGCCGCCGGTCTCCGGCTTTTCGGAGAGAATGGGTTCGCGGCCACCTCGACGCGGGCCCTGGCAGACGCAGCGGGCACGAACGTGGCGTCGATCTCGTACCATTTCGGATCGAAAGAAGGGCTTCGCACAGCCTGTGCCGAAACCATTGCCAGCCGGATCGGCGGGCTTTTCGCCCAGGCCGGCGATGCGCCACTGCCCAGCACGCCCGAGGCGGCAATGGCGGAGATCGATGCCTCCATCCATGCGTTCGCGGGGATGGTTCTGGCCTCGCCCCGCGCCGATTTCATCGCCTTCATTATGCGCGAACTCTCCGATCCCGGCGAGGTTGCCGATCAGCTCTTCGAGGCGGTCTTCCTGCCGCGGCACGCCCGGTTCTGTGCACTCTGGTCGGTTATCACCGGTGCGCCCGCCGAAGATGAGGAGGTCAAGCTCCTGGTCTTCGCCACCATTGGTCAGGTGCTCTATTTCCGGATCGCGCAGACGTTCGTCACCCGCCGCATGGGGTGGGACGCGATAGGGGCGGACGAGGCCCGACAGATTGCCGATATCGTCATTTCCACCCTGCGCGCCCGCGCCGAAAGGATCACGCCATGAGCCTGATTTGCTCCGTTCCCATCCTCTCAGCGATCCTGACCATGTGCGGCGATCCCGCGCCTTTTGCCTCGGGGTATGTCGAGGGGGATTACACGATGGTCGCCCCGGTCGAGGTCGCCCAGATCGCGGAGGTGGCGGTGTCCAAGGGGGATGTGCTGGCGGCGGGAACGGTGCTTGTGACGATGCAGCAGCAAGACGCCGAGATCGCGTTGGCCCAGGCCGAGGCGCAATTGTCCCAGGCTGAAAGCGCGCTTGCGAACCTGCTTGAAGGGGCAAGGCCGGAAGAAATCGAGGTGATCGAGGCGAGCCTGGCTTCGGCAAGGACACAGGCGGTCGAGGCCGAGCGGACGCGAGACCGGATCATCAAGCTGGCCGAGCGTGGCGCGACCACCACCGCGCGGCGCGACGATGCGGTCTCGGCGGCGGAAGTGGCACAGGCGAAGGTGGCGGAGATCGAAGCCAACCTTGCGGTCGCCAAACTCGCCGCTCGCCCGCAAGCCATCGCGCAGGCAGAGGCAAGTGTCCGGGCCGCGCAAGCCGCGCGCGATCAGGCGGCCTGGCGGCTGGATCAGCGAATCCTGGTGCTGCCCGAGGCGGTGAAAGTGGTCGATATCCTGCGCCACAGGGGCGAGATCGCGGGTCCCTCTGCCCCGGTGCTCTCGGTGCTGGCGGAAGGGTCGGTGAAACTGTCGCTCTACGTCCCCGAGCGTTCGTTTTCGCAGATCGCCGTCGGGGACGAATTGCGGGTCAATTGCGATGGCTGCGACCCCGATACCGTGGCGACGATCACCTATATCTCCGACGAGCCGGAGTTCACGCCGCCGGTGATCTACTCGCTCGAAAACCGGCAAAAGCTGGTCTACCTCGTCGAGGCGCAGCCCTCCGGCGCGCACCTGCTCAAACCGGGGCAGATCGTCGACGTGGCGCTGCCCGTGGATGCAAGCGCCGAGGGCACCGAGTGAACGCGCCCGCCATATCGGTGAAACACCTCACCAAGCGCTACGGGGATCGCACCGTGGTCGACGATGTATCGCTCGATGTGAAGGCGGGCGAGATCATGGGGTTTCTCGGGCCGAATGGGTCGGGCAAGACAACCACGATTCGCATGATGTGCGGGCTGCTGGAGCCGGACGGGGGTGAGGGCAAGGTGCTGGGCCGCGACATCCTCCGCGACCGTGTCGAGATCAAGCGGCGCGTGGGTTATATGACCCAGCGGTTTTCGTTTTACGAAGACCTGACCATCGAAGAAAACCTGCGCTTCGTCGCGGGGCTTTATGGCATGGGCCACGAGGCCGTGCGGGAGACGTTGGAAGACCTTGGGCTGGCCTCCCGAAAGGCGCAACTCGCAGGGGCGCTTTCAGGCGGATGGAAGCAGAGGCTGGCGCTTGCGGCCTGCATCATGCACAAGCCCGACCTTCTCATGCTGGACGAACCCACCGCGGGCGTGG
>DOUP01000187.1 GCA_003520545.1 Maritimibacter sp. | reverse complement strand
GCGGCCTCGCTGATCCCGTTCCTTGAAAACGACGACGCCAACCGCGCTCTCATGGGCTCGAACATGCAGCGTCAGGCGGTTCCGCTCCTGCGGGCCGAGGCGCCGCTCGTCGGCACCGGCATCGAAGGCAAGGTGGCCGTCGATTCCGGCGCTGCGATCCAGGCCAAGCGTGCCGGCATCATCGACCAGGTGGACGCCACCCGTATCGTCGTGCGCGCAACCGCTGATCTGGAGCCGGGCGATCCGGGCGTGGACATCTACCGTCTGCGCAAGTTCCAGCGGTCGAACCAGAACACCTGCATCAACCAGCGTCCGCTGGTGAAAGTGGGCGACACGGTCGGCAAGAGCGAAGTGATCGCTGACGGCCCGTCCACCGACCTCGGTGAACTGGCGCTCGGCAAGAACGTCGTCGTCGCCTTCATGCCGTGGAACGGTTACAACTACGAGGACTCGATCCTGATCTCCGAGCGCATCGCGCGTGACGACGTTTTCACCTCGATCCACATCGAGGAATTCGAAGTCGCCGCTCGTGACACCAAGCTCGGGCCGGAAGAGATCACCCGCGACATTCCGAACGTCGGTGAAGAAGCGCTGCGCAACCTCGACGAGGCCGGTATCGTTTACATCGGTGCGGACGTGGAGCCGGGCGACATTCTCGTCGGGAAGATCACGCCGAAGGGTGAAAGCCCGATGACGCCGGAGGAGAAACTGCTCCGCGCCATCTTCGGCGAGAAAGCCTCGGACGTGCGCGACACCTCGCTGCGGGTGAAGCCGGGCGATTACGGCACTGTCGTGGAAGTTCGCGTGTTCAACCGTCACGGTGTCGAAAAAGACGAACGTGCGCTTCAGATCGAGCGTGAGGAAGTCGAACGTCTGGCCCGTGACCGGGACGACGAGCTCGCCATTCTCGACCGCAACATCTATGCCCGTCTGCGCGACATGATCGAAGGCAAGACCGCCGTGAAAGGCCCCAAAGGCGTCAAGCCCGGGTCCAAGATCGACGGTGATCTGCTGGAGAGCCTGAGCCGTGGCCAGTGGTGGCAGCTCGCCCTTGAGGACGAAGCTGACGCGCAGCAGGTCGAAGCTCTGAACGCGCAGTACGAAGCCCAGAAGCGTGCGCTTGAGCACCGTTTCGAAGACAAGGTCGAGAAGGTCCGCCGTGGCGATGACCTGCCGCCGGGTGTGATGAAGATGGTCAAGGTCTTCATCGCCGTGAAGCGCAAGCTTCAGCCGGGCGACAAGATGGCCGGTCGTCACGGGAACAAGGGTGTGATTTCGCGCGTGGTGCCGATGGAGGACATGCCGTTCCTCGCGGATGGGACCCCGGTCGATTTCTGCCTCAACCCGCTGGGTGTGCCGTCGCGTATGAACGTCGGTCAGATCCTTGAAACCCACATGGGTTGGGCCGCACGCGGTCTTGGTATCAACATCGACGAGGCTCTGGGCGAATACAAACGCTCCGGCGACCTGACCCCGGTGCGCGAAGCGATGCATCTCGCCTACGGCGACGATGTCTTTGCCGAAGGGATCGAGGGCATGGACGAAGGCACGCTTGTCGAAGCTGCCGAGAACGTGACCCGCGGTGTGCCGATCGCCACCCCGGTCTTCGACGGTGCCAAGGAGCCGGAAGTCAACGATGCGCTGACTCGCGCGGGCTTTGATACCTCTGGCCAGTCGGTGCTCTACGATGGCCGCACGGGCGAGCAGTTCGCGCGCGAAGTGACCGTCGGCGTGAAGTACCTTCTGAAGCTTCACCACCTCGTGGACGACAAGATCCACGCACGGTCGACCGGGCCCTACTCGCTCGTCACGCAGCAACCCCTGGGCGGTAAAGCCCAGTTCGGTGGCCAGCGTTTCGGGGAGATGGAGGTCTGGGCGCTCGAAGCTTACGGCGCGGCCTACACGCTTCAGGAGATGCTCACCGTCAAGTCGGACGACGTGGCAGGCCGGACCAAGGTCTACGAGTCGATCGTCAAGGGCGAAGACAACTTCGAAGCCGGCGTACCGGAAAGCTTCAACGTGCTCGTGAAGGAAGTTCGGGGTCTCGGCCTCAACATGGAACTCCTGGATGCGGAAGGGGAGGACGACGAGGAAGGGGCCTGATCGGCCTCGCCTCCCACCCCTCAACGCACAGATTAGGATATCGAGATGAACCAGGAACTGACCACAAACCCGTTTAACCCTCTGGCGTCCCAGAAGATCTTTGACGAAATCAAAGTCTCGCTGGCCTCGCCCGAGCGGATCCTCAGCTGGTCCTACGGGGAAATCAAAAAGCCGGAGACCATCAACTACCGGACCTTCAAGCCCGAGCGTGATGGCTTGTTCTGCGCCCGTATCTTCGGGCCGATCAAGGACTACGAATGTCTCTGCGGCAAATACAAGCGCATGAAGTATCGTGGCGTCGTCTGCGAGAAGTGCGGTGTTGAAGTGACGCTCCAGAAGGTGCGCCGCGAGCGTATGGGCCACATCGAGCTGGCCGCGCCCGTCGCCCACATCTGGTTCCTGAAATCGCTTCCCAGCCGCATCGGTCTCATGCTCGACATGACGCTGCGCGATCTTGAGCGCATTCTCTACTTCGAGAACTACGTGGTGATCGAACCGGGTCTCACCGATCTCGAATACGGTCAGCTGATGACCGAAGAAGAGTTCATGGACGCGCAGGACACCTACGGCATGGACGCTTTCACGGCGAACATCGGTGCCGAAGCGATCCGTGAGATGCTTTCGATGATCGACCTCGAAGCCGAGGCCGAACAGCTTCGCGCGGACCTCGCCGAAGCCACCGGCGAGCTGAAGCCGAAGAAAATCATCAAGCGCCTGAAGGTCGTGGAGAGCTTCCTCGAATCCGGCAACCGCCCGGAATGGATGATCCTCACCGTGATCCCGGTCATTCCGCCGGAGCTTCGCCCGCTGGTTCCGCTGGACGGTGGCCGTTTCGCGACCTCCGACCTCAACGACCTCTACCGTCGCGTGATCAACCGGAACAACCGCCTGAAGCGCCTGATCGAGCTTCGTGCGCCGGACATCATCGTGCGCAACGAGAAGCGGATGTTGCAGGAATCCGTGGACGCCCTGTTCGACAACGGCCGCCGTGGCCGTGTCATCACCGGCGCCAACAAGCGCCCGCTGAAGTCGCTGTCCGACATGCTTAAAGGCAAGCAGGGCCGCTTCCGCCAGAACCTTCTCGGCAAGCGCGTCGACTTCTCGGGTCGTTCGGTCATCGTGACCGGCCCGGAGCTCAAACTGCACCAGTGTGGTCTGCCCAAGAAGATGGCCCTGGAGCTGTTCAAGCCGTTCATCTACTCGCGGCTCGAAGCCAAGGGACTGTCTTCGACCGTGAAGCAGGCCAAGAAGCTGGTCGAGAAAGAGCGCCCCGAAGTCTGGGATATCCTCGACGAGGTGATCCGCGAACACCCGGTGCTTCTGAACCGCGCGCCCACCCTGCACCGCCTCGGCATCCAGGCGTTCGAGCCGATGCTGATCGAAGGCAAGGCGATCCAGCTTCACCCGCTGG